>NZ_CP108430.1:5859642-6167857 GCF_041435335.1 Streptomyces sp. NBC_01283
TGCACCGGTGCGACACCGAAGCCGAGGGCCGCGCCGCCCGCCTCCACGATCCGTGCCACGTAGTCGTCCAGGTACACGCCCGCGCCCACCGGGTCGGTGATGTGCACGCCCGCCGTCAACAGCAGCTCGCCGCCCAGGAGATACGGATACGGGTCCGCCATCTCCGATGTGTGCACCCACTGGACGGCCGCCCCGCTCTCCCCGGCGTCGGGGCCCGCGATCTGGCGCAGGCCCAGCTCCTCCCGGGCGAGCAGCGCGGTGAGCGGGACCGGCGGGGTCGGAGGAGGCGCGGAGGGGCCTGACGGTGCTGCGGGGTCCGGCACGGTGGATGTTCCATCCATATCGATCACGGGGAATGGATGAAACGTACACTTCAGCGTTGCTTTCCGGCCACCTAAGGTCGTGCCGACCCCAGGCCGCGGGTACGGGCGGATGTCCCCGCGGCCGGTCGTTGCCACCCCCCCCACCCCCATCTGCACGACACGCCACCGAGGTGCGCGAAGGAGGGCCCTATGGCCGTCGACTACACAGTGATCGTCGTCTATCTCGCCGGCATGCTCGCCATGGGCTGGTGGGGCATGCGCCGCGCCAAGTCCAAGAGCGAGTTCCTGGTCGCCGGACGCCGCCTCGGACCGTGGATGTACTCCGGGACCATGGCCGCCATCGTCCTCGGCGGCGCGTCCACCATCGGCGGCGTCGGCCTCGGCTACCAGTACGGGCTCTCCGGCGCCTGGATGGTCTTCACGATCGGCCTCGGCCTGCTCGCGCTGAGTGTCTTCTTTTCGGCGCGCATCGCCCGCCTGAAGGTCTACACCGTCTCCGAGATGCTCGACCTCCGCTACGGCGGACGCGCGGGCATCATCTCCGGGGTCGTCATGTGGTCGTACACGCTGATGCTCGCGGTCACCTCGACCATCGCGTACGCCACGATCTTCGACGTCATCTTCGACATGAACCGCACGATCGCGATCATCCTCGGCGGCTCGATCGTCGTCGCGTACTCGACGCTCGGCGGCATGTGGTCCATCACGCTCACCGACATGGTGCAGTTCGTGGTGAAGACCATCGGCGTGCTGCTCCTGCTGCTGCCCATCGCGGTCGTGAAGGCCGGCGGCTTCAGCGAGATGAAGGCCAAGCTGCCCACCGAGTACTTCGACCCGCTGGGCATCGGCGGCGAGACGATCTTCACGTACGTCCTGATCTATACGTTCGGCATGCTCATCGGGCAGGACATCTGGCAGCGCGTCTTCACCGCGCGCAGCGACAAGGTCGCCCGCTACGGCGGAACCGTCGCCGGTACCTACTGTCTCGTGTACGCCATCGCGGGCGCCGTCATCGGCACCGCCGCCAAGGTCATGTACCCGAAGCTGCCGAGCGCCGACGCGGCCTTCGCGACGATGGTCAAGGACGAGCTCCCCATGGGCGTACGAGGCCTGGTGCTCGCCGCGGCCCTCGCCGCCGTGATGTCCACGTCCTCCGGAGCACTCATCGCCTGCGCCACCGTCGCCAACAACGACATCTGGTCGCGGCTGCGGGGCGTCGTGAAGTCCGACGGGGCAGGCGACGAGCCGCACGACGAGGTGAAGGGCAACCGCCTCTTCATCCTGATCATGGGCATCGGCGTCGTCTGCATCGCCATCGCACTCAACGACGTCGTCCAGGCGCTGACCGTCGCCTACAACCTGCTCGTCGCCGGTCTTCTCGTGCCGATCCTCGGCGGGCTGCTCTGGAAGCGCGGCACCGCCGAGGGCGCGCTCGCGGCCATCGTCGCCGGCGGGCTCTCCGTCGTCGGGCTCATGTGGGGGTACGGAATCCTCGCCAACGAGCCGATCTACTACGGCCTGTTGATCTCTCTCGGCGTGTACGTCGTCGTCTCCCTCGCCACGAAGCCCACCGACGCCTCGGTCCTCGCGGCCTGGCGCGAGCGGCTCGCGGGCCGGGGGTCCGAAGAAGCGGAACCGGAAACGCCGGTGGCCGTCTAGCCATGCGCGCGGCCCGCTGTCGGTGGGCCGCGCGACACTTGTCCCAGCAGCACAGCAGCACTCGTACCAGCAGGAGGAAACCGACCATGAGCAGCGCCGAGACCCCGACCCCCCGCGGCCCGGTCGATTCCTCCCGCGTCCCGAGGTACGCGGGCCCGGCGACCTACGCCCGGCTGCCCCGCCTCGACGAGGTGGGCGGCAAGACGGACATCGCCGTGGTCGGCGTGCCCTTCGACACCGGTGTCTCGTACCGCCCCGGCGCCCGCTTCGGCGGCAACGCGATCCGCGAGGCCTCGCGCCTCCTTCGCCCGTACAACCCCGCGCAGGACGCCTCGCCCTTCGCGCTCGCCCAGGTCGCGGACGCGGGCGACATAGCCGCCAACCCGTTCAACATCAACGAGGCGGTCGAGACGATCGAGGCCGCCGCGGACGATCTGCTCGGCTCGGGTGCCCGCATGATGACGCTCGGCGGCGACCACACCATCGCCCTGCCGCTGCTCCGGTCCGTCGCCAAGAAGCACGGCCCGGTCGCCCTGCTGCACTTCGACGCGCACCTGGACACCTGGGACACGTACTTCGGCGCCGAGTACACCCACGGCACGCCGTTCCGCCGTGCCGTCGAGGAGGGCATCCTCGACACCGAGGCGCTCTCCCACGTCGGCACGCGCGGCCCGCTGTACGGCAAGCAGGACCTCACGGACGACGAGAAGATGGGCTTCGGCATCGTCACCTCGGCGGACATCTACCGCCGCGGCGCCGACGAGGTCGCCGACCAGCTGCGCCAGCGCATCGGCGACCGCCCGCTGTACATCTCGATCGACATCGACTGCCTGGACCCGGCCCACGCGCCCGGCACCGGCACCCCGGAGGCCGGCGGCATGACGTCGCGCGAGCTCCTGGAGATCCTGCGGGGGCTCTCCTCCTGCAACCTCGTCTCGGCCGACGTCGTCGAGGTCGCCCCCGCCTACGACCACGCGGAGATCACGGCCGTCGCCGCCTCGCACACCGCGTACGAGCTGACGACGATCATGTCCCGCCAGATCGCGGAGGGGCGGGCGGCCAAGTGACGCACGACCACGACGTAGTCCTGCGGCCCACGGACGCGCAGAAGGAGGCGGCCCTGAACCCGCCCGCCGGGCGCAACGGCGGCGACCTCGTCGTGGAGACCCTCCAGGGCCTCGGCGCGACGACGGTCTTCGGGCTCCCCGGCCAGCACGCGCTCGGCATGTTCGACGCCCTGCGCCGCTCGTCCCTGTCGTACGTGGGCATGCGCGTCGAGAACAACACGGGCTTCGCGGCGGACGCGTACGGCCGGATCACCGGTGAGGTGGCCCCGCTGCTGCTCTCCACCGGCCCCGGTGCGCTGACCTCGCTCGCCGCGCTCCAGGAGGCGGCGGCGGGCTCCTCGCCCGTGCTCGCGATCGGCAGCCAGATCCCGGTGGCGGGCCTGGGCGGCGGCCGGCACGGCTACCTCCACGAGCTGCGCGACCAGCAGGCGTCATTCCGCGACATCGTGAAGTCCGTCCACACGGTCCGCACGGCCTCGCAGATCCCCTCCGCGATCGCGGCGGCCTGGGAGTCGGCGCTCACCGCCCCGCACGGCCCGGTGTGGGTGGAGATCCCGCAGGACGTGCTGCTCGCGGAGACGACCCTGCCCGTCGTCACCGCCATGGACGCGACCCCGGAAGAGGTCGTCCCGCGCCCCGAGCTGACGGCGGTCGCCGCCGACCTGCTCTCGCGCGCCGAACGTCCGGCGATCATCGCGGGCGGCGGCGTCGTGCGTTCGGATGCTTCCGGCAAGCTCCTCGCTCTCGCGGAACTCGTGAACGCGCCCGTCGTCACGACCTTCGGCGGCAAGGGCGCGTTCCCCTGGGAGCACCCGCTGTCGCTCCAGTCGTGGCTGGAGGACCGGTACACGACGGACTTCCTGGAGGACGCGGACGTCCTGTTGGTGGTCGGCTCGGGCCTGGGCGAACTCTCCTCGAACTACCACACGTTCAAGCCGCGCGGCCGGGTCATCCAGATCGAGGCGGACGCCGGGAAGCTGGAGTCCAACCATCCGGCGCTCGGCATCCACGCGGACGCACGGCTCGCGCTGTCGGCCCTCCTGGAGACGATCGACACGCCCCGCGAGGACGCCTCGGCCCCCGAGCGGGTTCGTGCCGTGCTCACCAAGGTCCGGGACCGGATCGCCGCCCAGGAGCTCACCCTGGAGCAGCAGGTGCTCGCCGCGGTGCGCGAGGCACTGCCGGACGCGGCGCCGTCCTTCTGGGACATGACGATCCTGGCCTACTGGGCCTGGTCCGCCTTCGACGCGCGGCACCCGAACACCATGCACTCGGCGCAGGGCGCGGGCGGCCTCGGGTACGGCTTCCCGGCCGCCATCGGCGCGGCTGCCGCCGACCCCTCGAAGCCGGTCCTGGCCGTCTCGGGTGACGGCGGCGCGATGTACTCCCTCGCGGAACTGGCCTCGGCCAAGCAGCACGACCTGCCGGTCACCTGGCTGATCGTGGACGACGGGGGCTACGGCATCCTCCGGGAGTACATGTCCGACGCGTTCGGGGAGCCCACGGCCACGGAACTCTCCCGGCCGGACTTCGTCGCGCTCGCGGAGTCCTTCGGGGTGCCTGGGGTCCGCACGACCCCGGAGAGCCTGCGGGACGACCTCGCGAAGGCGCTGGCGGCTCCCGGCCCTTCGGTCGTCGTGCTCCCGGCGGTGCTGCGCATGTTCGAGCCGACGCACCTCTGAGGCCGGGCTGATCCGGAGGCTGGGCTGATTGCAAGAAATTCCCGGCGTCACACCGTGAACAGCGGGTGACGCCGGGACTTTTCTGCAGTCCGTAGGGATCATCCGGACACGGGCTGGTCACAGATCGGTCATCTGTTCCCAAGTCGTGCAACTTTTCACCGGTACTCGTGAGTCATGCGGGGTGAGTGTGCCGGGGGGCGCACTCGTACGGGCTCTCTGGGGCTCGTACAGAACCAAGGGGATGGGGAAACTCCATGAAGCACCCGGTATCCGGGATATCCAGGCGTGCCCGCGTGCTCTCGGCGGGCCTCGCCGCCGGAGTACTCGTGCCGCTCGGTACGGCCTCCGTCGCGACGCCCGCCGTCGCCGCGGCGGCACCGCAGGTCACCTGCACCTCCGCGCAGTCCGGCCTGGCCGCCAAGCTCACGAAGGACATCACGGCGGCGCTCAAGAACCGCAAGGGCACCGTCGCGGTCGGCCTCCGCGACCGCACCACGGGCACCACCTGCACGCTGCGCGCGGGCACCTCCTTCGACTCGGCGAGCGTCGTCAAGGTGACCGTCCTCGCGGCGCTCCTGTGGGACGCGAAGAAGACCGACCGGAAGCTGTCGGCCCGTGAGTCGGACCTCGCCTACTCCATGATCACCAAGTCGGACAACGCGGCGACCAGCAAGCTCTGGAGTCAGCTCGGCACGGGGAAGATCAAGGCGTTCCTCCGGGCCGCCAAGATGACGAACACGGTGCCGGGATCCGGCGGCTACTGGGGCCTGACCCGGATCAACGCGGCCGACGAGCAGAAGCTCCTCGCCCTGGTCACCGCCCAGAACTCCGTCCTGAGCGACAACGCGCGCGCCTACATCCTCAAGCTGATGAACAAGGTCGTCTCCTCGCAGCGCTGGGGCACTCCGGCGGGCGCGCCGTCCGGCGTCAAGATCCACGTCAAGAACGGCTGGCTGCAGCGGTCCACGCACGGCTGGCGTGTGCACAGCATCGGCGCGTTCAAGGGCGGCGGCCACGACTACACCCTCTCCGTGCTCACCCACGGCAACAGCACCATGAACTACGGCGTCGCCACCATCCAGGGCGTCGCCAAGGCCGTCCACAAGGACCTGACGCCCAGCGCCTCCGCGGCCGGGCGCTACGCCCCGACGGACACGCCGCGGGAGGCGTTCGTGGCGGTCCCCGGCAGCTGACGGGGTCCTAGGACCTCAGACCCCTCTTTGTTGCGGCGGGATGAAATCCGCATCCCGCCGCGTTGGGCCTCTCGGCAGGTCAGGTCGACGGGTCGACGGGATGAGGCAGCACGTGGTGGAGCAACGGGGTGGGGCCGAGGCGGAGAAATCCGGCTGGGGCAAACGGCTGACCGGGTACGCGTGGCGGTACCCGAAGGACGTCGTGCTCGCGCTCGGGTCCTCGCTGGCCGGCATGGCCGTCATGGCGCTCGTCCCGCTGATCACCAAGGTGATCATCGACGACGTCATCGGTGACAAGACGCGGTCCATGGGGCCCTGGGCCGGCGCACTCATCGGCGCCGCCGCCCTCGTCTACGTCTTCACCTACATCCGCCGCTACTACGGCGGCCGGCTCGCCCTCGACGTCCAGCACGACCTGCGGACCGACATGTACGGGACGATCACCAGGCTCGACGGACGGCGGCAGGACGAGCTGTCCACCGGCCAGGTCGTCGGACGCGCCACCAGCGACCTCCAGCTCATCCAGGGCCTGCTCTTCATGCTGCCGATGACCATCGGCAACATCCTGCTCTTCGTGATCTCCCTCGTGATCATGGCGTGGCTCTCCGTGCCGCTGACCCTCGTGGCGCTCGCCGTGGCCCCCGCCCTCTGGTTCATCGCCAAGCGCAGCCGCAGCCGCCTGCACCCCTCCACCTGGTACGCGCAGGCCCAGGCCGCCGCCGTCGCCGGAGTCGTGGACGGCTCCGTCTCCGGCGTACGCGTCGTGAAGGGCTTCGGCCAGGAGGACCAGGAGACCGGGAAGCTCCGGGAGGTCGGACGCAAGCTCTTCGCGGGGCGCCTTCGCACCATCCGGCTGAACTCCAAGTACACGCCCGCCCTGCAGGCCGTGCCCGCGCTCGGGCAGGTCGCGATGCTCGCGCTCGGCGGCTGGCTGGCCGTGCGCGGACAGATCACGCTCGGCACCTTCGTCGCCTTCTCCAGCTACCTCGCCCAGCTCGTCGGCCCCGTGCGCATGCTCGCCATGGTCCTCACCGTCGGCCAGCAGGCCCGCGCGGGCGCCGAGCGCGTCCTGGAGCTCATCGACACCGAGCCGACGCTCAAGGACGGCACCAAGGAGCTGCCCGCCGACGCCCCGGCGACCGTCGAGTTCGACGACGTCTCCTTCGCGTACGAGGACAGCCGCCCCGTCCTGGACGGCCTCTCCTTCGAGATCCGGCCCGGCGAGACCCTAGCCGTCGTCGGCACCTCGGGCAGCGGCAAGTCCACCGTCTCGCTGCTGCTTCCCCGCTTCTACGACGTGACGCACGGCGCCGTCCTCATCGGCGGGCACGACGTCCGCGAGCTGACGGCCGACTCGCTGCGGGCCGCCATCGGGCTCGTGCCCGAGGACTCCTTCCTCTTCTCCGACACCATCCGCGCCAACATCGCGTACGGGAAGCCGGACGCCACCCAGGAGGAGATCGAGACCGCGGCCCGCGCCGCCCAGGCCGACCGCTTCGTGTCCGAGCTGCCCGACGGGTACGACACCACCGTCGGTGAGCACGGCCTCACCCTCTCCGGCGGCCAGCGCCAGCGCGTCGCGCTCGCCCGCGCCATCCTCACCGACCCCCGGCTGCTGGTACTGGACGATGCGACGTCCGCGGTGGACGCGCGCGTCGAGCACGAGATCCATGAGGCCCTGCGCGAGGTCATGGCAGGGCGCACGACCCTCCTCATCGCCCACCGCCGCTCCACCCTCAACCTCGCCGACCGCATCGCCGTACTCGACGGCGGCAAGCTCGCGGCCATCGGCACGCACGAGGAGCTGACGGAGAACTCCCCGCTCTACCGGCGCCTCCTCACCGACCCCGACGAGCTCGGCGGCGTCTCGCCCGGCCACGCGGTCCCGGTCGAACTCCCCGAGGACACCTCCGTACGCGACGAGCTCGACGCCGAGTTCGACGCCGAGCGCGGCATCACCCCGCAGCTGTGGGTCGGCGACCGGGAGACCAAGGCCGCCAAAGATCCAGCGATGTCCGGGATGCCCGCGACGCCCGAACTCCTCGCGCAGGTCGAAGCGCTGCCCCCGGCCACCGACACCCCCGGCATCGACGAGGCACGCGCGGTCACCCCGGAGGAGTCGTACGGACTGCGCCGCCTCCTCGCCGGATTCGGGAAGCCGCTGCTGCTCTCGCTCCTCCTGGTCGTCGTCGACGCGGGCATGGGCCTGCTGCTTCCCGTCCTGATCCGGCACGGCATCGACGAAGGCGTTTCCCAGCTCGCGCTCGGTGCCGTGTGGGCGGCCTCCGCACTCGCGCTGCTCTCCGTGCTCGTGCAGTGGACGGCGCAGACAGCCGAGACGCGCATGACCGGACGGACGGGCGAGCGAGTGCTCTACTCCCTCCGTCTGAAGATCTTCTCCCAGCTCCAGCGGCTCGGACTCGACTACTACGAGCGGGAGCTGACCGGGCGCATCATGACCCGGATGACCACGGACGTGGACGCCCTGTCCACCTTCCTGCAGACCGGGCTCGTCACCGCCTTCGTCTCCGTCGTCACCTTCTTCGGCATCATGGTCGCGCTCGTCGTCATCGACGTGGAGCTCGCGCTCGTCGTGTTCGCGACGCTGCCGCCGCTGATCATCGGCACGTTCTTCTTCCGCCGCTCCAGCGTCAAGGCGTACGAGCTGGCGCGTGAGCGCGTCTCGGTGGTCAACGCCGACCTCCAGGAGTCCGTCGCCGGGCTCCGCATCGTGCAGGCCTTCCGGCGCGAGCGCTCGGGCGGCGAGAAGTTCGCCGCGGCCAGCGCCGACTACCGCAAGGCCCGGATCCGCGGGCAGTGGCTGATCTCGATCTACTTCCCGTTCGTGCAGCTGCTCTCGGCGGTCGCCGCGGCGGCGGTCCTGATGGTCGGCGCGGGACGCGTGGAGGCGGGCACGCTCACGACCGGCGCCCTGGTCGCCTACCTCCTCTACATCGACCTGTTCTTCGCCCCCGTCCAGCAGCTCTCCCAGGTCTTCGACGGCTACCAGCAGGCCACCGTCTCGCTCGGCCGCATCCAGGAACTGCTCCGGGAGCCGACCTCCACCAAGGCCGCCGACGAGCCGCTCGACGTCCTGTCCCTGCGCGGCGAGATCGCCTTCGAGGACGTGGACTTCGCGTACGGCTCCGCCGACGAACCGGAGGAGGCGCTGAGCGACGTAAGCCTGCGGATTCCCGCCGGGCAGACCGTGGCCTTCGTCGGCGAGACCGGCGCGGGCAAGTCGACGCTGGTCAAGCTCGTCGCCCGGTTCTACGACCCGACCGGCGGCCGGGTGACGGTGGACGGCACGGACCTGCGGTCCCTGGACATCACCGCCTACCGCCACCGCCTCGGCGTCGTCCCGCAGGAGGCCTACCTCTTCGCGGGCACGGTGCGCGACGCGATCGCCTACGGGCGGCCCGACGCCACCGACGCCGAGGTGGAGGCCGCGGCCCGCGCGGTCGGCGCGCACGACATGATCGCCACCCTGGACGGCGGCTACCTCCACGAGGTCTCCGAGCGCGGCCGCAACCTCTCCGCAGGACAGCGCCAGCTCATCGCCCTGGCCCGCGCGGAGCTCGTCGACCCGGACATCCTGCTCCTCGACGAGGCGACCGCCGCCCTCGACCTGGCCACGGAAGCGCAGGTCAACCAGGCGACCGACCGCATCGCGGGCAAGCGCACCACCCTCGTCGTCGCCCACCGCCTCACCACGGCCGCCCGCGCGGACCGGGTGATCCTGATGGACCACGGCCGGGTCGCGGAGGACGGCACGCACGAGGAGCTGCTCGCGCTCGACGGCCGGTACGCGACCCTGTGGCGGACGTTCGTCGGGGAGGCGGAGCCGTCGGCCGCCTAGCGGGCGGCCTCACATATGGATCATGCCGGTGAACGAATCGGGGCGGTCGCGCAACCGGGCGCCCTACGGTCGGCGTCCGTACATCAGTACGCTGATGCGGATGTGTCGGGAGGGATACCGGTGAGCAGTGGTCGAATACGGCGGAGCCTTGCGCTCGGCGCCGTCGTCCTCACGGCTGCCCTCATGCTGGGTGTCGCGGGCGCCGGTGCGGCGCAGGCGCAGCCGTCGTCCGGACGCTGCGCCGGACACAAGGTGCGCACCCTCTCCTTCAGCACCGGCAAGATCCTCGTCTACAAGAGCCGCGGCTACATCTGCGCCGTCACCGTCGCCAAGCGCCCCGGCGCCCGCAAGACGATGTCCGTCAGCGTCCAGGCCCGCGGCAACCGCCCGGCCAGGGACAAGGGCCGCTACACGCGCCAGGCGGGGCCGGTCACGGTGCACGCCGGGCATCGGTGCGTGTGGGTGAAGGGCGCGGTGGGCGCGGGGGGCATCAGCTCGGGCTGGATCCTCTGCTGAGGGCGATGCCGCTACGGATGCCCCCTTTGTGACGTACTGCGTTCTGGTGTGACGCAAGAGCCCCTAGTAGTGAGCGAGTTGCTCCGATAAGTTCCGGCGGACGCAACCGTGAACTTATGGGGAGAGTGCATGCGCAAGGCGCTCAGATGGCTTCTGTCGCTGGTGGTGCTCATAGGCACCGTCGGCACGGCGAGTGCGGCAGGGGCGGCCACCGCCGCCGAACCGCGGGCCACCGACATCAAGGACCGACTCCTCGCGATACCGGGCATGAGCCTGATCGAGGAGAAGCCGTACACCGGCTACCGCTACTTCGTCCTCAACTACACCCAGCCGATCGACCACCGGCACCCCTCCAAGGGCACCTTCAAGCAGCGCCTGACGGTCCTGCACAAGGACACCGCCCGCCCCACGGCCTTCTTCACCAGCGGCTACGGGGTCTCCACGAACCCCAGCCGCAGCGAGCCGACGCGGATCATCGACGGCAACCAAGTCTCCTTGGAATACCGCTACTTCACGCCGTCCCGTCCCCAGCCGGCCGACTGGTCCAAGCTCGACATCTGGCAGGCGGCGAGCGACCAGCACCGCATCTTCAAGGCGCTGAAGCCCCTCTACGACAAGAAGTGGGTGGCCACCGGCGGCTCGAAGGGCGGCATGACGGCCACGTACTACGAGCGCTTCTACCCGCGTGACATGGACGGCGTCGTCGCGTACGTCGCCCCGAACGACGTGGTGAACAAGGAGGACTCGCGCTACGACAAGTTCTTCGAGACCGTCGGCACCAAGGAGTGCAGGGCCAAGCTGGAGGCCGTGCAGCGCGAGGCACTCGTGCGCCGCGAGCCGCTGGAGAAGAAGTACGCCGCCTTCGCCGAGGCGGGCGACTACACCTTCAAGACGGTCGGCAACCTCGACAAGGCGTACGAGGCGGTCGTCCTCGACCTGGTGTGGGGCTTCTGGCAGTACCAGCCGGAGTCCGCGTGCGCCGACGTCCCCGACGCCAAGTCCTCCTCGGACCAGGTGATCTTCGACTACGTCGACGCGGTGGGCGGCTGGTCCTCCTACACCGACCAGGGCCTGACCCCGTACACGCCGTACTACTACCAGGCCGGTACGCAGCTGGGCTCGCCCGACATCAAGCAGCCCTGGCTCGGCGACCTGAGCCGCTACGGCTACCAGCCGCCGCGGAACTTCGTGCCGCGTGACATCCCGATGAAGTTCCAGTCGGGCGCCATGAAGGACGTCGACCGCTGGGTGCGGCACAACGCGCAGCGGATGCTGTACGTCTACGGCGCGAACGACCCATGGGGTGCCGAGCCGTTCCGTCCCGCCAAGGGCGCGAAGCACGACTCGTACGTCTTCACCGCTCCCGGGGCCAACCACGGCGCGAACGTCGCCGGTCTCGTCCCGGCGGAGAAGGCCAAGGCGACGGAGCGGATCCAGGCCTGGGCCGGCGTCTCCACCTCGGCTTCTCCCAAGCCGCTGGCTCCGTACGACGCGAAGCTCGACCGCAAGGACGAGCACAAGCAGATGACGCTGCGGCCGTAACGCCCGCTCTGTCACCGGCTTCGCCGGGTACGTCCTCAAACGCCGGACGGGCTGACTCGCAGCCCGTCCGGCGTCAGGGACCCGCTCACACCCGCACCGCACACCCCACCGGCTTCGCACCCCCCAGCGACACGTAGAGCTGTGTCGCGGCGGGGCACAGGGACCGCTCGGAGACGGCCACCGTCACCCGGTACTCGGGGGCCGTCGTCCCGGACCCGTCGCAGGCCGTCTCCCGCACCTCGCCCCGCCCCGCCGCGTAGACGCAGTCCCCGACCACCGTCCGGGGCCCGCCCCCGCCCCCGGGGTCCCCGGGATGCGGCTCCTCCAGGTTCCGCATGCAGGCGTAGCCCCGCGGCACCTCGCCGTTGCCGTCCTCGTCCGCCGCGGGCCTGTTCTCACTGATGTGGAGCACGAAGTCCGTGCGGACGGGGCACGAAGGGCCATCCGAGACCTTGCCGTCGTAACGGGCGATGACCCTGGCCGTCGCCCGCTCGCTCGTGCACGACACCTCCGTGAAGCTCTCGCGCCCCCGCGAACCGCACTCGTCCACCGCGAGGAAGACGGCGCCGGACCCGGACGACACCGACGAGGTCGGCTGCCGGCCCTTCAGGCGGCCCGACGCGTCCGGCCCCGGATCCGAGGACTTCTGGCAGCCGGTCACGGCGGCGCACAGCGTCACCGCGAGCAGCACGAGCAACCCCCGCACCACCACGGACCACGCCGTGTTCCTGCCAAGCAAGGCACGCATGGCAAACCCCCCGATATGTGCACCCAGCGTGACCCGCCGGAGCGGGTGCACGCCAGGTGCGTGGGGTGCTTTGGGTCAGCCGGCGGTGGCACGCCGGGGGCGCGGCGTACAGGTCAGTACGTCAGCCCGTGCCCGAGCGGATACAGCACCTGCCCCGGATCATCCGCACGCTGCACCGGCACGGGCAGCTTCCCCCGCGGCTCGGCGCGCCCCGCGATCACCCGTACCGCGGCCCGCAGTTCGACGTCCGTCCAGCAGTACGCGGCGAGCGACGCGCCCACGCTCGGGAGCCACGCCACGTCGTACGGATTGCGGATCGCGAGGGCGACGACGGGGACTCCGGTCGCCACCAGCGCCTTCACCAGGGCGATCTGGGCGCTGCCCGCCCCCACGTTGTACGTGCCCACGAGCACCGCGGCCTTGCCCGCGGACGCCGCAACCGCTTCGGCGATCCTCGCGGCGGAGGGGGCCGTGCCCGTCGGCAGCACCGTCGGCGTGAAGCCGAGGTCCGTCAGCTCGCGGCCCATGACGGCCGTCGGAGGACCCGTCGTCCCCGACGGCGACGCCGGGTCGGCGCCCACGACGAGCACGTCCCGGTGCGTCCGCCGCGACAGCGGAAGCAGCCCGTCCGTGTTGAGCAGCAGCGTCGTCGTCTCCTCCGCGATCCGGTCGGCGGCGGCGAGATGCGCGCGCGTGCCGACCGCCCGGTCGACACCGCGCGAGGTGACGTACGGGTCGGAGAAGAGGTCGAGCTTCGCCTTGAGGCGCAGGATCCGCAGGATCGATTCGTCGAGCCGCGCCTCCGTCAACTCGCCGTCCCGCACGGCCTGGAGCACCGCGTTCCAGGCGGTCTCCGGCTTCGGCGGGTTCAGGAGCTGGTCGACGCCCGCCTTCAGCGCGAGCACCGGCACGCGGTCGTCGCCGTACTTCGTGCGGACGCCCTGCATGCCGAGCGAGTCCGTCACCACGACCCCGTCGTAGCCGAGTTCCTCGCGCAGGATGCCGGTGAGGATGGGGTGGGAGAGCGTCGCCGGGTCCTCGGCCGGATCGAGGGCGGGGACCACGATGTGCGCGGTCATGATCGAGTCGATGCCCGCGGCCACCGCCGCACGGAACGGCGGGGCATCCAGGGTCTCCCACTGCTCACGGGTGTGGTGGATGTACGGCAGCTTGGAGTGGCTGTCGTCCTTGGTGTCGCCGTGCCCGGGGAAGTGCTTGGACGTCGACGCGATGTCCGTGCCCTGATAGCCCTTGACCTGCGCGGCGACCAGGTCGGCCACCGCTTCGGGGTCCGAGCCGAAGGACCGTACGCCGATGACGGGGTTGCCGGGATTGACGTTCACGTCGGCGACCGGGGCGTAGTTCTGCCGGATGCCGAGCGCGCGGAGTTCGGCACCGGCGATGCGGGCCGCCTTGCGCGCGGTGGAGCGTGAGCCCGCGGCGCCCAGGGCCATCGCGCCGGGCAGGAGCGTGGCGGGGATGCCGACGCGGGCCACGGCGCCGTGCTCCTGGTCGGTGGAGATGAGGAGCGGGATGCGGGCGGTGGGGGACTGCTCCGGGTGCTCGGGGGTGAGGGCCGCGCGCTGGATGCCGTTCGAGAGGTCGGCGATCTGGTGCGGGGCACGGGTGTTGTGCGCCCAGCCGAAGTAGATGATGCCGCCGAGGTGGTACTTGGCGACCGCCTCCGCGGCGGTGCGGACGCCGAGCTCCTCGACGTTGGCGTCGATGTCCGCCTGGTCGGGCTCGGTGGCGGAGTGGCCGTACACGTGCATCACGAAGAGCTGGCCGACCTTCTCCTGGAGGCTCATGCGGGAGATGAGCTCCCGCAGCTTCCGGTCGCGACCGCGGTCGCCGCTGCCCGCCGCGTGAGCTGCGGAGGGCGCGGCCAGGGCCGTCGCCGCGACGGCCGTGGCGGTGAGCAGGGTGCGTCTGGAGGCGGGGCGGTGGGACATGTGCGCTCCTTCGGGGACGGAAGCCGGGCCGGAGCCGGGTGAAGGAAACTTTCCGGAAGTCACGGATATCCCGAAGATTTCTGCCGGTCAAGGGATGTGGCGTCCACTGTGGAGGAGAGGGGCCGTCACCGGCGCTGTTGAAGGGGTTCGCACCGGTGACGGCATGCTGCCGGCCGCGGGCGGCAGAGAGGGTGGTCAGCGTTCGCAGCCAGCAGCGATGCCGACACCGCCTCGCGGAGACTCACTTGGCAGCACGCCGGTTGGACGAGGGTTGCTCCGCCAGGGTTCCCGGTCGGAGGGCGATTTCAGGAAATGGTGCGGACGGGAATCCTGAGCTTCAGGAAGCCCGCATCGCGGGCGCCGCGGCGGGTATCGCGGTCGCGTCATCGGGCGTCGCGGGTGCCGCGTCCGGCTTCGTCGGCGCCGCGTCGGACCAGTGGCCCCGCAGGGTCCGTACCGTCTCGGCGATCGCGGGGCGCCGCGACGCCCCGGCCCGCCACAGCGCGTACAGCCGCCGCACCGGCAGCGGATCGAGCCGCACGGTGACCGCGCCGGCCGGGATCGGCCCGCGGCCCAGGCGGGGGATGAGCGCGATGCCGAGCCCCGCCGCGACCAGCGCGACCAGGGTGGGGTTCTCCTCCGCGGTGTGCGCGATGTCCGGCTCGCAGCCCGCCTCCCGCAGGGTGCGGACCAGCCACTCGTGGCAGACGAGCCCCGGCGGCTGCGTGATCCACCGCTCGCCCTTCAGCTCCTCGCGGCGCACGGCACCGCGTCCCGCGAGCCAGTGCCCCGCGGGCACGACGAGATCGCAGTAGTCGTCGCCGATGACGGCCTGTTCGACGCCGGGCGGCGTGGGCAGCGGTGCGATGTCCCAGTCGTGCACGACCGCCATGTCCACCGCCCCCTTGGCCACCAGGTCGATGGAGAGATGCGGGTCGATCTCCGACATCCGGGCGTCGAGTGCGGGATGCCGGTGGGCGAGATCCGCGAGGGCGCCGGGCAGCAGGCCGCGCGCCGCCGAGGCGAACGCCGCGATGGTCAGACGCCCCGCGGGCAGCCCGCGCCGCTCCTCCAGTTCGGTCTCCGCGCGCTCCACGATCGCCATCAACTCCTGGGCGGTGGAGGCCAGGTGACGTGCTTCCTCGGTGAGCGCCACGCCCCTGCCCTGCCGTTCGAGGAGGGTGGTGCGCGTCTCGCGCTCCAGCTTGGCGATCTGCTGGGAAATGGCGGACGGGGTGTAGCCGAGCGCGGTGGCGGCGGCGCCGACGGTGCCGTGCACGGAGACCGCGTGCAGGGCGCGGAGCCGAGCGAGATCGAGCACGGGAAGCCCTCCCCATTCGTCGGCGGTGCCTCTCGGCAGCCGCCCGACCAGTTAGCGTTGCTTCATCCCATCATGCAGATATCCGCGCTGGTCCTACATGGTCCGGGCGGGTGATCCTCGACGCATGCGACCCGCACATGTCCTCCTGGCCGTCCTCGTCGCCGCCGTCTGGGGCGTCAATTTCGTCGTCATCGAGGTGGGCCTCGACCACTTCCCGCCGCTGCTCTTCTCCGCCCTGCGCTTCCTGGTGGCGGCGCTGCCCGCGGTCTTCTTCGTGGGGCCGCCGAAGGTCGCCTGGAAGTGGGTCGTGGGGGTCGGGCTCGTCCTGGGGGTCGCCAAGTTCGGGCTGCTGTTCATCGGCATGGACGCGGGGATGCCGGCCGGGACGTCCTCCCTGGTCCTCCAGATCCAGGCGGTGTTCACGGCGCTCTTCGCCTTCGTGACCCTCGGTGAACGGCCCGGCCGCGTACGCCTGTTGGGCATGGTCATCGCGCTCGCGGGCATCGCCGTCGCGGCGGTCGACGAGGGCGAGTCGGGGCCGCTCACGGCCTTCGCGCTGCTGATCGGCGCCGCGGCCTGCTGGGGCGCGTCGAACGTCCTGACCCGCAAGGCGTCCCCGCCCGACGCGCTGAACTTCATGGTGTGGGTGAGCACGGTCCCGGTCCTGCCGCTGCTCGGGCTCTCGCTGCTCTTCGAGGGCCCGGCGGCGGACCGCGCCGCCCTGGGCTCCCTGGACTGGCAGGGCGCGGGCATCATCGTCTACGTCGCGTGGATCACGACGGTCTTCGGCTTCGGCGCCTGGGGCTATCTGCTGCGCCGCCACCCCGCGTCGACCGTCGCCCCCTTCTCGCTCCTGGTCCCGGTGTTCGGGATGTCCGCCGCCGGTCTCGTCCTGGGCGAGTCGGTGAGCGCCCTGGGGTGGTGCGCGGCGGCGCTCCTGGTCGGCGGGGTGGGCCTGGCGTCCCTGGCCGGGGCCGGGCGGGGCGGGGTCAGGCGGGGCGGTTCAGGAGCCGTGACAGGAAGCCCCGTCCCTGGCCGAGGAGTTCGGGCAGCGGAGCCGCGTCCTCGTACCACCGCTTCTCGTACTCCCAGCACAGCCAGCCGTCCCGGTGCTCCCCGCTGAGCAGCACGTCCACTACCTCGGCGAGCGGCAGGACGCCCTCGCCGAGCCCCAGCGGCGTCGTGTCACCGTCCCCCGCGATGTCCTTCACCTGGACGTAGCCGAGGTACGGGGAGAGTGCCGCGTGGCTCTCTGCGGGGGACTCGCCGCCGAGCCAGGTGTGCATCACGTCCCACAGGGCGCCCGCGTGCCGGTGGCCGACCGCGCCGAGCACGCGGGTCGCTGCGGCGCCCGTGCGGTGCGAGTCGTGGGTCTCCAGGAGGATGCGTACGCCGAAGTCCGCGGCGTGTTCGGCCGCGGTGCCGAGCCGTCGGGCCGCCGTCGCGTCGGCCTCCTCCGTGCTCTGCTCGGTGCCGCCGCCGGGGAAGACGCGGATGAAGGGGGCGCCCAGGTCGCGGGCGAGGGTGAGCAGGGAACGTATGTCTTCGAGGACCGGTTCGTCGTCGCCCGGTTCGGCCACGCGCGCGTACCCGGAGATTCCGAGGATCTCGATGCCCGCTTCCTTGAACTGGGCGGCCACATCGGCCCGTTCGGCGAGGTCGATCCCCGGGTGGACCGGCTCCTCGGGGTGCGCGCGCAGCTCGATGCCTTGATAGCCGTGGGTGGTTGCCAGGCTCAGCACGTCGGCCAGGGGGAGTCCGGGCACGCCGAGGGTGGAGAAGGCGAGTTTCATGACGCCGACCCTAGGTGCAGGTGCCAGTCCTGTCCCACCAGGTCGACGCCGAAGGAGCGGTGCGGCTTCTCGTCCACGAGGACGAATCCGTGCCGCTGGTAGATGGTGCGGGCCGCGCCGAGGATGTCGTTGGTCCACAGGACCATCTCGCGGTACCCCACTCCGCGGGCGAACTCGATGCAGGCGCCGACGAGTTGATCGCCTATTCCGTGACCGCGCGCGTCCGGCTCGACGAGCAGGAGCCGCAGCCGGGCGGTCCCCGGCGCGTCGTCGCGCACGCACATCACGCAGCCCGCGGGCCGCCCGTCGAGCTCGGCGATCCACACCCGCTCCAGGTGCGGGTCGTGATCCTCCGCGAAGTCGGCGACGATCCGGGCGACAAGTCCCTCGTAGTCGGTGTTGAACCCGAACTCGGCCGCGTACAGGGCGGCGTTGCGCTGCACGATCCACCCGAGGTCGCCCGGGGCCGGCTCGCGCAGGACGCAGCGCGAAGGAACCGCCCCGCTCCCGCCGCCGCTCAGGATCTCCCGCACGGTGCGCATCGCCTCCGCGAGGCGGGGCCGCTCGGCGGCCGGGACGTTCGAGAGCAGCGAGCCGACGGCCTCGCTGGACCGCTCGTCCAGCAGCCCGGCGGTCTCGCGCCCCCGCGCGGTGAGCGTGATGCGCTGGCGCCTCGGGTCGCGCTCGGAGGGCGCCCGCACGACGATCCCGGCTTTCTCCAGCTTGCCGAGAAGACGGCTCAAGTACCCGGCATCCAGGCAGAGTTCACCGCGCAGATCGGCCGCGTCGAGATGACTGGCGTGGTTGAGCTCGTAGAGGACGCGGGCCTCGGTGAGGGTGTACGGGACGTACAGCTGGCGGCTGTAGTCGAGGGCGCCGATGAGGTTCGTGTAGAAGCGGTTGAACGCACGGATCTCATGGATGGGCGTATCGGTGGCGTGCGGCACAGGGAATCACTCCGGAGCGTCGGGCCGGTTTACCCTTGACTGAGTCAAGGGTACGCCCGCGTCACCGCTGCCCGCCATGGATTGCTGGGGAGGATTTTTCCCGGCCGACGCCAGCCTCCTTCGTCCGGCGATGCCAACGACATCGAGGGCTCACCGACACGGCGGCGCCGTGGACCCCCGCACCATCAGCTCCGCGGCGATCGTCGCCACGCCGCCGGGCGGTGCCTCCTCCGCGCCCGTGGCGAGGCGGCCCGCGCGGGCGCCCGCCTCGTGCAGGGGCAGGCGCACGGTCGTCAGGGCGGGGACGGCGTCCACCGAGAACGGCAGGTCGTCGAAGCCGGCCACCGAGATGTCCTCGGGGATGCGCAGGCCGCGCTCGCGCAGGGCGGCGGACGCGCCCAGGGCGACCGTGTCGTTGGCGGCCACGATCGCTGTCAAGTCCGGTGCGCGGCGCAGGAGTTCGAGGGTGGCCTCGTAGCCGGACCGGCGGGTGTAGGGGCCGTGGACGGTCAGCTCGTCCTGGTCGGTGTTCCCGGCGTTCCCGTTGCCCCCGGCGCCGGTCGTGGACGCCGCGAGCGCGTCACGGTGGCCTTCGAGCCGGTGCCGGGTGGTCGTCCGCTCCAGCGGTCCCGCCACGTACCCGATCCTGCGGTGCCCCAGCGTCAGCAGGTGCTCCGTGAGCCGCCGCCCGCCGTTGCGGTTGTCGAAGGTGAGGGTGGCCACCGCCGCGTCCGAGTCCTCAAGGGGCGGCCGTCCGCAGAGCACGATCCGGGTGCCCGCGTCCGCGAGGCGTGCCAGCTTCGCGGACATCGCGGCGGCGTGGGCGGGGTCCTCCAGGGCGCCGCCGGTCAGCACGACGGCGGCGGCGCGCTGCCGCTGGAGCAGGGTCAGATACGTCAGCTCGCGCTCCGGGGAGCCCCCCGTGTTGCAGACCACGGCCATCCGCTCGCCCCCGGCGCGCCCGCCGGGCCCGCCGATCTCGGACTGGACGGCGCCCGCCATGATCCCGAAGAACGGGTCGGCGATGTCGTTCACGAGAATGCCGACCAGGTCGGAGGTGGCCGCGGCGAGCGAACTCGCGGGCCCGTTGAGGACGTAGTCGAGGTCGTTCACGGCCCGAAGGACACGCTCCCGGGTGGCAGCGGCCACCGGGTAGTTGCCGTTCAGCACGCGGGAGACGGTAGCGGGGGAGACCTGGGCGCGGGCCGCCACGTCCGCCAGGGTCACGGTCATCTCGTCGTCCTCCGGTCACGGCTCTGGTCCGAAGCCCTTGTCCGAACCTTGTGCGGCAGGCTAGCTTCTTCTTGGATAGAAAGCGCTTGCTATGCGCTTACCTGCGTACGGAGGGACCCCTGTGACTCGCAAGACGGTGCGCATCGCCATGAACGGCGTGACGGGACGGATGGGCTACCGCCAGCACCTCGTCCGCTCCCTGCTCGCCCTGCGCGAGCAGGGCGGTCTCCCCCTGGGCGACGCGGAGGGCACGGTGCTGTGGCCGGAGCCGGTCCTGGTGGGCCGCAGAGAGCACGCACTGCGGGAGATCGCGGAGCGCCACGGACTTGACCCCGGGAAGGACGTCTCGACGAACCTGGACGCGGTCCTCGCCGACCCCGCCGTCGACATCTACTTCGACGCGCAGGTCACGTCCGCGCGCGAGGAAGCCATCAAACGGGCCATCGCCGCGGGCAAGCACATCTACACGGAGAAGCCGTCCGCGACCGGCCTCGCGGGAGCCCTCGAACTGGCCCGTCTTGCCCAGTCGGCCGGCATCAAGCACGGCGTGGTCCAGGACAAGCTCTTTCTGCCGGGCCTGCTGAAGCTGAAGCGCCTCATCGACGGCGGCTTCTTCGGCAAGATCCTGTCCGTCCGGGGCGAGTTCGGCTACTGGGTCTTCGAGGGCGACTGGCAGAGCGCCCAGCGCCCCTCCTGGAACTACCGCTCGGAGGACGGCGGCGGCATCGTCGTCGACATGTTCCCGCACTGGGAGTACGTCCTGCACGAGCTGTTCGGCCGCGTCCGCAGCGTCCAGGCGCTGGCCGCGACGCATGTGCCGCAGCGCTGGGACGAGCAGAACAAGCCCTACGACGCCACGGCGGACGACGCCGCGTACGGCATCTTCGAGCTCGAAGGCGGTGCGATCGCGCAGATCAACTCCTCCTGGACGGTCCGCGTGAACCGCGACGAGCTCGTCGAGTTCCAGGTGGACGGCACGGAGGGCTCGGCGGTGGCCGGCCTGCGCAACTGCCGCGTACAGCACCGGAGCAACACCCCCAAGCCGGTCTGGAACCCGGACCTGCCCGCCACCCACTCCTTCCGTGACCAGTGGCAGGAGGTCCCCGACAACCAGGAGTTCGACAACGGCTTCAAGGCACAGTGGGAGCTGTTCCTGAGGCACGTGTACGCGGACGCGCCCTACCACTGGGACCTGCACGCGGGCGCGCGCGGCGTGCAGCTCGCCGAACTGGGTCTGAAGTCCTCCGCCGAGGGCCGCCGCATCGAGGTCCCGGAGATCACCCAGTGACGCTGCTGCTGCCGCGCGTGGACGGCACCACGTACGCGTACGAACCCCGCCCGGCGCCCGTGGAGGCGGCGGCCGGAGGCTCCGCCCTCACCTCCCGCACGGTCTTCTCGGCGGCACACGTGGTGGCGGACCCCCGCGCCGACGTGTCCCCGGACTCCCCGGCGGCCGTCGACTGGGACGCGACCCTCGCCTTCCGCCGCCATCTGTGGGCGCAGGGCCTGGGGGTCGCCGAGGCGATGGACACCGCGCAGCGGGGGATGGGCCTCGACTGGAAGGGCGCGGCGGAACTGATCACGCGGTCCGCCGCCGAGGCGAAGTCGGTGGACGGTGCGATCGCCTGCGGCGTGGGCACGGACCAGCTGACAGGACCCGCGGACCTGCCGGCGGTCCGCGCCGCCTACGAGGAGCAGCTCGCGCTTGTCGAGTCGACCGGCGCCCAGGTGATCCTGATGGCGTCCCGGGCCCTCGCGGCGGCGGCGACGTCACCGGACGACTATCTGGAGACGTACGGCCACCTTCTGCGGCAGGCGAGCGAGCCGGTGATCCTGCACTGGCTCGGCCCGATGTTCGACCCGGCGCTCACCGGCTACTGGGGCAGCGAGGACCTGGACGCGGCGACCGACACCTTCCTGGAGGTCATCGCCGGGCACCCCGACAAGGTCGACGGCATCAAGATCTCCCTCCTAGACCCGGGGCGCGAGATCGCGCTGCGCCGCCGCCTCCCGGACGGCGTGCGCTGCTACACGGGGGACGACTTCAACTACCCCGAGCTGATCGCGGGCGACGAACAGGGCTTCAGCCATGCCCTGCTGGGGATCTTCGACCCCTTGGCCCCCTTGGCGGCACAGGCGGTACGCCTTCTCGACACCGGTGACGTGAAGGGGTTCCGCGCCTGCCTGGACCCCACGGTCGAACTGTCCCGCCATCTGTTCCAACCGCCCACACGCTTCTACAAGACAGGAGTCGTGTTCCTGGCGTGGCTGGCGGGCCACCAGAGCCACTTCACGATGGTGGGCGGCCTCCAGTCGGCACGTTCGCTGCCGCACCTGGTGCACGCCTACGAACTGGCGGACGCCCTGGGCCTCTTCCCGGACCCGCTCCTGGCCGAGTCCCGCATGAAGTCCCTTCTCACCACGTACGGAGTCCAGCAGTGAGCGAGGCCTTGGCGCGGTTCTCCATCAACCAGATGACGGTCAAGCAGCTGTCGTTGCCGGAGCTTGTCTCCGCGTGCACGGACCTGGGGGTCCCCGGGGTGGGCCTCTGGCGGGAGCCGGTACAGGCCTACGGCCTGGAGGAGACCGCCAAACTGGTGCGCGACGCGGGCCTGTCCGTCACGACGCTCTGCCGTGGTGGCTTCCTCACGGCGATCGAGCCGCACGCGCGCGTGGCGGCCGTCGACGACAACAGGGCGGCGATCGACGAGGCGGCGACCCTCGGCACGGACACGCTGGTGCTGGTCTCCGGCGGGCTGCCCGCCGGCAGCAAGGACCTGCACGGGGCGCGCGCCCGTATCGCCGACGCGCTCGGTGAACTCGCCCCCTACGCCGCCTCGCGGGGCATCCGCCTTGCCATCGAGCCCCTCCACCCCATGTTCGCGTCGGACCGCTGCGTGGTCTCCACGCTGGCCCAGGCCCTCGACCTGGCGGAGCTGTTTCCCGCCGCGGAGGTCGGGGTCTGCGTGGACACGTACCACGTGTGGTGGGACGACCGGGCGCCCGCGCAGATCGCCCGCGCGGGGCGGGCGGGCCGTCTCCACGCGTTCCAACTGGCCGACTGGGTCACGCCGTTGCCCGAAGGCGTCCTGAACGGCCGCGGCCAGCTCGGCGAGGGCTCGGTCGACCTGCGCTCCTGGCGGGCGCTGGTGGAGGAGGCGGGCTACGGGGGCCCCATCGAGGTGGAACTCTTCAACGAAACCCTGTGGTCCCACCCAGGCAAGGACCTCCTAAAAGCAACAACCACCGCCTACGTCAGCCACGCCTGCTGACCCCCACCCCCTGCCGGGGCGGGCCCCCGGCAGGGCGGGGCACCCCGCACCCACTCCCTGAACGAACAAGCCTTTCCCACCCACCCGATTGCCCGGCAGTGCCATCGATCAGCCAACGATGGGCCGCAGTCGGCGACGCTCGCGAGGGGACGTGGCGGTATGTCCGCCCGGAGCACGGTTCGCGGCACTCCGGTGCCGAAGCAGCCCGGCGGCCACCGGACGATAGCGAGGACGGACATACCGGCGAGGCCCCGTCCCCACCACCGGTAGGCCCCGCAGCCACGCACGCACACCCGCAGCCGGCGACGCACGCACCCCAAGACGAACAGCCCCGCCCAGCCCAGCCCCCCGGAGGGCTACCTCTTCTTGCCGCCCAGGATCTGGTTCAGGAGGTCTCCGATGCCGCCGCCGGCCGGCGTCCCCGTCGCTCCCGGCTTCGGGGACGTCCGGGCGCGCTTCGTCAGGACCGTCAGAAGCACCGGGATCAGGAGTTCGATCACGCGGGTCACCGTCGCCGCGGGCAGCCCCGTCTTCTTCGCGACCGCGTTGGCCACGGGCCTGCTCATCTTCGCCAGCACCCCCGACAGCATCCCGCCCGCCGCGAGCCCCCCGAACCCCCCGAACCCGGCGATCCCCCGCGGAGGCGTCGCCTCGGCGAAAGCCTGCTCGACCTCCTCGGCCTCCGCGGGATCCTCCGCCTTCTCCTGCAGGTTCCCCGAGAGCGCGCTCACCGTGGTGCCCACCACGTCCTGCGCCCCCGCGGCATCCGTACCGAGGAGCCCCGCGATCTCCTGAAGTTTGTCGTCGCCGAGTTCGTCGAGGACGTCCTTCTCCAGAGAGGTTCCGCTTCCGGGCGAGGTTTCGGGAGATTCTTGGCTCATGCGTTAAAAGCTACTTCTGCCCGACTTCGTCGGCACCCCGAAAAACTAGTGGCCTTGCCCGTGCAACCCTTCCCGCCCGACGCGGGTCGTACTGTGCGTCGGGACTTCCGTGGGGGGGGATCTGGGGGGATCGCCGGAGGGCCGACAGGGGAGGGGAGACCCGAAGGGGCCCGGTCGAAAGACCGGGCCCCTTCGAAGCTGTCACCGCCCGAGCCCGAGCCACAGCACGCACCGCCCAAGTCACAGCCCTCATCCCCTCATCGAGTTATCCACAGGCTTCCCGCACTGTCAGCGCCGAGCGATAGCGTCGGCTCATGTCGAGTCCAGCAAAAGCAGCGGCCTCAACGGCAAAAGCGGCGGCGGGCACCGCCGTGGTCGAGGGGGTCCTGGAACGGATCACGTACGCCAACGAGGAGAACGGGTACACGGTCGCCCGCGTGGACACGGGCCGCGGCAGCGGCGACCTCCTCACCGTCGTCGGCGCGCTGCTGGGCGCCCAGGCAGGCGAGTCCCTGCGCATGGAGGGCCGCTGGGGCTCCCACGCGCAGTACGGCAAGCAGTTCACGGTGGAGAACTACACGACCATCCTCCCCGCCACCATCCAGGGCATCCGCCGCTATCTGGGCTCGGGCCTCATCAAGGGCATCGGCCCCGTCATGGCCGACCGCATCACCACCCACTTCGGCGTGGACACCCTCGACATCATCGAGAAGGAGCCCAAGCGCCTCGTCGAGGTCCCGGGCCTCGGCCCCAAGCGCACCAAGATGATCGCCGCGGCCTGGGAGGAGCAGAAGGCCATCAAGGAGGTCATGGTCTTCCTCCAGGGCGTGGGCGTCTCCACCTCCATCGCCGTTCGCATCTACAAGAAGTACGCGGACGCCTCCATCTCCATAGTGAAGAACGAGCCCTACCGCCTCGCGGCCGACGTCTGGGGCATCGGCTTCCTCACCGCGGACCGCATCGCCCAGTCCGTCGGCATCCCGCACGACAGCCCCGAACGGGTCAAGGCAGGCCTCCAGTACGCACTGTCCCAGTCCACCGATCAGGGCAACTGCTACCTCCCCGAGGACCGCCTCATCGCGGACGCGGTGAAGCTGCTCCAGGTCGACACGGGCCTGGTGATCGACTGCCTGGCGGAGCTGGCCACCGAAGAGGAAGGCGTCGTACGCGAGACGGTCCCGGGCCCCGGCGGCGAAGAGTCCGTCACCGCCGTCTACCTCATCCCCTTCCACCGCGCGGAGCTCTCCCTCTCCGCCCAGCTCCTGCGCCTCCTGCGGACCCCCGAGGACCGCATGCCGGCCTTCCAGGACGTGGCCTGGGACAAGGCCCTCTCCTGGCTGGCCGCCCGCACCGGCGCCGACCTCGCCCCCGGCCAGGAGGAGGCGGTCAGGCTCGCGCTGACGCAGAAGGCGGCCGTCCTCACCGGAGGCCCCGGCTGCGGCAAGTCCTTCACGGTCCGGTCCATCGTGGAGCTGGCCCGCGCCAAGAAGGCCAAGGTCGTCCTCGCGGCCCCCACGGGCCGGGCCGCCAAACGCCTCGCCGAGCTCACCGGGACGGAGGCCTCCACCGTCCACCGCCTCCTGGAGCTCAAGCCGGGCGGGGACGCCGCGTACGACAAGGACCGTCCGCTCGACGCGGACCTCGTCGTGGTCGACGAGGCGTCCATGCTGGACCTGCTCCTGGCGAACAAGCTGGTGAAAGCCGTCGCCCCCGGCGCCCACCTCCTGTTCGTCGGAGACGTGGACCAGCTGCCGAGCGTCGGCGCCGGCGAGGTCCTGCGGGACATGCTCAGCGAGCAGAGCCCCATCCCCGCGGTCCGGCTCACCCACATCTTCCGCCAGGCCAAGCAGTCCGGCGTCGTCACGAACGCCCACCGCATCAACTCGGGGGTGCCGCCCATCACCCAGGGCCTCTCCGACTTCTTCCTCTTCGTGGAGGACGAGACCGAGGACGCGGGCCGGGTCACGGTGGACGTGGCCGCGCGCCGCATCCCGGCGAAGTTCGGCCTCGACCCGCGCCGCGACGTCCAGGTGCTCGCGCCCATGCACCGCGGCCCTGCGGGCGCGGGGAACCTGAACGGCCTGCTCCAGCAGGCCATCACCCCCAGCAGGCCCGACGTACCGGAGAAGCGCTTCGGCGGCCGGGTGTTCCGCGTCGGCGACAAGGTCACCCAGATCCGCAACAACTACGAGAAGGGGCAGAACGGCGTCTTCAATGGCACCGTCGGAGTAGTCACCTCGCTCGACTCCGACGAGCAGCGGCTCACGGTCCTGACGGACGAGGACGAGGAGATTCCGTACGACTTCGACGAACTGGACGAACTGGCGCACGCCTACGCCGTCACCATCCACCGCTCCCAGGGCAGCGAGTATCCCGCGGTGGTGATCCCCGTGACCACGGGGGCATGGATGATGCTGCAGCGGAACCTGCTCTACACGGCGGTCACGCGCGCCAAGAAGCTGGTGGTCCTGGTCGGTTCGCGCAAGGCTCTGGGGCAAGCGGTGCGCACGGTCTCCGCGGGCAGACGCTGTACGGCCCTGGATTTCCGGCTCGCCGGAGGCCGTGGATCCGCTCCGGGATCCACGCCCGGAGCCACCCCCGGATCCGCCTCCCGAAATTTTGATCGATCAAACGAGTAGGAAAGGTCACAGAGCACTTCCGCAACCGGGGCGAAGAGGGGCAGGATGAGAAGGTTGGCGGCACTCAGTGCCGCCAATAGGCCCAATGGTCGACCCCGAGTGCACTCTCCAGGGCCAAATGGGGGATGGTAGAGACAGTCAGGGCACCTCGAAGAAGAGGCACAACGTCGGTGAGGGATGACGTGAGCGACAACTCTGTAGTACTGCGGTACGGCGATGGCGAGTACACCTACCCGGTGATCGATTCGACCGTCGGCGACAAGGGCTTCGACATCGGGAAGCTCCGCGCCCAGACCGGTCTGGTGACCCTGGACAGCGGCTATGGCAATACCGCCGCCTATAAATCCGCCATCACCTATCTCGACGGTGAGCAGGGGATCCTCCGGTACCGCGGCTATCCGATCGAGCAGCTGGCCGAGCGCTCCACCTTCACCGAGGTGGCGTACCTGCTGATCAACGGCGAACTGCCGAAGGTCGACGAGCTCGCCAGCTTCAAGAACGAGATCACGCAGCACACCCTGCTGCACGAGGACGTCAAGCGGTTCTACGACGGCTTCCCGCGTGACGCCCACCCGATGGCGATGCTGTCGTCCGTGGTCAGCGCGCTGTCGACGTTCTACCAGGACAGTCACAACCCGTTCGACGAGGAGCAGCGCGACCTCTCGACGATCCGCCTGCTCGCCAAGCTTCCGACGATCGCGGCATACGCCTACAAGAAGTCCGTGGGCCACCCGGTCGTCTACCCGCGCAACGACCTCGGCTATGTCGAGAACTTCCTGCGCATGACCTTCTCGGTGCCGGCCGCCGAGTACGACCTCGACCCGGTCGTCGTGTCCGCGCTGGACAAGCTCCTGATCCTGCACGCGGACCACGAGCAGAACTGTTCGACCTCCACCGTGCGTCTGGTGGGCTCGTCGCAGGCGAACATGTTCGCCTCGATCTCCGCCGGCATCTCGGCCCTCTGGGGCCCGCTGCACGGTGGCGCCAACCAGTCCGTCCTGGAGATGCTCGAGGGCATCAAGCAGGACGGCGGCGACGTCGACAACTTCATCCGCAAGGTGAAGAACAAGGAAGACGGCGTGAAGCTCATGGGCTTCGGGCACCGCGTCTACAAGAACTTCGACCCCCGGGCGAAGATCATCAAGGCTGCCGCGCACGACGTCCTGTCGGCTCTCGGCAAGGACGACGAGCTCCTGGACATCGCGCTCAAGCTGGAGGAGCACGCGCTGGCCGACGACTACTTCGTCGAGCGCAAGCTCTACCCGAACGTGGACTTCTACACGGGCCTCATCTACCGCGCGATGGGCTTCCCGACCGAGATGTTCACCGTGCTGTTCGCGCTGGGCCGGCTGCCGGGCTGGATCGCGCAGTGGCACGAGATGATCAAGGAGCCGGGATCCCGCATCGGGCGCCCGCGCCAGATCTACACGGGCGAGGTTCTCCGGGACTTCGTCCCGGTCGAGGGTCGCTGACCTTCACCGGAGCGCCAAGCGAAAAGCGCCCCGCCGCCGATCCCCCCACGGGTCGACGGTCGGGGCGCTTTCCTGTTTCCCGGTGCGGATTCCCCCCACGGGATCCGGCCGGGCGTCTGTGGTGGCAGCGCGCCAGTCTTCCTGCGATCTGCCGGGACGCGTACGTATCGGGAGGGCCGCTCAAAGCTCTCCGGTGCACGTGTCCCGGCCAACGCATTCCTAGGAACATCCCCCAAGATGTCCCCGATGTCTAGAGACGTCCCCCAAGACGTCTCTGGCATCGTCCTCTTAGACTCACGAGCCCCCTCGATGGTTACGTTGAGATCCCTGTGATCTGCGTCTCCTGCATATGTCCTGTACGTATGCAAGAGGTCCGATATGCCGATCGAGACTCATGCGTGAGAATGCTGCGACCAAGATGTGAAGAGCTTATGTGAAGTTTCTGAGACGGAGGCTATTGCTGACCACAAAGACCGAAGAAAATGCCATCGCGGCCCCGGCGATCATCGGATTCAGGAGCCCGGCCGCGGCGAGCGGCAGTGCGGCCACGTTGTAGCCGAAGGCCCAGAAGAGATTGCCCTTGATCGTGGCGAGGGTCTTGCGGGAGAGCCTGATGGCGTCGGCGGCCCCGCGCAAGTCCCCGCGCACCAGCGTCAGGTCACTCGCCTCGATGGCCGCGTCCGTGCCCGTGCCCATCGCGAGGCCCAGATCCGCGGTGGCGAGCGCCGCCGCGTCGTTGACCCCGTCCCCGACCATCGCGACGACCTTGCCCTCGTCGCGCAGCCGCCGCACCACATCGACCTTCTCCTCGGGCAGGACCTCCGCGAACACCGCGTCCGCCCCGATGCCGACGGACTTCGCCACGGCGTCGGCCACGGCCCGGTTGTCCCCGGTGAGCAGCACCGGTGTCAGGCCCAGGGCGCGCAGCTCGCGCACCGCTTCGGCGCTGGTGTCCTTCACGGTGTCGGCGACGGCGATGACGCCGCGTGCCACGCCGTCCCAGGCGACCAGGACGGCCGTGCGTCCCGCCGTCTCGGCCTCGGACCTGAGCGCGGCAAGCGAGGCGAGCCCCTCGACCCCCGCGTCCGCGAGCAGCCGCTCACGGCCCGCGAGCACCACGTGCCCTTCCACCGTGCCGCGCACGCCCGACCCCGCCACGTTCCGGAACCCCTCCACGGCGGGCAGCGCGCCCACCGAGAGCCCCAACTCCGCGGCGGCGCCCGCCGCGACGGCCCGCGCCACGGGATGCTCGGAGGCGTGCTCCAGGGCCCCCGCGAGGCGCAGCAGCTGCTTCTCCTCGGTCTCCCCGGCGGCGTGCACCTCCCGCAGCGTCATCCGCCCCGTGGTCACCGTCCCGGTCTTGTCCAGGACGACGGTGTCCACCCGCCGCGTGGACTCGAGGACTTCGGGGCCCTTGATGAGGATGCCGAGCTGCGCGCCGCGCCCCGTGCCGACCATCAGGGCGGTCGGGGTCGCGAGGCCGAGGGCGCACGGGCAGGCGATGATCAGGACGGCGACGGCCGCGGTGAAGGCGGCGGTCACGTCGCCGGTCGCCCCGAGCCAGCCGCCGAGCGTGGCGGTGGCGATCATCAGGACCACCGGCACGAAGACCGCGGCGATCCGGTCGGCGAGGCGCTGCACCCGGGCCTTGCCGGTCTGCGCGTCCTCGACGAGCTTCGCCATCCTGGCCAGTTGGGTGTCGGAGCCGACCCGCGTGGCCTCGACGAGGAGGCGCCCCGAGAGGTTCGTGGTCGCCCCGGTCACCGCGTCGCCCGCGGCCACGTCCACCGGCACGGACTCGCCGGTCAGCATCGAGACGTCGACCGCGGACGCCCCGTCGACGACGGTGCCGTCGGTCGCGACGGTCTCCCCGGGACGTACGACGAACCGGTCGCCGACCACCAGACGCGCGACCGGTATGCGGACCTCCGCGCCGTCCCGCAGCACGGCCGCGTCCTTGGCGCCCAGTTCGAGCAGGGTGCGCAGGGCCGCGCCTGCCCTCCGCTTCGAGCGGGCCTCCAGCCAGCGGCCGAGCAGGATGAACGTGATGACGCCCGCGGCGACTTCGAGATAGATCGTCGACGCGGCGTCGGCGCGCGAGACGGTGAACGTGAAGCCGTGCCGCATCCCCGGCATCCCCGCGTCCCCGAGGAAGAGCGCCCACAGGGACCAGCCGAACGCGGCGAGCGTGCCCACCGACACCAGGGTGTCCATGGTCGCGGCGCCGTGCCGCAGGTTCGTGAACGCCGCCCTGTGGAAGGGGTATCCGCCCCAGACGACGACCGGCGCGGCCAGGGTGAGCGAGAGCCACTGCCAGTTGTCGAACTGCAGCGCGGGAATCATCGCAAGGAGGACGACCGGCAGCGAGAGCAGCGCCGAGACGATCAGCCGTTGGCGCAGGGTGTCCGGCTCGGTGATGTCGGCGGTGGTGACCGGCGCCTCCTGCTCGGGAGGCTCGGGGACGATCTCCTGGGCGCTGTAGCCCAGCTTCTCGACCGTCGCGATCAGCTGCGCGACCTCGACCCCTTCCGCGTACGAGACCTTCGCCTTCTCCGTGGCGAGATTGACCGACGCGGTCACGCCCTCCACGCGGTTCAGCTTCTTCTCGATGCGGGCGGAGCAGGAGGCGCAGGTCATTCCGCCGACGGCGAGTTCGACTTCGTTCATGGCTCTTTCATGCGTCTTGGGTGAAGCGGCTGCGGGCCCTGTGACGGTGTCACAGGGCCCGGGGTACCCGGCAGGGGCCAGGTCAGGCCTTGCTGACACCGGCGAGCTCGTAGCCCGCCTCGTCGACGGCGGCGCGGACCGCTGCCTCGTCCAGCGGGGCCTCGGAGACCACGGTCACCAGGCCGGTGGCCGCCACCGCCTTGACGGAGCTGACGCCGGCGATCTCCGAGATCTCACCGGAGACGGCACCCTCGCAGTGACCACAGGTCATGCCGGTCACCTCGTACACGGTCGTCACGGCACCCTGCGGCGTCGCGGCGGTGCCGTCGGAGTGGCAGGAACCGCTGGGGGAGCAGCAGGAGCCGGTCGTCTCTGCCTGCGGGAGCTCGGTCTGGGCGCTCATGTCGTTCTCCTCGATGAGGGTGCGGCGTGTGTGCGTGCCTAGTTATGCGTCGTAATGTGCAGGAGTGGCCCCGGTGTTCCCGGAGCCCTCCTGACACTCACCACTCTATACCCCTAGGGGGTACACCTCAACGAGGGGAGGGGGTCGAGGGTGGTGCCCCACCGGGGCGGTCAGTCCCTGCGCCCGCGGTTGCTCGGCCTCGCGGCCACCCAGGCGCGGATGGTGTCCGCGTACCAGTAGGGCTTGCCCGACTCCACGTGGTCGGGGTCGGGGAGCAGACCGTGCTTGCGGTAGGAGCGCACGGTGTCGGGCTGCACCCGGATGTGTGCGGCGATCTCCTTGTACGACCAGAGCTTTCGGTCGGTCATCGATGGCACCTCCCTGCGGGCGCCACAGGGGCGGCTCGGGGGAGCCGTCGGGGGAGCTGCGGCGCGGCGCTGGCGATCACTCAGCCTGTGCCCGGTGAACGACGCGGAGTGAGCGCAGGGGGGCGGCTGTCGACTCCCTGTGACGCAAGACCCGCGTATACGGGACATGTGTGACAGGAGGAGGTTGTTTGTGACGCTTGTGATGCATTCAGGCGGCGCATGACCACGGCGCGAACCGGGCGCACGGGACGCGGGGCGCGGGGCGCGGGGCAGGGGCCGGGCGGGGAGAGCGGTCGTCTGCGTCGGCGGTCGGCCGTCGGCGGTGTCAGGCCTGGATCAGGCTCGTCGGCTCGTCCGCGAGCCGGTCGGACGAGGGCGGGTCGCAGCCGGGGCCCCGGAGCGTGCGCCGGACCGCGGCGAACTCGCGCGGCGTGCAGCCCGTCATGGCCCTGAACTCGCCGCTCGGATGAGCCTGGTCGTAGAACCCGCAGGCCGCTGCCGTCTCCGTCTGGATGCGCCCCGCCGCCAGCATCCGCCGCGCCCGCTGGAGGGCGAAGGCGGCCCACGGGGCGAGCAGCATCTCGATGCCCGCGAGGTCGCCGTCGTGCTCGCCGAGCACCGGCGTCACCGCGCCGATCGGCACCTCCAGCCTGCGCCACGGTCGGCCGAGCGCGAACCGGAACCCGCGGTAGCTGATGGCCCCGGCCGCCGTCGGGGGTGTGGCGACGTGAGCGGGATCTCCCAGCCGTCCAGCGCGCTAGGCGCCGCAGGAGCGCAGATACGAGCGGGTGCGGCGGGCGATGGGCAGCGGCTTGTCCGGCGGGCACGGGTACATGTCCTGCTCGACGATGGCGAACAGGTCGACGCCCAGCTTCTGGGCCGCCGCGAGGACCGGCTCGATGGCGGGCACCCCGGTCGGCGGCTCGCACATCACGCCCCGGGCCACGGCGGGCCCGAACGGCATCTCCTGGGCCCGCACTTCGGCCAGGACGGCCGGGTCGACCTGCTTGAGGTGCAGATAGCCGATGCGCTCGCCGTACGTCTCGATCAGCTTGACGTTGTCGCCGCCGCAGTAGGCGTAATGGCCCGTGTCCAGGCAGAGCGAGACGAGGCCGGAGTCGGTCGCGTCCAGGAAGCGGGTGACGTTCTGCTCGTCGTCGATGTGCGTGTCGGCATGAGGGTGGACGACCACGCGCAGGCCGTACCGCTCGCGCACCTCGTGCGCCAGGCGCTCGGTCTGGCGCGTGAGCTGACGCCACTGCTCCGGGGTGAGCGTGCGGTCCTCCAGGACCTCGCCGGTCTTGTCGTCCCGCCAGAAGGAGGGGATGACGACGAGGTGCTCGGCGCCCATCGCCTGGGTGAGCGCGGCGATGTCGGACACGTGGGCCCAGGTCTTGTCCCAGACGGCGGGGCCGTGGTGCAGGCCCGTGAAGACCGTCCCGGCCGACACCTTCAGGCCGCGCCGCTGGGTCTCGGCGGTCAGGACGGCCGGATCGCTCGGCAGATAGCCGTACGGGCCGAGCTCGATCCACTCGTATCCGGAGTCCGCCACCTCGTCGAGGAAGCGGCTCCAGGGGACCTGGCCCGGATCCTCGGGGAACCACACCCCCCACGAGTCGGGTGCCGAGCCGATCCGGATGCGTGACAGCGTCGTCATGTCCGCCAGCTTTCAGGGCGCCTCGGAACGGTGTCAAGGAGTGGTCCGAATGTAAGGACAATGTGTTGACAGGGTTCGTGGTGCGGCATAGACCTAGGGGAGGGCTCAAGGGGGCGATGCCGAGGAGGAGTACAGGGTGACCGATCCGAACGACGCCAGCGATCCGTACGACGTGATCACGATGGGCCGGATCGGGGTGGATCTGTACCCCCTGCAGGCCGGGGTGGCTCTCGCCGACGTCAGCGCCTTCGGCAAGTTCCTGGGCGGCTCGGCGTCGAACGTCGCCGTCGCCGCGTCCCGGCTCGGCCGCCGGGTCGCCGTCGTCACGCGCACCGGAGAGGACCCCTTCGGGGACTATCTGCACCGAGAGCTGCGGCAGTTCGGCGTCGACGACCGGTGGGTGAGCGGGGTCCCGGGCCTGCCTACCCCGGTGACCTTCTGCGAGGTCTTCCCGCCGGACGACTTCCCGCTCTACTTCTACCGGCAGCCCAAGGCGCCCGACCTGGAGATGTACGAGAAGGAGCTCGACCTCGACGCCATCACGTCCGCACGGGTGTTCTGGATGACGGGTACGGGGCTCTGCGCCGAGCCCAGCAGGTCGGCGACGCTGGCCGCACTGCGCCGGCGGGCGAAGGCGGGGCTCACCGTCTTCGACCTCGACTGGCGGCCGATGTTCTGGGAACGGGCGGACGAGGCGCGGGGCTTCTACGCCCAGGCGCTCGCCCAGGCCACGGTCGCGGTCGGCAACATCGACGAGGTCGAGATCGCTACGGGCGTACGGGAACCGGAGGCCGCCGCCCGCGCGTTGCTGGACTCCGGCGTCGAACTCGCCGTGGTCAAACAGGGCCCCAAGGGGGTCCTCGCGATGAACCGTGCGGGCGAGCGCGCCGAGGTGCCGCCGCTGCCCGTGACGGTGCTCAACGGCCTCGGGGCCGGGGACGCCTTCGGCGGGGCGCTGTGCCACGGACTGCTCTCCGGCTGGGAGTTGGAGCGGATCATGCGGTACGCCAACGCAGCGGGGGCGATCGTCGCCTCCCGGCTCGAATGCTCGTCCGCGATGCCGTTCCCGGACGAGGTCGACGCGGCGCTCGTCGCGGGAGCCGTGACCCGTGATTGACCTCGCCGAACTCGTCAGGACCCGGGCCCGGCACCCCGAGGCCATCGCCGAAGCCGCCGCCCGGCGCGCCCGGCGCCCGCTCCTCGGCGACAGCGGACGGCTGATGATCATCGCCGCCGACCATCCCGCGCGGGGCGCGCTCTCCGTCGGCGGGGACAGGCTGGCCATGGCCAACCGCGGGGACCTGCTCGAACGGCTCTGCGTGGCGCTCTCGCGGCCTCGCGTGGACGGCGTGCTCGCCACCGCCGACATCCTTGAGGACCTCCTGCTGCTCGGCGCCCTCGACGGCAAGGTCGTCATGGGGTCGATGAACCGCGGTGGGCTCGCGGGGGCCTCCTTCGAGCTGGACGACCGGTTCACGGGATACCGGGCCGAGGACATCGACCGGCTCGGTTTCGACGCCGGGAAGCTTCTGCTGCGGGTCGACCACGACGATCCCGGCTCCCTGGCCACCCTGTACTCCAGCGCCCGCGCCGTCGACGCCATGGCCGCCCGGAAACTGCCCGTCTTCGTCGAGCCGTTCCTCTGCCGCCGCGCCCCCGACGGCGGGCCGCCGCGCAACGACCTGAGCGCCGAGGCCGTCACCACGTCCATCGCGATCGCGTCGGGGCTCGCCGGGACGTCGGCGTACACCTGGCTGAAGGTCCCCGTGACGGAGAATCCGGATGACATGGCGCGCGTCATGGAGACCTCGACCCTGCCCGCCGTCCTCCTCGGAGGTGACCTCGGTGACGACAGTGATGCCGCGTACGAGAAGTGGCGCGGGGCGCTCCAACTGCCCACCGTGCACGGCCTCGTCGCCGGGCGCACGCTGCTCTACCCGGCCGACGGTGATGTGGCGGGCGCCGTCGACACCGCCGTCGGACTGCTGTAGGAGGGCCACATGACGTACGTACCGAGGGGCAGCGCGGCCGAAGGCCCCTATGCCCTCGAACTCGACCCGAAGCAGTCAGGTCTGGTCTATTCCGCGCTGCGCGTGGTCGACATCGAACCCGGCACCACACACTCCTTCGCCACCGGGGAGAGTGAATGGATCGTGCTGCCCCTGACCGGCGGCTGTACGGTGCACGTGGAAGGCGAGATCATTGAACTGCTGGGCCGGCAGAGCGTGTTCAGCGGAGTGAGCGACTTCGCCTACGTGCCTCGTGACGCCCAGATCCAGATCGCCTCCGGCGCGGGAGGCCGCTTCGCCCTGGCAGGAGCGAAGTGCGAGCGTCGACTCCCCGCCCGCTACGGCTCCGCGCCGGAGGTTTCCGTCGAGCACCGCGGCAGCGGCACCTGCGCCCGCGAGGTCCGCAACTTCGCGTCCGCCGACGCCTTCGACTGCGACCGGCTCATCGCCGTCGAGGTGATCACGCCCGGCGGCAACTGGTCCTCGTACCCGCCGCACAAGCACGACGAGCACCGCCCCGGCATCGAGGCCGAGCTCGAAGAGATCTACTACTTCGAGATCGAGCCCGGCCAGGGAGGGCAGGACGGCTTCGGATACCAGCGGGTCTTCCCCTCGCGCCCCGGCGGCACCGACGTCCTCGCCGAGGTCCGGACGGGGGACGCCGTGCTCGTCCCCGACGGCTGGCACGGGCCCTCGATCGCCCAGCCGGGGCACAGCATGTACTACCTGAATGTGATGGCCGGTCCCGGGGAGGAGCGGGAGTGGCGGATCTGCTTCCACCCCGATCACACGGAGGGATACCGATGACGGCGGAGGGAAATCGATGACCTCGACGATCAGGCTGACCACCGCGCAGGCCCTCGTCCGCTTCCTCGCCCGGCAGCACACCGAGCGCGACGGCGAGCGGCAGCGGCTGATCGGCGCGACCTGGGGAATCTTCGGGCACGGCAACGTGGCGGGCATCGGCCAGGCCCTCGTCGAGTACGGCGACGAGATGCCCTTCCACCAGGGCCGCAACGAACAGGCCATGGTGCACGCCGCCGTCGGGTACGCCCGACAGTCCGGCCGCCTGTCCACGCACGCCGTCACCACCTCCATCGGCCCCGGCGCCACCAACCTCGTCACGGGCGCCGCGCTCGCGACCATCAACCACCTCCCGGTGCTCCTGCTGCCCGGCGACACCTTCGCGACCCGCCCCGCCGACCCGGTGCTCCAGCAGCTCGAAGTCCCCTACGCGGGCGACGTGTCGGTCAACGACTGCCTGCGCCCGGTGTCGAAGTACTTCGACCGCGTGACCCGCCCCGAGGCCCTCATCCCGGCCGCGCTCGCCGCGATGCGCGTGCTCACCGACCCGGCCGCCACCGGAGCCGTCACGCTCGCGCTGCCGCAGGACGTGCAGGCGGAGGCGTACGACTGGCCGGAGGAGTTCTTCGCGGAGAGGGTGTGGGGCGTACGCCGTCAGGCGCCCGATCCGCGTGAACTGGCCGCCGCCGCGCGGGCCGTGCGCGAGGCGCGGCGCCCGCTGATCGTCGCGGGCGGCGGGGTCCACCACAGCGCGGCCGAGGAGGCGCTGCGGGACCTCGCGGACGCGACCGGCATCCCCGTCGCCTCCACCCAGGCGGGCAAGGGGTCCCTGCGGTTCGACCACCCGGCGGACGTCGGCGGCATCGGGCACACGGGCACGGCCACCGCCGACGAGCTGGCCCGCACCGCCGACCTGGTGATCGGCGTCGGCACCCGCTACAGCGACTTCACCACCGCGTCCGGCACGCTCTTCACCGAGCCCGGCGTCCGCTTCCTGAACCTCAACGTCACCGCGTTCGACGGCCACAAGATGGCGGGTACGCCCCTGATCGCGGACGCGCGCGCCGGTCTCGAGGGTCTGACCGGCGCCCTGGAGGGGTGGCGCGTGCCGCCCGCGTACGTCGCCGAGTACACCGAGGACAAGGTGCGCTGGGAGCAGCGGGTCGACGCTGCGTACGCGACGGACGAACCGGACGTACGGCCCACCCAGCTCCAAGTCCTCGGTCTGCTGGACGCGTTGGTGACGGACGAGGACGTGCTCATCAATGCCGCCGGGTCTCTTCCCGGAGATCTCCACAAGCTGTGGAGGACGCGCTCGCCCCGGCAGTACCACGTCGAGTACGGCTACTCCTGCATGGGATACGAGATCCCCGCCTCGATCGGGGTGGCCCTCGCGGCACCGGGCCGGCCGGTCTGGGCGCTGGTGGGCGACGGGACGTATCTGATGATGCCCACCGAGATCGTGACGGCCGTCCAGGAGAACATTCCGGTCAAGGTCGTGATCCTGCAGAACCACGGGTACGCGTCCATCGGCGGGCTCTCCGAGTCCGTGGGCGGCGAGCGGTTCGGCACCGCCTACCGCTTCCGGGCGCCGGACGGGACGTACACCGGGGCCCCGCTGCCCGTGGATCTCGCGGCCAACGCGGCCTCGCTCGGGATGCGTGTGATTCGCGCCAAAACAGTGGCTGACCTGCGGGATGCCCTTGCGGAGGCGCGGGCGGCCGACGGTCCCACATGTGTCTACGTGGAGACGGAAACGGCAGACACAGTGTCGCCCCCGCCCCCGGCGCAGGCGTGGTGGGATGTGCCCGTGGCCGAGACCGCGGACCGACCGTCGGCGGTCGAGGCCAGGAAAGAGTACGACCGGCACGTCTCAGCCCGACGCCGCCACCTGTGAGAGTAGGGATGCTTGTCATGACGAAGACCGTCAACCACTGGATCGGTGGCAAGACTGTCGAGGGCGCGTCGGGTATGCACGGCCCGGTGACCGACCCCGCGACCGGCGCCGTCACCACGCAGGTCGCCTTCGCCTCCGTGGAGGAGGTGGACGCCGCCGTCGCCTCCGCGCGTGAGGCGTACGCCACGTGGGGCAAGTCGTCGCTCGCCAAGCGCACCTCGGTGCTCTTCGCCTTCCGCGCGCTGCTCGACGCCAACCGTGACGCGATCGCCGAGCTGATCACCGCCGAGCACGGCAAGGTGCACTCGGACGCGCTCGGCGAGGTCGCCCGCGGCCTGGAGATCGTGGACCTGGCCTGCGGGATCACGGTCCAGCTCAAGGGCGAGCTGTCGACGGAGGTCGCCTCGCGCGTGGACGTCTCGTCCATCCGCCAGCCCCTTGGCGTCGTCGCGGGCATCACGCCCTTCAACTTCCCGGCCATGGTGCCGATGTGGATGTTCCCGCTGGCCATCGCGTGCGGCAACACCTTCGTCCTGAAGCCTTCGGAGAAGGACCCCTCGGCCGCGATGAAGATCGCGGAGCTGCTCTCCGAGGCCGGCCTGCCGGACGGCGTCTTCAACGTCGTGCACGGCGACAAGGTGGCCGTGGACGCGCTCCTTGAGCACCCGGACGTGGCGGCCGTCTCCTTCGTCGGCTCCACCCCGATCGCCCGCTACATCCACACCACCGCGACCGCCAACGGCAAGCGCGTCCAGGCCCTGGGCGGCGCCAAGAACCACATGCTGGTCCTGCCGGACGCCGACCTCGACGCGGCGGCCGATGCGGCCGTCTCGGCGGCGTACGGCTCCGCGGGCGAGCGCTGCATGGCCATCTCGGCCGTCGTCGCGGTCGGCTCGATCGGCGACGAGCTGGTCGCGAAGATCAAGGAGCGGGCCGAGAAGATCAAGATCGGCCCCGGCAACGACCCGACCTCCGAGATGGGCCCGCTGATCACCGCGGCCCACCGCGACAAGGTCGCCTCGTACGTCACCGGCGCGGCGGCGGAGGGCTGCGAGGTCGTCCTGGACGGCACAGGACACACCGTCGACGGCTTCGAGGACGGCCACTGGATCGGGCTCTCGCTCCTGGACCGTGTGCCGGTCTCGGCCGCCGCGTACAAGGACGAGATCTTCGGCCCCGTGCTGTGCGTCCTTCGCGTCGACACGTACGAGGAGGGCGTGGCGCTGATGAACGCCTCTCCCTTCGGCAACGGCACCGCGATCTTCACGCGTGACGGTGGCGCCGCGCGCCGCTTCCAGCTGGAGATCGAGGCGGGCATGGTGGGCGTCAACGTCCCGATTCCCGTGCCGGTCGGCTACCACTCCTTCGGTGGCTGGAAGGACTCCCTCTTCGGAGATCACCACATCTACGGAAATGACGGGACGCACTTCTACACCCGCGGCAAGGTCATCACCACGCGCTGGCCGGACCCGTCGGACGCGCCGGAGGGCGTGGACCTGGGCTTCCCGCGCAACCACTGAGTTGAGCACTGATCGCCGTGCGGGCCGAGACCTCGGCCCGCACGGCGATCAGTGCCGTACCGCGCCTGCCGTACGCCGCCCTTCCCCCGTACTCCCCAAGTAGTCAACCGGGTTCAGACCACCGGCTGCCCCGGTTGTCGGACGTCGCCCGTACGGTTGAACCATGGATCTACGACTGCCCAGGCGCAGACTGCTTGCCGCCGCGGCCGCCCTCGCCGTTCTGGCGGGGGCGGGCACGTGGACGGCGGCGGCATCGGACGACGGGCCCGCCGTGCACCGTGAGGACCGCCTCATGGAGATGCCCGGCGTGGACACGACGGGCGGCGCGAAGATCGACACCTCGTACTTCACCGCGGGTGACCCCGCCAGGAAGCGCCCCGCCGTCCTCATCGGCCATGGCTTCGGCGGCAGCAAGGACGACCTGCGCGCCCAGGCCGAGGACCTGGCCGAAAGGGGCTACGCGGTCCTCACCTGGTCGGCCCGCAGCTTCGGCAAGTCCACCGGCAAGATCGGCCTGAACGACCCCAAGGGCGAGGTCGCCGACGCCCGCAGGCTCATCGACTGGCTGGCGAAGCGGCCCGAGGTGGAGCTGGACAAGAAGGGCGACCCCCGCGTCGGCATGACCGGCGCCTCGTACGGGGGCGCGGTCTCCCTCCTCACTGCCGGGTACGACGACCGGGTGGACGCCGTCGCCCCCCAGATCACGTACTGGAACCTCAGCGACGCGCTCTTCCCGAACGGCGTGTTCAAGAAGCTCTGGGCAGGCCTCTTCATCAACACCGGCGGCGGCTGCGACCGGTTCGAGAAGCGACTCTGTGAGATGTACAACCGCGTCGCGGAGGCCGGGAAGCCGGACGCGGCGGCGCGCAAGCTGCTCGCCGAGCGCAGCCCGCAGGCCGTCGGTGACCGCATCAAGGTGCCCACGCTGCTCTTCCAGGGCCAGACCGACTCCCTCTTTCCGCTCTCCCAGGCCGACGCCATCGCCAGGGCGGTGCGCGGCAACCACGCGCCCGTGTCCGTCGACTGGATCTCCGGCGGCCATGACGGCGGCGACCGCGAGACGGGGCGGGTCGAGTCACGCGTCGGGTCGTGGTTCGACCGCTATCTGAAGGACGACAAGAGCACGGACACCGGCCCCGCGTTCCGCGTCACCCGCACCGGAGGCATGGACTCCACCAACGGCTCGGCACAGCTGCGGGGCGCGAGCGGCGACACGTATCCCGGCCTGGAGAGCGGGATGCGGCAGATCGCGCTCAGCGGGCGTCAGCCGCAGCGCGTCGAGAACCCCGCGGGCGCGTCGCCGCCCGCGATCTCCGCGCTGCCCGGCGCGGGCGGCGGCGGGCTCAACCAGCTCTCCTCGCTCGGCGTCGGCGTCTCCCTCGACTTCCCCGGCCAGCACGCCGCGTTCCAGTCGGCGCCGCTCAAGGACGACCTGCGGATCACCGGATCGCCGAAGGTACGGGTGCACGTCAAGTCCTCCAGCGAGGACACCGTGCTCTTCGGGAAGGTGTACGACGTGGGGCCCGGCGGCGGGCAGAAGGTGCTGCCCTCGCAGCTCGTCTCGCCGATCCGGGTCGAGGGCACGAAGGCCGGCAAGGATGTCGACCTCACCCTGCCCGCCGTCGACCACGACCTGCAGAAGGGCCACCGGCTGCGCCTCGTCCTCGCCTCGACGGACCTCGGCTACGCCTCCCCGACGCGGCCCGCCACGTACGCGGTGTCCGTGAAGGGTGACCTGAGGGTCCCGACGGCGCGCGGCGTGAAGACGGCCGCGGCCCCGCTGCCCGCCTGGGTGTGGTGGCTCCCCGCGGCCGGAGCCGTGATCGCGGTGCTGCTCCTGGTCACCGCCCGGCGGCGGACCTCGGCGCCCGCACCGGACCCGGCGCTCGCGGAAGTACCGCTGGTGATCGAGGACTTGAGCAAGCGGTACGCCAAGTCGACGGACCGCTATGCCGTCCGTGACCTCTCCTTCAGCGTCGAGAAGGGGCAGGTGCTCGGCCTCCTCGGCCCGAACGGCGCGGGCAAGACGACCACCCTGCGCATGCTCATGGGCCTGATCCGGCCCGACGCGGGCGAGATCCGCGTCTTCGGTCAGGCGATCCGGCCGGGCGCCCCGGTCCTCTCCCGGGTCGGCGCGTTCGTCGAGGGCGCGGGCTTCCTGCCGCACCTATCCGGCCGCGAGAACCTGGAGCTGTACTGGAAGGCGACGGGACGCCCCGCCGAGGACGCCCGCATGGACGAGGCGCTGGAGATCGCCGGGCTGGGCGACGCGCTGGCCCGCGCGGTGCGGACGTACTCGCAGGGCATGCGGCAGCGGCTCGCCATCGCCCAGGCGATGCTCGGCATGCCGGACCTGCTGATCCTCGACGAACCGACGAACGGCCTGGACCCGCCGCAGATCCGCGAGATGCGCGAGGTGATGATCCGGTACGCGGCGGGCGGCCGCACGGTCATCGTCTCCAGCCACCTCCTCGCCGAGGTCGAGCAGTCCTGCACCCACCTGGTGGTCATGGACCGCGGCCGGCTGATCCAGGCGGGCCCGGTCTCCGAGATCGTCGGCTCCGGCGACACGCTCCTGGTGGGGCTCGCGGACGACGTCTCCGACCCGCTGGTCGACAAGGTGGCCGCGCTGCCCGGCGTCGCCTCGGCGGTCCGCGCGGACGGCGGCCTCCTGGTGCGCCTGGACGGCACGGACGGTGCGAGCGCAGCCCGGCTGCTGCCCGAACTGGTGCGCCTGGAGCTGCCGGTGGAGTCCATGGGCCCGCACCGGCGCCTCGAAGACGCGTTCCTGAACCTGATCGACGGAGGCACCGCATGAGCGTCACAGCCACGGAGCCGGGCACGGGTCCTGGCACGGAGCCGGGCACGGAACGCGCCACGGCCCCCGGATACCGCCCCGGCCGCACGCTGCCGCTGCGGGTCGAGGCGGTCCGCCAGCTGAAGCGGCGCAGGACCCTGGTGATGGCCGGGGTGATGGGCCTGCTGCCCTTCGTCCTGGTCCTCGCGTTCACCATCGCCGGTTCGCCGGAGTCCCGCAGCGGCCGGGTGACGCTGATGGACACGGCCACGGCGTCCGGCGCGAACTTCGCGGCGACGTGCCTGTTCGTGTCGGCGGGCTTCCTCCTCGTCATCCCCGTCGCGCTGTTCTGCGGGGACACGGTCGCCTCGGAGGCGAGCTGGTCCTCCCTGCGCTATCTCCTCGCGGCCCCGGTGCCACGGGCCCGGCTGCTCTGGTCGAAGCTGGCCGTCGCACTCGGCCTCAGCGCGGCGGCGATGGTGCTGCTCCCCCTCATCGCCCTCGCGGTGGGGACGGTGACCTACGGCTGGGGCCCGCTCCAGATCCCGACCGGCGGCGCACTGCCCGCCGGGACGGCCGCGCAGCGCCTGGTGATCGTCGTGGCGTACATCTTCGTCTCCCAACTGGTCACCGCCGCGCTCGCGTTCTGGCTCTCGACGAAGACCGACGCGCCCCTGGGAGCGGTGGGCGGCGCGGTAGGCCTGACCATCGTCGGCAACGTCCTGGACGCGGTGACGGCACTGGGCGGCTGGCGCGATTTCCTGCCGGCGCACTGGCAGTTCGCCTGGGCGGACGCGATCCAGCCCAGAATGGAATGGGGCGGAATGATCCAGGGCTCCGCGGTCTCGGTGACGTACGCCCTGGTGCTCTTCGCCCTGGCATTCAGGGGGTTCGCGCGCAAGGACGTGGTGTCCTAGGAAGTTTCAGCCCGTCCGGCGTTTGAGGACGAACGCGGCGAAGCCGGTGGCTGACACTCCAAGGCCCAGGGGCCCGTTCCCGCATCGAGACTCTTCCGCAACGGTTTGGAGCGAGCGTTCACGGTGCCCCGCGCGTCACAGTCATGTGAACCGACGACGCGAGGGGGCCAGGATGCGGACCTGGAAAGTACGGCGGGGGCTGCTCGCCGCGGGCGTGGCGGGCGGGCTGTTGCTCACCGGGTGCAGTTCCGGCGGCCAGAACACGGACCGGGCCAGTGACAGGGGCAAGCGGGACGGCAGCGCGCCGCTGCCCGCGCCGGGCCCCGCGTCGCCGGGCAGCGGCGAAGCGGCCACCCCCGGCGAGCAACAGGACGGCAAGGAAAGGGACTTCGCGCCGCCCCCGGACTACCTCTCCACATTCGCCCTGGACGTGGACACCGCCTCGTACGGCTTCGCCCGCCGCACCCTCGCCGAAGGACGGCTCCCGGACCCGGCGACCGTACGCCCCGAGGAGTTCGTCAACAGCTTCCGCCAGGACTACCCGCGCCCCGACGGCGACGGCTTCTCGGTGAACGTGGACGGCGCCCGCACCGACGAGGACGACTGGTCCCTCATGCGGGTGGGGCTCGCCACCCGCGGCGACGACTCGGACGGTGAACGCCCGCCCGCCGCCCTCACCTTCGTGATCGACGTCTCCGGTTCGATGGCGGAGCCCGGCCGCCTCGACCTGGTCAAGGAGTCGCTCGGCATCATGACCGACAAGCTGCGCGACGACGACTCCGTCGCGCTCGTCACCTTCAGCGACAGCGCCGAGACGGTGCTGCCCATGACCCGCCTCGGCGACCACCGCGGCAAGGTGCACTCGGCCGTCGACGCCATGGAGCCGGCCCGGTCCACCAACCTGGAGGCGGGCATCCGCACGGGCTACGACACCGCGGTGGGCGGCCGGCACGACGGCGCCACCAACCGCGTCGTGCTCCTCTCCGACGCCCTCGCCAACACCGGTGAGACCAGCGCCGACGGCATCCTGGAGCGCATCTCCGACGCCCGCCGCGAACACGGCATCACCCTCTTCGGGGTCGGCGTCGGCAGCGACTACGGGGACGCCCTGATGGAACGCCTCGCCGACAAGGGCGACGGCCACACCACCTACGTGTCGGACAGCGAGGAGGCCCGCAAGGTCTTCTGCGAGCAGCTCCCGGCCAACATCGAACTGCGGGCCCGCGACGCGAAGGCGCAGGTCGCCTTCGACCCGCGGACCGTCAAACAGTTCCGGCTGATCGGCTACGACAACCGCGCGGTCGCCGACGACGACTTCCGCGACGACACGGTGGACGGCGGCGAGGTCGGGCCGGGACACACCGTGACGGCGCTGTATGCCGTACGGATGAGGCCCGGCGCGAGCGGGCACGTGGCGACGGCGAACGTCCGCTGGCTCGACCCCGACAGCCGTGCCCCGCACGAGAAGTCGAACCAGATCGAGTCCGGTGACCTGGACGGCGGGCTGGAGAACGCCGACGACGGCCTGCGCACCACGGCCGTCGCCGCGTACTTCGCTGACGCGCTGCGGCACGGGACCTCCACGCGGAACGCCCCCGAGCCGATGTCCACTTCCACCGGCTCCCGCTCCACCTCCTGGCAGCCCCTCCCCGGCGCGCCCTCGCTGTCCGAACTGGCAGGAACCGCCGACGAGTTGTCCTCGGACAGTGACGGCGACAAGGCCCTGCGCGACCTCGCCACCGCCGTCCGCCAGGCGGACCGGCTCACCGGCGGCACCGGGGACGACGGAGGCGGGGGAGAGGACGAGGGCGAGATCAGGACGGGCTGAGCGCCCTCAGCCGGTACGCGTACGTGTACGTGCGCCCCGAGTGCAGCAGATACGCGCCCAGTGGCGGCGCACCCCAGGAGTCGTTGCCGCCGACCCCCATCTGCCGGTGGTTGACCCCGAGCACCGTCTCGTCGCGCCGCTTCACCTCGTGCGGGTGCCGGGGCCCGTCCAGGTCGGCGGGCGAGTGGTGCAGCGCGCTGGTCTCAAGGAGCGGCTCGCCCTCTCCCGGGTCGGCGAGCACGGTCAGGCCGCCGCCCGAGCGGTCGGCGAGCGAGAAGCGCCGCACGTCCGTCATGTTGCCGGTCTGCTGCGGCCTGACGTACGGCGCGACCTGCTCGTCCACCGTGGAGCGGTAACGGCCCACGAACGCCGCCGACTTGCGGTCCTGGTAGTTCTCGTGCGGGCCGCGCCCGTACCAGTCGATCCTCTCGAACCCGGCGGGGACGGTGAGCAGGGCGCCCACCACGGGCAGGTCGGGCAGTCCCGACGCCGCCTTCAGCGTGTGCCTGACCCGCACCTCGCCGTCGCCGCGCACCGTGAACACCGTGTGCCAGGACGACTCCTGCGGCGCGGTCGGCAGCGTGCAGCTCACCTCGATGGTGACCTCGCCGGGTGAGGGCTGCGCGGCCTCGACCTCCGTGACCTTCGCCTTGGCGCCCGCCTCGCGCCAAGTGGCCGCCTCCTCATGGAACTTGCGGCCGATGTCGTTGTCGGTGGGCCCGCGCCAGAAGTTGGGCACGGGCCCGCCCGCGAGCAGCGCCTTCCCCTTCACCTTGTACGAGGCGAGGGTTCCGGTCTCCTTGGACAGGACGACCTCGACGTCCCGACCGGTGACCTTCACCTCGGAGCCGCTCTCGGTGAGTTCGAGGGCGGGCAGGGTGCCGGGGGCCGGGGCGGCGGGTGCGGGTGCGTGCCAGTCCAGGGGGAGCTGCTCGGCGGCGACGGTGTGGCCCGCCGGGGCCCAGCGGGTCTTGTGGCGCAGGGCGAAGGCGACGTCGAGCCAGTACTCGGCGCCGGCTTCGAGGCTGCCGGGCTTCTTGTACGGGATGCGGACGGCCTTGGAGGCGCCGGGCTTCACATCGGGCGCCCGCAGTGTGCCGTGCTGGATCCGCTGGCCGTCGCGCGTCACGCTCCAGCGCAGCTCGTACGCGTCCAGGCCGCTGAAGAGGTGCTTGTTGCGGACCTTGACGGTGCCCGCGCCGAGGTCGTCGGCGGTCACGGCCAGCGGCTGGTAGACCTTCTTGATCTCCATGAGGCCGGGGTGGGGCGCACGGGTCGACGCCACCAGGCCGTTGCAGCTGAAGTTGCCGTCCGTCGGATAGCCCTCGTGCCAGTCGCCGCCGTACGAGAGATAGCTGTGCCTGCGGTCGCCGGGGATGGGTCGGCGGATGTTCTGGTCGACCCAGTCCCAGACGAAGCCGCCGTGCAGATTGGGGTACTTCTCGAAGATCTCCCAGTACTCGGGGAGGTTGCCGTTGCTGTTGCCCATCGCGTGCGTGTACTCGCAGAGCATGAACGGCTTGGAGTTGCCGGACGCGCCGTACTTCTCGACGTCGGCGGGCTTCGTGTACATCTCGCTGTGCACGTCGGCGACGGAGTTCATGCCTTCGTAGTGCACGGGCCGTGAGCCGTCACGGCCGCGCACCCAGTCCGCCATCTTCTTGAAGTTGTCGCCGTTCCCGGCCTCGTTGCCCAGCGACCAGGCCACCACGCAGGCGTGGTTCTTGTCGCGCTCGACCATCGAGCGGATCCGGTCCACGCAGGCGTCGGTCCACTCGGGCAGCGAGGCGGGCAGCCGGTCGCGCACCCCGTGCGTCTCCAGGTTGGTCTCGTCGATGGCGTACAGGCCGTACTCGTCGCACAGCTCCAGCCAGCGCGGATGGTTGGGGTAGTGCGAGGTCCGGACGGCGTTGATGTTGTGCCGCTTCATGAGCAGCACGTCCTCGACCATCACCGACTCCGGTACGGCCTGCCCGTGCTCGGGGGTCGACTCGTGCCGGTTGGTGCCGTGGAACATGACGTGCTTGCCGTTGACCGTCCACTTGCCGGGACCGAAGTCGACCTGGCGGAAGCCGATGCGGGTCCGCTGGATGTCGGTCGTGCGGCCCTTGGTGTCGGTGAGGGTGACGACGAGGGTGTAGAGATTCGGGTCCTCGGCTGACCAGAGAGCGGGAGCCCTGACGTCGGCCTTGAGGGTGAGCGGCTTGTCGAAGTCGGGCTCGCCGCTCAGTTTCGTGCCCGGCACGGGGCGGCCGTCGGCGTCGTACAGCCGGGCCGTGACGCGATGGCCGCCCGCGCGCGCCTCGCCGGTCCGGTCGCGTACGACGGTGGTGACGGACAGTGTCGCGTCGCGGAACGCCGAGTCCAGGTCCGTCCGTACGAAGACGTCGTGCACATGCACGAGGGGGATCGCGTACAGATACACGTCCCGGAAGATCCCGGACAGGTCGATCATGTCCTGGTCCTCCAGCCAGCTGCCGTCGGACCAGCGGTAGACCTCCACCGAGAGGGAGTTGGCGCCGGGCCGCAGATACGGGCTGATGTCGAACTCGGCCGGGGTGTAGCTGTCCTCGCTGTAGCCGACCTTCTTGCCGTTGACCCAGACGAAGAAGGCCGACTTCACACCCTGGAAGGAGATCAGGGTGCGCCGCCCGGACCAGTCGTCGGGGACGGTGAAGGTGCGGCGGTAGGAGCCGACGGGGTTGAAGTCCTTGGGCACGTCGGGGAAGTCGGGCTTCTCGTAGCCCTCCCACGGATACCTGATGTTGAGGTAGATCGGCTCGGGATAGCCCTCGATCTCCCAGTTGGAGGGCACGGGGATGTGGTCCCAGCCGCTGACGTCGTAGTCGTCGGCCTCGAAGCCGGTGGGGCGCTGCTCCGGGTTCCTCGACCAGTGGAAGCGCCAACTCCCGTTCAGGGAGCGGTAGTACGGCGACTTGGTGAGCTCCCCGCGCAGGGCGTCCGCGGTGGAGGCGTACGGGACGAGTCTGGGCCTCGCCGCTTCTCTGTTGACCTGGAAGACGCGCGGATCGGCGTTCCACTCGGGGGTGTCCGCCGCCTTCGCCTCCGCCGCGAAGGCCTGTTTCTGCGCCGAGAAGGCGGCCCAGCCCGCGAGGGCGGTACCGGTGGCGAGGAAGGACCGGCGGCTCGGCAGATGTGCGCCCATGCTGCAACTCCGAACGTAAGGCAACAAGAACCGCCAGCATCAGACGTGTTCGCTCAACATTCAAGACCCGAGCGGGCGGTGGAATCGGACGTTCGACGGGCCGCACAGGACCGGCGTGATCCGGCCGCCGCCCGGCCTCTCCGAGGACCTTCTAGCGGCCGCAGAGCTGCCGTTCGGCCCGCACCGGGTCGTTGGGGAAGCGGAAGGAGGTGCGCTCCCAGGAGCCGGTGATGTTGTGCAGGAACCTGCCCGGCGTCAGGGGATCCCGCGTCGCCGCCCGCAGCTCGGCCAGCGGACCGCAGTCGAGCGCCCGCCGGGCCGCGGCGACCCCCGCCGGGTCGAGGCCCTCGGGAAGGGGGCCGCGGCCACGGTCGGCGAAGATCCAGGTGTCCGGGAGCCGCTTGTCGTGGCCCACCCTGCCGTCGATGCGCTCGGAGTGCGCGGCCAGCGGATAGGCGAGCCCGATCGGGTCGAGCGCGGCGCCGTCCAGCGGGACCACCGTGCCGCTGAAGCCCAGTGTGCTGTAGACGCCCGTGACGACGGGGGAGTTGGCGCCGGCGGGAGTCCTGGCGAGAAACAGGCTGGGCGTGCCCTCGCGGCTGGCCTCGCGTACGAGACGTGCGTACGCGACGTTGCCCGGATAGCCCGCGAAGTCGTGGTGCAGGGGATGGGCCGCCGCGTTCTGCTGGACGTACACCCCGCGCTCGTCCGCCACCCCGGCGGGCCCGATCCGCCCCTCGTACGGAATCCGCAGCAGGCTCGCGCAGACCACGGCCCAGATCCCGACGCCCACGGCCGCGATGGTCCACGCGCGCGTGAGGGGCACCAGGAAGACCGGCAGGAGCATCAGGAGCAGGCCCGGCAGGAACATCCGGCCGTGCATGAAGTCGCCGCCCACCTTGATGACGTAGGCCCAGCAGAGGAGCCCCGCGACGACGGGCGCCAGCGCCGGGACGAGGGAAGCGGCGTCGCGCCGGACCGTCCTCGCGGGCAACAGGGCCGCGAGCAGGAACAGCCCGGGCACCCACAGCAGATAGGGGTCGGCGAAGTCCGCGAGGTAGTCGAAGCCGCGCCCCCACAGGCTCTGCGAGGCCTCCTTCGTCACACCGGGCAGCGGCATCAGCTGCCCGTAGTACCCGACCCGGAAGATCTCGTACGCGACCGGCAGTGCGAGGGCGGCTCCGAGGCCGCCGAGCGCGGCCCGCCGCGAGGGCCGCGCCAGCAGCCACTGCGCGCCGAGGAAGACGGCGGACACGAGCGCCAGGTCGGGCCGTACGAGCGGGCCGAGCCCGAGGACCACGCACGTGACGGGCGAGTGCGCCCGCGTCACCAGCAGCAGCCAGGCCCCCGCGATCCAGCAGGTGGCGAGGCCGGTCTCCAGGCCGGAGGTGGCGAAGTCCCAGACCGGCGGCAGGGCGAGCAGGACGAGGCAGCCGAGGGGGAGGGCCGCCCTGTCCGCGTACAGCCGCATCGCCCCGAGCGAGGCGAACGCGAACCCGGCGGCGGTCAGCAGCAGCCCGCCGTACATCGCGGCCCTCGCGATGTCGAGCCCCGGCAGCCCCGCGAGCACCAGGAGCCACTGCCAGAGGGTGCCGGTGGAGGACTCGGCGCGCTCGCCCGCGTTGAAGACGGGGCCGTTGCCGGCCAGGATCTGCCGGACCGTGCGGACGTAGATGTGCCCGTCGTCGGACATCCAGCGCCGCTGGAACCCGGCGAACGCGATGAGACAGGCAGGCAGCAGGCAGAGGACGCCGCGCCGGAGCCTGTGCCCGACGCCGCGCCGGCTGTTGATCAGCCCGAGGACGGCGTCGGGCTCACGGAAGGAGAGGTGCGTCGACGTCATGATCTTTTCATCGGCGCCGGTCAGGCATGGCTTGAGAGGGGGCCTTCCTGGGCCGGGGCCGCACCTCGGTCGCCGGGCGTGCCGGATCCCCCACCCGGCATCCCCTCAGCGGATCTGCCGCCCCGAAATCGCGCGGGCGATCACCAGGCGCTGGATCTCGCTCGTCCCCTCGAAGATCGTGTAGATCTTCGCGTCCCGGTACATCCGCTCCACCGGATGCTCCCTGCTGTACCCCGCGCCCCCGAGCACCTGCACCGCCTTCTCCGTGGCCGCCACAGCCAGCTCCCCGGCGCGCAGCTTGGACATCGAGCCCTGCCCCGCGTCGAACGCCTTGTCGTTCCGCGCCATCCACGACGCCTGCCAGATCAGCAGCCGCACGGCCTCGATCTCGGTCCGCAGATCGGCGAGCGCGAAGGCGATGGACTGGTTCTCGATGATGGGGCGGCCGAAGGCGACCCGGGAGCCCGCGTAGTCCAGCGCGTACTCGTACGCGGCCCGCGCGATGCCGAGCGCCTGGGCGCCCACCGTCGGGCGGCTCACCTCGAAGGTCGCCATGGCGGCCTGTCCGCGGCCCCCGGAGCCCGCCCTGTTCCCTTCGCGGGCCCGCGCGAGCCGGGCGTCGAGGCGCTCCTTGCCGCCGAGCAGACAGTGCCCCGGCACGCGTACGTCGTCCAGGAACACGTCCGCGGTGTGCGAGGCCCGAAGCCCCAGCTTCTTTATCTTCCTGGCGCCTTCGAGGCCCTGCGTGCCGGGCGGCACGATGAACGCCGCCTGCCCTCGCGACCCCAGCGCCGGATCGACCGACGCGACCACCACATGGACGTTGGCTATGCCGCCGTTCGTGATCCAGGCCTTCTGGCCCGAAAGGGTCCACTCGTCGCGTGCCTCGTCGTACGTCGCGCGCGTGCGCATCGCCGACACGTCCGAGCCCGCCTCGGGCTCGGAGACGCAGAACGCCGCGACCTTGGGGTCGTCCTCGTCGCCGAAGCACTGCGGCACCCACTCGGCGAGTTGGTCGGGCGTGCCCGCGGAGAAGATCCCGGCCACCGCGAGCGAGGTGCCGAACAGGGCCATCCCGATGCCCGCGTCGCCCCAGAACAGCTCCTCGTTGGCGATCTGCAGCGAGAGACCGCTGGGGTCGCCGAACAGCTCGGCCAGGGACTCGAACCCGTACAGGCCGATCTTCGCGGCCTCCTGGATGACGGGCCAGGGAGTCTCCTCGCGCTCGTCCCACTCGGCGGCTGCCGGCCGCACCACGTCGGCGGCGAAGCCGTGCACCCAACCGCGCAGGTCGCGCTGTTCCTCGGTCAGTTCGAGCGAGAAGGCCATGGTGTGTTCCCTTCCTGGAGTCGGTGGAAGTCCGTGTGCCGGGTCAGGCCTTCGGGATGTCGAAGTAGCGGGTCAGACCGGCGGCGAACGCCACGTCGCCCACGATCTTGAGCTTGCGCATCATGAACATCGTCACGGGGCTCGCGTTGCCGGAGACCAGCTTGAGGAACTCGGCGTCGGCCATGACGAGCGTGACGCGTGGCTCGGCCTCGGAGCGGCCCTCGCGGACCGTGCAGGTGCCCTGTGAGATCTCCGTCTCGTGGACCGCCTCCTCGACCCCGGTGATCTTCCAGCGGATCAGTGCCTCGACGCTGCCCGCGGCCTCCGGCTTGAACTGCCGCCCCATGCGCCCGAACACCTCCTGGAGGACACGGGCGCGCAGCTCGGCGTCCTGGGCGATCTCGGTGATCTCCTTGCCGGAGAGCCCCTTCACGATCTTCGCGAACTCCTCGGGCGTGACGCTCGCGAAGTCAAGGCCGGCCAGGCCCTCGGCGCCGCCGATGCCGTCCGTCATGGCGATCTCCTTACTCAAGAGTAAACTTACTAAGGGGTAAGGTAGCCCCGAGTCTGGGAGGCTGCAAGGGTGACGGTCAACGGGAGAACTGAGGGACGGCGTAAGCGCGTTCCGCGCCAGGAACGCGAGCAGCAGATCATCGATGTGGCGGTGACGGTCTTCGCCAAGCGCGGCTATCACGCCGCGTCCGTGGACGAGATCGCCGAACTGGCCGGAATCTCCAAGCCGATGGTCTATCTCTATCTCGACTCCAAGGAGGGGCTCTTCCTCGCCTGCCTGCGGCGCGAGGCGGACCGCCTGGTCGCCGCCTTCCAGGACGCGGCGCGGGCCGGCGGCGGGGCACCCGAACTGCGCCTGCATGCGGGCCTCTCGGCGTTCTTCGCCTTCGTCGCCGAGCACCGCGACAGCTGGATCGTCCTGCACCGCCAGGCCTCGGAGCTGAGCGAGGCGATCGCCACCGCGGTCGCCGACGCGCGCCGGGCGGTGATGGCGCAGGTCGCGGGCCTGGTCCGGGACGGCATCGAGGAGAGCCCCGGAGGCTCGCAACTGGACGACGAGGACGCGGACTTCGTCGCCCACGCGCTGGTCGGCGCGGCGGACTCGCTCACCGACTGGATGGGCGGCCACCCGGGCCAGTCGCCGGAGGGGGTCACCCTGCGGCTGATGAACATGGTGTGGGTGGGGATGGGGCGCGTGCTCGAGGGGGAGGTCTGGGTGCCGGGGGAGGGGACTGCGTGAGGCTCCTCGCCGGGTCTGCCCCGGGCTCGGCGTTGTGAGCGCTTTGTCACCGGCGTGACGGCCGCCCGGTGGTGTTTTCTCCGCGCCACCCCATTGAACTTTCCCTACGCTTGAGTAAGTTGACCTCCCAGTAAGTACGCACCGCATCACCTCTGTATGACCTCTGCATGACTCTGCACGTCAGCTGGTAGCCGGGAGCCGGGAGCCGTCATGGGCGTACGCAAGGATCTGAAACGGGCGCAACGCCACAGCGAGCTGGCGGACCGTGCCGCGGTGGACATCGTCCGGGACGAGCACGGAACCGTCCGCGAGGCGCGTACCGCCCCGCTCGCGGCGAAGGCCACCACGGGCAGCACCGCCGACATCCCCTTCACCAATGCCGCCGAGGCGCCCGGCGCGGTCGTCCTGCGCCGCAAACAGGACGGCCAGTGGCGGCCGGTCACCGCGGCGGCCTTCGCGCGCGAAGTCACCGCCACCGCCAAGGGGTTGATCGCCGCCGGGCTCCAGCCGGGCGGCCGGGTCGCGCTGATGTCCCGTACGCGGTACGAGTGGGCCGTACTGGACTTCGCGATCTGGGCGGCGGGCGGCCAGACCGTGCCGGTGTACGCGACATCGGCGGCGGACCAGATCGAGTGGATCGTGCGGGACTCCGGCGCGACCCTGCTGATCGCGGAGACGGCGGAGAACGTCGCGACGGCCGAGGCGGCGGCCCGGGGCCTCGCCGAGCCGCCGCGCGTCCGCTGCGTCGACGAAGGCGCGCTGATCGACCTGGCGGCCGAGGGCGTGGAGTTGTCAGACGAGGAGGTGACCAAGCGGAGGGCCGCCCTCACTCCGGACTCCGTCGCCACCATCTGCTACACCTCGGGCACGACCGGCAAGCCCAAGGGCTGCGTCCTCACCCACGGCAATCTGCACGCCGAGGCCGCGAACACGGTCGACCTGCTGCACCCCATCTTCAAGGAGATCACCGGCCAGGTCGCCTCCACGCTCCTCTTCCTGCCGCTCGCCCACATCCTGGGCCGCACCATCCAGATCGCCTGCATGCTCGCCCGCATCGAACTCGGCCACTGCCCGAGCATCAAGCCGGACGAACTCCGGCCCGAACTGCGCTCGTTCAGGCCGACGTTCGTCGTCGGCGTCCCGTACCTCTTCGAGAAGATCCACGACACGGGCCGCGCGACCGCGGAGAAGATCGGGCGCGGCGCGTCCTTCGACCGCGCCGAGGGGATCGCGGTGCGGTTCGGAGAGGCGTACCTGAACAAGTTCCTCGACAAGCGCGGACCCGGCCCGTCGTTCGGGCTCCACCTCGGCTGGGCGCTGTACGAACTGCTCGTCTACCGCCGCATCCGCAAGGAGGTCGGCGGCAGGCTGCGCTACGCGATCAGCGGCGGCTCGCCCCTCGACCGGCGCCTCAACCTCTTCTTCTACGCCGCCGGGATCATCATCTACGAGGGGTACGGCCTGACGGAGACCACGGCCGCCGCCACCATCACACCGCCGCTGAAGCCGCGCCCCGGCACGGTGGGGACGCCGGTGCCGGGCACGTCCATACGCATCGCGGACGACGGCGAGGTGCTCGTCAAGGGCGGCATCGTCTTCGGCTCGTACTGGAACAATCCGGCGGCGACGGATGCCGTGCTGCGGGACGAGTGGTTCGCCACCGGTGACCTGGGGGCGCTGGACGGCGACGGCTATCTGACGATCACCGGGCGCAAGAAGGACATCATCGTCACGTCCGGGGGCAAGAACGTCTCCCCGGCGGTCCTGGAGGACCGGCTGCGCAGCCGGGCGCCGGTCGGGCAGTGCATCGTCGTCGGCGACAACCGTTCGTACGTGGCGGCGCTCATCACGCTGGACCCGGAGGCCGTCGAGCACTGGCTCGCCGTGCGCAAACGCCCGAAGGACACCCCGCTCGCCGAACTGTGCCGTGACCCGAAGATGATCGCGGAGATCCAGAAGGCCGTGGACTACGCCAACAAGGCGGTCTCGCGAGCGGAGTCCATCCGTAGATTCTCCCTGGTCGAGGGCGAGTTCACCGAGGACAACGGACTGCTCACGCCCTCCCTGAAGATCAAGAGGCACGCGGTGACGGCGGCGTACGAGGCAGAGATCGAGGCGCTCTACGGGGAGTCCGCACGGTGAGCGGGAACGACGGGGCGTACGACTTCGACGTGCTGGTGGTCGGCTCCGGGTTCGGCGGGTCCGTGGCCGCCCTGCGCCTCACCGAGAAGGGCTACCGCGTCGGCGTCCTGGAGGCGGGTCGCCGCTTCACCCGCGCATCGCTGCCCAAGGACTCCTGGGACCTGAGGAACTACCTGTGGGCGCCCGCCCTGGGTCTCTACGGCATCCAGCGCATCCACCTCCTGCGCAACGTCATGGTCCTGGCGGGCGCCGGGGTGGGCGGCGGCTCGCTCAACTACGCGAACACCCTCTACGTACCGCCGCCGGCCTTCTTCCAGGACAAGCAGTGGGCGGGCATCACGGACTGGCAGGCGGAACTCGCCCCGTACTACGACCAGGCGCGGCGCATGCTCGGCGTACGCCAGAACCCGACCATGACCGAGGCGGACGAGCACCTGCGGGCGGCGGCGGACCGGATGGGGGCGGCGGACACCTTCCGGCTGACGCCCGTGGGGGTGTTCTTCGGCGACGGGGCGGACGCGGGTGGTGGCTCGGGTGGTGGCGGTGCCGGTGGCGCCACCAGCATCGTCCGTTCAACGGACGGGACGGGCGCGGAAGTTCCCGATCCGTACTTCGGCGGGGCGGGCCCTTCGAGGAGGGCCTGCACCGAGTGCGGATCATGCATGACGGGCTGCAAGGTCGGCGCCAAGAACACCCTCACCGAGAACTACCTCTACCTGGCCGAGCGGGCGGGCGCGGAGATCCGCGCGATGACGACGGTGGTGTCCGTCAAGGAGGAGGAGAGGGAGGAAGGGAAGGGGCAGGGCTTCGAGGTGGTCGTGGTTCCCACCGGCAGGCGCCGCCGGGGCCGCCGTACCGTCCTGCGCGCCCGCCATGTCGTCCTCGCGGCGGGGACGTACGGCACTCAGACCCTCCTGCACCGCATGAAGGACGAGGGAATTCTGCCGCGCCTGTCCGACCGCCTCGGCAGGCTCACCCGCACCAACTCCGAGGCGCTGGTGGGCGCGGTGACCTTCCCGCGCCGCTACCGCAAGAAGCACGGCGACGGCCGCCCCCTGGACTTCACGCGGGGCGTCGCCATCACGTCCTCCATCCACCCGAACCCCACCACCCACATCGAGAACGTTCGCTACGGCAAGGGTTCCAACCTGATGGCGCTGATCTGCGTCCCGCAGTACAGCCGCAACCTCCCCAAGCCGCTGGCCGCGGTGCTCGCCTTCCTCACCCACCCCGTACTCGTGGCGCGGGTCGCGTCGACGCACCGCTGGTCGGAGCGCACGATCATCGGCCTCGTCATGCAGACCCACGACAACTCCCTCACCACGCGCCTGGGACGCCGCCGCATGCTGACGGCCGAGCAGGGGCACGGCGCACCCAATCCCGTGCACATCGCGGAGGGCTGGGAGGCGGCGGGCCTGGTGGCCGAACGCATCAACGGATTCGCGGGCACGAACCTGGGTGAACTCCTCAACAAGCCGCTGACCGCACACTTCCTGGGTGGCTGCCCGATCGGCGCTTCACCGGACAGGGGAGTGATCGACCCCTATCACCGCCTTTACGGTCACCCGGGCATCTCGGTGGTGGACGGTTCGTCGGTCTCGGCGAACCTGGGCGTGAACCCGTCCCTCACCATCACGGCACAGGCCGAACGAGCCATGGCGTACTGGCCGAACAAGGGTGATCCGGACACTCGCCCGCAACAGGACATGAGGTACGCGCGCGTGCCGGCCGTCGCACCGCGGAACCCCACGGTGCCGAAGGGGTCGTACGGGGAGCTGCGCCTGCCGGAGTGAGGCCGGGGCGGCGCCGGAATGGGGGCCAGGGGGTGCCGGAGTGAGGCCGACGTTTGCAAAGTGAACCACTTCAGGACCCGGCACGTGATCACCAGTGACACATTTATGCCGCACCTCCTGAGGAACATTCATGACGCGCAGATGGCCGCTCATCACCACGATCGCCGTATTGACCGTCGCGCCGGCCTTCGTCAGCGTCCAACCAGATCTTCGAGGGGGACGCTGATGCGAGTCATCGGTTACTGGTTACTCCTCTCAGGCCGCTGCCGCCCGGGCCCGCCACGGAGAGGGCGGGACCGGGCGGCAGGGCGCGTCAGCCGACGGAGTTGGCCGTCTGGTCGTCGGTGTCGACGAACGCGTCGGCGACCTGCTTGATGAACTCGCTGACACCCTGCAGGCCCTCGATCGCCTTGGTGCTGGCCTCGTGGAGGCTCTGCTGCATCAGTTCCTTCTGGTTCTGGAGCCAGGTCGACGCCTCGTGCATCTCGTCGGGGCTGATCTTGATGTTGCCGCCGGCCATCTGGGTGCCTTCTCTCGTCTCGGTTCGCCGCGGTCACTGATCCGCGCACAACTGGCTGTACGGGGCATCCGGCGGGGCGGTTCATGCCTGTTGCGATACGGATGAATCGCACCCGAGGCGCGAACCAGATTTTTCTGAAGTCCGACAGTCTGCGGATGTCGAGAACGTGCCACCGGTTCCGTCCCAGGGACATCAGCGGCCACCACCGGCCGCGCGAGGAAGCATGAGGAAGAAGGAGAAACCAGCATGGCGATTCAGCGGATGGACAATGTCGGCATCGTCGTCGAGGACATGGATGCCGCCGTCGCGTTCTTCGTGGAACTCGGTATGGAGCTGGAGGGCAGGGCGGAGGTCGAGGGCCTCGTCGCCGACCAGTGCACCGGACTCGACGGCGTCCACTGTGACATCGCGATGGTCCGGACCCCGGACGGCCACAGCAGGCTCGAACTGGCGAAGTACCGCAGCCCCGCGGCCACCAGCGACGGACCGCGCAACCGGCCGCACAACATCCTGGGCACGCACCGCGTCATGTTCGCCGTCGACGACCTCAAGGACACCGTCGCCCGCCTGCGCCCGCACGGCGCCGAACTCCTCGGCGAGATCGCCCGCTACGAGGACAGCTACCTGCTCTGCTACGTCCGCGGCCCGGAGGGCATCATCATCGGCCTGGCCGAGCAACTGGGCTGAGACGGCTGACCGAGGGGCGGGTAGCGGGCGCTTACGCGCCCGCTACCCGCCCCTCGCTACGTTGCCCTGACCAGCAAAAAGGCCCTCCGGGGTGGAGGGCCGAACAAGGATGGACTGTGGCGCCCCCGGCAGGACTCGAACCTGCGGCCAAGCGCTTAGAAGGCGCCTGCTCTATCCACTGAGCTACGGGGGCCGGATGGTGGCCGGTGGCCTGGAGCCCGGTGGGGACGAGCCGTGACCTTGCCGGGGACAAGGATAGGGCTCCCGGGTCCTTGTCCCTGGTGCTTCGCCTCCGCGGCACTATGTGGAGGTTCAGTGAAGCGGTCCTGATAATCGCAGGCAGGTGCGAATCTCGCAGCGCTTTTGGCGTCTCACGCCCCGGGTGTTGTGCACTCGTTATGCCTGCGCCCCAGTCGCCCCTTCCATCCCATGTGTCCGATCGGCGCGCAGGGGTGTCCATATGCTTCAGAAACCCGTCAAAATTGGGCATTCTTCGCATGTGGTGACCTTGGACGTACGGCCTCAACTGCTTGACGCACTCTCCGCCCTGCGCGAGCGTGTCGCCGCCGCACGCTTTCCGCTCCCCTTGGCGGGGGCGCCACGCGCGCGTGCCAACCGGGACGAGCTCCTTGCCCAGCTCGACGACTACTTGGTGCCCCGGCTGCGGGCCCCCGAAGCACCGCTGCTCGCCGTGATCGGGGGTTCTACCGGGGCGGGCAAGTCCACCCTGGTGAACTCCCTCGTAGGGCGGCAGGTCAGCGAGGCGGGGGTGCTGCGGCCGACAACCCGTACGCCGGTCCTTGTGTGCCATCCGGAGGATCATCACTGGTTCGCCGGAATGCGCGTACTGCCGGACCTCACGCGCGTGTGGGTGCCCCGTCGGGAGCCTTCGGGCACGCAGGACGAGGACGACGACGGGAGCGACGACCTGCTGCCGCCCGGGCCCGAGGGCGAGCGCGCGCTGCGCATCGAGACCTCGGAGACCCTGCCCCAGGGGCTCGCGCTCCTGGACGCCCCCGACGTCGACTCCCTCGTCTCCGACAACCGGATCCTCGCCGCCGAGCTGATCTCCGCTGCCGACGTCTGGGTCATGGTGACCACCGCGTCCCGGTACGCGGACGCCGTGCCCTGGCATCTGCTGCGTACCGCCAAGGAGCACGACGCCACCCTCGTCACCGTCCTCGACCGGGTGCCGCACCAGCTGGTGGCCGAGGTGTCGCGGCAGTACGGGGCGCTGCTCCTCAAGGCGGGCCTGGGCGACGTGCCGCGCTTCACCGTGCCCGAGCTGCCCGAGTCCACGGGCGGCGGCGGACTGCTGCCTTCCACGGCCGTCGCGCCGTTGCGGGCCTGGCTCACCCACCGGTCCCAGGAGCCCACGGCCAGGGCGCAGGCCATCGCGCGTACGGCACACGGCGTCATCCAGTCCCTCAATGTGAGGGTGCCGGAGATCGCGGCCGCCGTCGCCCTGCAGTACGCGGCCGCCCTGCGGCTCACCTCCGCCGTCGACGAGGCGTACGGACATGAGCACGCGCGCGTGCGGGAACGTCTGCAGGCAGGAGCAGTCCTCGCGGGCGACGCGCTGAAGCGGTGGCGCAGCTATCCGCTGGACTGCGGCGCCGGCGAGCTCCTCGACGCGGTCGCCGAGAGCCTGGAGGCGCTGCTGCTGTGCGCGGTGACCGCCGCCGACGAGCGGATCGACGAGGCGTGGCGCCGTGAGCCCGCCTCCGCCGCCCCCGGGCTCGGCGGGCGCGAGGGGTTCATCGAGAGCGCCGAGGGCGCCGAGAGCGCCGAACATCGCATCGGAATGGCGGTACGGCGCTGGCGACGCGTCCTGGAGGAGTACGCGGAGGACGAGGTCCGCGAGCTCGACCGGATCGAGAAGAACTCCGTGCCCGACCCCGAGATGGTGGCCGCCCTGCTCGCCACGGCCCTGCTCGGCGGGGCCCGCGGACGCTCGGCGGGCGAGACGCTCGCCGAGCGGATCGGCGCCCAAGGAGCGCTCCGGCTGCGGGACCGGGGCGGCCGCCTGCTCACCACCTACCTGGACAACGTCCTGGACACCGAGCGCGAGCGACGCCTCGCCCCCCTCGACCGCCTCGACGTGAACCCCGAACCCCAGGCCGACCTGATCGCCGCGCTGTCCGTACTGCAGAAGGAGAGGTGACCGCGGTGACTGCCGTCACTGATCACACCGAGCACGAGCGTGAGCGCGACGAGCCTCCCGCGGAACCGAGCAGCACCGATGGCACTCCCGGAGAGGCCCGTACTGCCGGAGAGACTTCTGCGGCCGGGGAGGGCCCCGCCTCCGGGGAGGCTCGCCATGGCTCCTCCGAAGACGTCTGGGACGACGGCCTGATCGCGCGGCGCGGAGGTGCCACGAGTTCGTCAGGTGCGCCTTCCGGAGGACCGTCCGGCGCGCCATCCGTTACGCCATCCGGTGCACCCTCCAGTACGTCTGCGTCATCCAGTACGTACTGCAGCACGTCTGCGTCATCCGGTACGTCATCCAGTACCTCCTCCGGCATCTCGACCGCGTACGAAGGGCCCCTGCGCGCCCGGCTCGACGCCCTGCGTGAACTCGTCGGGCTCTCGCGCACGCGCCTGGACAGCGCCACGCTCGCCGAGGCGGGCCGGGTCCTCGACGAGGCCGCGGCCCGGCGCCGGCTCTCAGGGCGGCACACCGTCGTCGCCATCGCGGGTGCCACGGGGAGCGGCAAGTCGACGCTGTTCAACGCCCTGGCCGGGGTGACCATCTCGGAGACCGGCGTTCGCAGGCCGACCACGGCGGCCCCCATCGGGTGCAGCTGGACCGACGGCGCCGCGGGGCTCCTGGACCGGCTCGGCATCCCGGGGCGGCTGCGCAGACGCCCGCTCCAGGGCCCGGACCTGAACACCCTGGAGGGGCTCGTCCTGATCGACCTGCCCGACCACGACTCGGCGGTCGGGGAACATCGCGCGCACGTTGACCGGATCCTCGCGCTCGTCGACGCGGTCATCTGGGTCGTCGACCCGGAGAAGTACGCCGACGCGATGCTCCACGAACGCTATCTGCGGCCCATGGCGGGGCACGCCGAAGTCACGTTCGTCGTGCTCAACCAGGTGGACCGGCTCCCCGGCGACGCCGCCGACCAGGTGCTCGACGATCTGCGGCGGCTCCTCGACGAGGACGGCATCGCACTCGGCGAGCACGGCGAACCCGGCGCCACCGTGCTCTCCCTCTCCGCGCTGACCGGCGAGGGAGTCGATGAACTCCGTGACTCCCTCGGCCAGTTCACCAAGGAGCGGGGCGCCGCCGCCCGGCGGATCGCGGCCGACCTGGACGCCGCCGCCGACGAGCTGTGGCCGGTGTACGCGGCCGGGGCCGGGACGCACGGGGGCCGGGGCGGGGTGCGGATCGGGCTCAGCGAAGAGGCGCGCGAGGAGTTCGCCGACCGGCTCGCGGACGCGGTGGGCGCGGCGGCGGCGGGGCAGGCCGCGGAACGGGCCTGGCGGCGCAACGCGGGCAAGGCGTGCGGCACCCCCTGGCTGCGGCTGTGGCGTTGGTACGAGGCCCAGCGCTCGCCGCTGAACGTCGGCTGGCCCGCGGCGCGGGAGCCCGCGGACGAGGAGGCCACGGCCCGGCAACGCGTCGAGCACGCGGTGCGCACGGTGGCCGACGAGGCTGCTGCCGGTCTGCCCCAGCCCTGGGGCCAGGCCGTTCGCGAGGCGGCGGTGCGGGGCGCGGAGGGGCTGCCCGAGGCCCTGGACGAGCTGACGGTCTCGGCCGGGGTACCGGAGGGAAGACCTCCGCGGCCCGGATGGTGGCCGGTCGCGGTGTTCGCCCAGGCGGCGATGACGATGCTCCAAGTCGTGGGCGGACTCTGGCTGGTGGCTCAGATCATCGGCATCGCGGTGCCGAATCTGGGCGTGCCGGTGCTGCTGATGCTGGCCGGGATCGTGGGCGGCCCCTGCGTGGAGTGGGGGAGCCGGATGGCGGCACGGGGGCCGGCGCGACGCTACGGCGCGGACGCGGAACGGCGGTTGCGGGAGGCGGCCGCCGGGTGCGGGCGGGCGAGGGTGCTGGATCCGGTGGCGGCGGAGCTGTTGCGGTATCTGGAGGTTCGGGAGCAGTACGTGCGGGTGACGGGGGCGGTTGTGGGCTGAGCGGGGGGGCCTCACCTACCGCACCTCACATGATCCGCCCCCCCCGGGGGTGGCCCCGGGTGGCCCTGGGGGCCCGTTCGGGTGAGGGAGTTTTCCACAACTGCCTGGTAGCCCACAGGGCTCAGCGGGATCGTGCCGACCGGTCCACTCTGAGATCGAAGCCGCGGGACCGACCGCCGCGGCGGCGAAGCGGAGTGGACGAGGGAGGGGTTCGGCATGAACGAGACCATGGTGACGGTGGTGGGGAACGTCGCGACGACGCCGGTGTTCCGGGAGTTGCCCTCGGGGCCGGTGGCGCGGTTCCGGCTCGCGGTGACGGCGCGGTACTTCGACGCGGTGCAGAACGTCTGGACGGACGGGCACACCAACTTCTTCACGGTGTGGGCGAGGCGAGGGCTCGGATCGAACGTGCAGGGGTCCCTGACGATCGGCGAACCCGTGATCGTGCAGGGCAAGTTGAAGGTGCGTGACGAGGAACGGGGCGGCCAGCACTGGACGTCGGCGGACATCGACGCGACCACCATCGGCCACGACCTGTCGCGCGGTACGGCTGCGTTCCGGCGCGTGCTCAAGGCGAACGCGGCGCTGACGGATACGTATACGGATGCGGCGGCGCGCGAGCCGCTGCCCGAGCCTGAGCCGGTGGGCTGATGTGCCGTCAGGGTGAGCCGGGGGCCCAGGGGGAGCCGGGGAAGGGGAGCCGACCGATGTGCGGCATATGGCCGACTGGGAGCGATTGATTTGTCGATAAGCCCAGTTCGGAAAGGTTGTTGGCGATAACGATTCCGAGTCGGATCGGTTATCGAACGGCAGGACGGGGGACCGTGGTGTGCCGCGTCCCTAGGATGCCGAAGGTAGCTAACGGGGCAGTTGGTAGTGGTTGCCACGCAGGTGGCAGGTGATTCTGCCCCCTCAATCTGCTGGCGGGACCACCCCCCTCGAAGTGAACGGGTCCCGCCCGGAGGGGAATTCTGTGTCTTTTGCGCGTTCTGTGTGTGCGGCGTTTTCCGCGTTCTCTGCGTTTCCCGGGTCCTCCGGGATCTCCGGGGGCCGTGCGTACTCTGCGTTCTCTGCGTTCTCTGCCCCGACGCGGGGGAGACGAGGTGCCAGGCGCCTCGCCGCGGTGACGCTGGCGACCGGGGCCCTCGCGGCGGGAGCGATAGCCACCGCGGGTCCCGCCGCGGCGGAAGAGACCCCGCAGAGCCGGGGCGGAGCCGTCGCGACACTGGGCGGGCTCCAGACGTACGACCAGGCCGTCATCCGTGAGGACGGGACGAGCCAGCAGGTGCCCGCCGGACTCTTTGAGATGTCCGTGGACGGCGGCGGCACGCTGCAGACGTACTGCATCGACATCCAGAACCCCACGCAGAAGGACGCGAAGTACCAGGAGACCCCCTGGAGCGGCACTTCGCTGAACGGCAACAAGGACGCGGGCAGGATCCGCTGGATCCTGCAGAACTCCTACCCCCAGGTGAACGACCTGGCCGCGCTGGCCAGGAAGGCGGGCGCACGGGCGCTCACCGAGCAGGCGGCGGCGGCCGGCACGCAGGTGGCGATCTGGCGCTACTCGGACGGCGCCGAGGTGGACGCGGTCGACCCGCAGGCCGAGAAGCTGGCCGACTACCTCTACAAGAGCGCCCGCGGCGCGGCGGAGCCCAAGGCCTCGCTGACCCTCGACCCGCCCGCGGTCTCCGGGCACGCGGGGGAGCGGCTGGGTCCGGTCACCGTGCGGACGGACGCGGACGCCGTGTCCGTCACTCCGCCCGCGGACACGGCTGCGAGTGGGGTGAAGGTCGTCGGCAAGGACGGCAAGCCCGTCACGTCCGCGGCCAACGGCAGTCAGCTGTTCTTCGACGTCCCCAAGGACACCCCGGACGGCTCGGCGGCACTCGCCGTGCAGGCGTCGACCACGATTCCGGTCGGCCGGGCCTTCGCCTCCGAGACCAGGAGCCAGACGCAGATCCTCGCGGGCTCCAGCGAGTCCACCGTCTCCGCTACGGCGAGCGCCACCTGGGCCAAGGACGGCGCGATACCGGCACTGTCCGCGGAGAAGAACTGCGCCAAGAGCGGCGTGGACATCACGGCCGACAACAAGGGTGACCGTCCCTTCACCTTCCGCCTCATGGGCCTCAAGCACACCATCGAGGCCGGCACGTCCCGGACGGTGACGATCCCGCTGCAGGAAGACCAGGCCTACGACTTCACGATCAAGGGCCCGAACGGCTTCGAGAAGCGGTTCAAGGGCGTACTCGACTGCCGGACCGAGGGCAGCGTGATCGACAACAAGACGGCACCGGTTTCCGACCCGAGCCCGGCATCGGCAGGCGGCACGGGCATGGGCACCGGCGACCTCGCGGAAACGGGCAGCTCCAACGCCACCCCGAAGATCGCCGGAACAGCGGTCCTGCTGGTCGTACTCGGCGCGGCGGCAATGTTCTTCCTCCGCAAGAAGAAGACCCCGACGGAGCCGACGGAAGACTGAACTACGCAGCAACCGCACGGCAGTTACCCCGGCGATGTGCTCCCTCGGCGGGGGTCTTGCCTACGGCGAAAGGGTGATGGCGCCGGGGGCCGCAGGGCGCAGCGTCCGTCCTCGGGGCCTGATCGGGGCGTTGGTCGCCGTCCATGGCGCTCGCGATGCGTCCCGCCGACTGGCGAAATCCAACGATCAGGAGCAGCACCGCGCGGAGAAGGCAGCCCTCCGTGCGGCTGTCCTGGAGTTGGACGTAGCGGAGCGGATCGCGGCGACGCAGTCGATCACCGACCTACCGATCCAGATGCTCACGACCGTGCTGCCGGTCGTGCGACGACGGTCCTGCCGAGTGACTGCTCCATGGCTCGCTTCTGGAGCAAGCGAAGCGTGAGGTATCGGGGCAAGCGCGCAGTGCAGGCCCTGCGAGGTTGCCCGGCGGCGATCGGTGTCGACGTTCAGTGACGGATCGATTACCCAAGCGACCGGTGAACGTCCAGGTCATGGCCCCCGGGCCATACTGGTTTCCTCCGGGGGGTGGCTGTCAGGCAAGATGGGGTGTATCTGCCCACTCACTGATTGCCGGACGGTTTCTCTTGGCTGAGTACATCTACACCATGCGCAAGACGCGCAAGGCGCACGGCGACAAGGTGATTCTTGATGACGTCACCCTGAGCTTCCTCCCTGGCGCGAAGATCGGTGTCGTGGGCCCCAACGGCGCCGGTAAGTCCACGGTGCTGAAGATCATGGCCGGTCTCGAGCAGCCGTCCAACGGTGACGCGTTCCTCTCGCCCGGCTTCACCGTCGGCATCCTCATGCAGGAGCCGGAGCTCGACGAGTCGAAGACCGTTCTGGAGAACGTCCAGGACGGCGCCGCCGAGATCATGGGCAAGCTCAAGCGCTTCAACGAGGTCGCCGAGCTCATGGCGACCGACTACTCCGACGCGCTCATGGAAGAGATGGGCAAGCTCCAGGAGGACCTGGACCACGCCAACGCGTGGGACCTCGACGCCCAGCTCGAGCAGGCCATGGACGCGCTCGGCTGCCCGCCCGGCGACTGGCCCGTCACCACCCTCTCCGGTGGCGAGAAGCGCCGCGTCGCGCTCTGCAAGCTCCTCATCGAGGCGCCCGACCTGCTCCTCCTCGACGAGCCCACCAACCATCTCGACGCCGAGTCGGTGAACTGGCTGGAGCAGCACCTCTCGAAGTACGCGGGCGCCGTTGTCGCCGTCACTCACGACCGGTACTTCCTCGACAACGTCGCCGAGTGGATCCTTGAGCTCGACCGCGGTCGCGCCCACCCCTACGAGGGCAACTACTCCACGTACCTGGAGAAGAAGCAGACCCGTCTCAAGGTCGAGGGCCGCAAGGACGAGAAGCGCGCCAAGCGCCTCAAGGACGAGCTCGAATGGGTGCGGTCCAACGCCAAGGGGCGTCAGGCCAAGTCCAAGGCGCGCCTCGCGCGTTACGAGGAGATGGCCGCCGAGGCCGACAAGATGCGGAAGCTGGACTTCGAGGAGATCCAGATTCCGCCGGGCCCGCGGCTCGGTTCCATCGTCGTCGAGGTCGAGAATCTCTCCAAGGCCTTCGGCGACAAGGTCCTCATCGACGACCTGAGCTTCACGCTGCCTCGCAACGGCATCGTCGGCATCATCGGTCCGAACGGCGCCGGCAAGACCACGCTGTTCAAGATGCTCCAGGGCCTGGAGACGCCGGACTCCGGCAAGATCAAGATCGGCGACACGGTCAAGGTCTCGTACGTCGACCAGAGCCGCGCCAACATCGATCCGAAGAAGACGCTGTGGGCCGTCGTGAGTGACGAGCTCGACTACATCAATGTCGGGCAAGTCGAAATGCCCTCGCGCGCCTACGTCTCCGCCTTCGGGTTCAAGGGGCCCGACCAGCAGAAGCCTGCCGGTGTGCTCTCCGGTGGTGAGCGCAACCGCCTCAACCTGGCGCTGACCCTCAAGGAGGGCGGAAACCTCCTCCTCCTCGACGAACCGACGAACGACCTCGACGTCGAGACCCTGTCGTCGCTCGAGAACGCGCTCCTGGAGTTCCCCGGTGCCGCCGTCGTGATCTCCCACGACCGGTGGTTCCTGGACCGAGTGGCCACCCACATCCTTGCCTACGAGGGTGACTCCCGGTGGTACTGGTTCGAGGGCAACTTCGAGTCGTACGAGAAGAACAAGATCGAGCGGCTCGGCGCCGACGCGGCCCGTCCGCACCGCGCCACCTACAAGAAGCTCACCCGAGGCTGAGACCAAGGCTGAGAAGACTGAGGCTGAGACTGACATGAGTCGGCATATCTACAGTTGCCCCCTCCGGTGGTCGGACATGGATGCCTTCGGGCACGTCAACAACGCCGTCTTCCTGCGGTACTTGGAAGAGGCGCGGATCGACTTCATGTTCCGGCTCGCACCGGGGGACGGCAGCCCGTCGTTCTCGGGCGGGTCCGTCGTGGCCCGCCATGAGATCGACTACGTACGGCCGTTGGTCCACCGGCACTCACCGGTGACCATCGAGTCGTGGGTGACGAAGATAAGCGCTGCCTCGCTCACCATCTCGTACGAGATCAAGGACCCCGAGCAGGTGTACGTGCGGGCCTCGACGATCATCGTCCCGTTCAACCTGGAGGCGCAGCGGCCGCGGCGGATCACCGCCGACGAGAAGGCCATGCTCCTGACCTACATGGACGACGACGGCGACGACGCCGCGGGTACGGGGGCGCTCGTCGCATGACGGCGCAGCTGCACTTCGCCGATGCCGGGGAGGCGGGGGATCTCGCCGCCTTCCTGGCCCGGCTGATCCACTACGACAAGGCCGCGGCGGTGCGGCTGCAGGCGGCGGGGGACACCCTCGCCGTGTTCGGGCGCCCGCCGTCGTTCGAGGTGCTCGCCATCCGTACGGCACGCCTCGCGAAGCCGTACGAGCACGGCCTCGACTCCTCGCTCGACGTCACCGTCTCCGCCGGTGAACTCCTGGAATCCGTGGGGGAGTCGGCGGAGTCCGTCGAGTCGGCGGGCGTGTCCTCCGTGCCGCAGGCCGTCACCGGGCCGCCGTGGGCCGGAGTTCTCCCGCCGCGGGGCGGCTGGCAGCCGGAGCAGGGACTCCCGCCTGCGGACGCCGTACGGGGCCTCGTGGCGGCCGCGGTCGCCGAATTCAAGTCCCGCGTCGAGGAGTTGCCGCAGGAGCGGCGCGTGCGGGCCGAACTCGACCAGCTCGGGCGGGAGATCTGGTCCCGGACCATCGGGGACACGGGGCTGCCCGTGCGGGCCGCGCATGCCGCGCAGGCCCTCGGGTTCCTGCGCGGGGACTCGCTCGATCTGCTGTCCTCCGGGGCGTGGCTGCGGCTGCGCACGAACTACGGGTCGATCGCCGTGCGCCGGGCGGGCGCCACCGTCGGCGGGCTCCTCGTCACGCCCGCGTAAGCCACGCCCGCGTAGGCCTCGCCCGCTCGTACTCGGCGGCCCCCGTCACAGCCCCCGTGCCCCCGCCGTACGCCGCTCGTCCCCGCCCCCGGAGCCCTCAGCCCTCGGAGTTGACCATGGACGCCGCCGCGTACGTCAGGTAGTTCCACAGCGTCCGCTCATGCTCCTCGGAGAGCTTCAGCTCCTCGACGGCGGCCCGCATGTGCTTCAGCCACGCGTCGTGCGCGGCCCTGTCGACGGTGAACGGGGCGTGGCGCATCCGCAGCCGGGGGTGGCCGCGGTTGTCGCTGTACGTGCGGGGGCCGCCCCAGTACTGCATGAGGAACAGCGCGAGGCGCTCCTCGGCGGGGCCCAGATCCTCCTCCGGGTACATCGGCCGCAGCAGCGGGTCCTCCGCGACCCCCTGGTAGAAGAAGTGCACCAGGCGCCTGAAGGTCTCCTCGCCGCCGACCTGTTCGTAGAAGGTCTGCTCCTGAAGCGTGCCGCGCGGGATCTCTATCACACCGTCCATGGTCTCAGACGGGACGGCCGAGGACGGAAGACTTAGGACCGGGGGCATCCGGATCAGGTTCGACGGCCCGCGCACCGGGACCGATCTCCTCCGGATCGCTACGTTCTGCAGCTCGCATCGTGGGCCATACCGCAGCACAGTGGCTATATGGGACCCACAGTCGACCCACTGCTCGCGGCGGAGGCCGGAACCGCCCTGGTGCGCGAGATCGGGGCGAGCGGCGCCTGGACGCGGGACCCCGGGCTGCGCGCGGCGTTCGAGCAGGTCCCGCGGCACCTGTTCGTGCCGTACTACTACGTCACGTCATCGGCCGGAGGCTACGAACGCCTCTGGGGCGAGGACCCCGACCCCGCGCGCCGGGCCCGCTGGCTGCACGGCGCCTACGCGGACGTCCCGCTCGCCACCCGCGTACGCGACGGAGAGCTGCTCTCGTCCAGCAGCCAGCCCTCCCTGATGGCGAAGATGCTGGGGGAGCTCGATCTGCCCGACGGGGACTGCGACGTCCTGGAGATCGGCGCGGGCACCGGCTACAACGCGGCCCTGCTCGCCCACCGCCTCGGCGAGGAGCACGTCACCACCGTCGACCTGGACCCGGAGATCACCGAGTCCGCGCGGCGGCATCTCACGGCCGCCGGGTACCGCCCGGCCGTGGTCACCGGCGACGGCGCCGCGGGCTGCCCCGAGCGCGCTCCGTACGACCGGATCATCGCGACCTGCACCCTGGCCTCCGTGCCGCGCCCCTGGCTGGCCCAGTGCCGCCCCGGCGCCCGCATCCTGGCCCCGCTGGCCACCGGCCTGATCGCGCTGACCGTGCGGGACGCCGAGCACGCCGAGGGCCGCTTCCTGCACACCCCCGCGTACTTCGTGCCGCTGCGGGGCGGCAGCAGAAGGGCCCCGCACGAGCAGCACCTCGGGGGGCTGCCGCGCAGGGCCCTGCAGAACGAACTCTTCCGCTTCTTGCTCGAGCTGACCGCGGGGAGCCTCGACCCCTACGAGGCCTTCGCCCTGTGGCAGCGCGAGGACCGGCCGGTGCGCGAGCGGTTCGGGGTCACCGTGAGCGGCCCGCACGAGTGGGCCTGGCTCGACGACCCCGAAGGGCCGTACGCCTGGCCACTCGCGTGAGCCCCGGAGCTCCGTCGCTCAGCTGTGCCGGATGGTGATCGTCGTCCAGGCGCCCACGTGCACCCGGTCGCCGTCCTGGAGCGGCACCGGGACGAACGGCTGGATGGGCTCCTCGCCGTTGTTGACCGTGGTGCCGTTGGTCGAGTTCTGGTCGACGACCGCCCAGCTGCCGTCCGGCTGCTGGACCAGGACCGCGTGCTGGTGCGACACGCCCGGGTCCTCCGGCGGTACCGACAGGTCGATGTCCGGGGTGTCACCGGTGGAGTGCCTGCGGCGGCCGATGGTGATCTGGTTCCCGGCCAGCGGGCGCTGCTGCTCGGGCGAGTACGCGGGCAGGTTCAGGCCCGACGCCTCGGGGCCGCTGCGGTGCATCATCGCCATGAAGTACTCACGGTCCGGACCGATCGTCGCCGACCAGGTGACCGTGCCGGTGCTGGGACCGGGCACTGCCTGATAGCCGGGAGGACCCTGGGGCGCCTGCGTCTGCTGCGGCGGCTGAGGGCTCGGCTGGCGGACCCACTCGCCCTGCTCGGGAGCCTGCGGGGCGCCGGGAGCCGGGGAGGACTGCGAGGGCGGCGGGAGCATCCAGTCGTCGTCGCCGACGGACGGACCGCCCTGACCCGACGGGCCGGGCTGCTGCGGAGGCGGCGGAGTCCCCGTCTCCTGCGGGAACGCGGGCGGCGCCGGCGGACCCTGCTGCTGGAACGACTGCGGCGGCCGGCCCGACGGGTCACCGCCGTAGGGCGGCGGGGGCGCGTCACCGCTGTACGGCGGGGGCACCTGACCGGACGGGTCGCCGTTGCCGAACGGCGGGATGGGCTCGGCGGGCCGGTTCATCTGCGAGGGCCGCGAGCCCTGGTAGCCGAACGGGTCCTGGCCGGGCTGGGTGCCCTGGGGCTGGCGGCCGGGCGGCTGCTGGAACTGCTGCGCCGGGTTCGGCGTCGGCGGGTGCGGGGCGGCCGGGGTGTACGAGGTCGCCGTGTTGGTCAGGAAGTTCCAGCGGCACTCCTCGCAGAACGGCGCGTTCGCCTCGCGGGGCGTGCGGCACTGCGGGCAGAGCTCGGCCTCGGCGGCCTGGTCCGGCACGGCCGACAGGTGCGGGCGGCCGGGGGCCTGCTGGGGATATCCGTACCCGCCGTCCTGGCCGGGGCCGGGCGGCGGATAGCCGTAGCCGGGCGCGGCCGGGGGCGGCGGGGGAGGGGGCGGTACGGCACCGGCCATGCGGTGACCGCAGACCTCGCACCAGTCGTCGGAACCCGACTGGTGTCCGTTCGGGCAGGTCGGCATGTCGGCGCTTCCCCCTCTCCTTCTCCGGCCCGAGGGCCGTACGTGCTGCTGTGGGGCTACTGATGGGTATGGGTGGTGCGTATGAGTGGTGCTACTTCTTCACGCGAACAGTCTTCGTGGACCGCGTCTCGAGAGTCATCTCGTCGGCCTCGGCAACCCTCGCCTTCAATCGAACAGTACCTGCCACGGCGTCGACCACGTCGACCACCTTCGAAAGCAGCTTCGCGGTGTCCTCGTTTCCCGAGGCGCTCGCGAGCTGAACGGCACGACCCAGTTTGGCCGTTGCTCCGTCCATATCTCCCGACTTGCGCGCATCGAGGCCCTGCTGGATCACCTGGGCCAGTTCCGCCTGGCCCGTGTAGTGCGCCACCTGCGGGTTGATCGATGTGGAGGCGGACATGTCATCCGTCCAGACCGCCCGCACGAGGCCCTGCGAGAGCGTCTGGGCGCTGCCGTCCGGCTGCGGCACGATCAGCGAGACACGGGCCGCGAGCATCTCCTGGCCGAGCTCGGCGTCCGGCACCTCGACACAGATGTGGTAGTCGCGTGACTCGTCACCCCAGGACCCGGTGGGATAGTCGCCGGCCCGCGGTCCCGCCTCGGTACGGCGGCCGGTCAACTCCTCGACCGTGGGCGCCACTTGCTTGACGAACTTGATCTCCGAGCCCATCGGCGTCCACAGCCGCAGGCTGACGTCGGCGACCTCCTTGCCCATCGCCGCCTCCATCATCTGCGTGAAGTCGGCGGCGAGCCCCGAGGGGTCGGCGACGATGTCGGCGGTGCCGAGCAGCGCGGAGGCGATGCCTGTGACCTCCTTCACCTCCCAGTCGGTGCCGACGCCGCGGGCGTCGCACGTGAAGCGGCCCGCGCAGGCGTCGAGGGAGGCCTGCAGGTCCTCGGGTGACTCGTGTTCATTGCGGCCGTCCGTCAGCACGATCCCGTGCCGTATGGAGACATCGGCCGAGGACAGGAGCCGGTCCGCGAGCCGCAGCCAGGTGCCGATCGCCGTGCCGCCGCCCGCGCTGAGCTTGCGCAGCGCCTGCTTGGCCTGCTCCCGGGTCTGCGCGTCCGCGACCGCGAGGCGGCCGTTGCCCGGATAGACCTCCTTGGCGACATGGGTGCCGCCGATCACCGCGAAGTGGACTCCGTCACGTACGGCGTCGATCGCGGCGGACGTCGCGTCGCGGGCGCCGCGCATCTTCGTCGGCGGGTAGTCCATCGAGCCCGAACAATCGACCATGATCGCCACGGCCGCGTCCGGGGTCTGTCCCGCCGAGTAGAGGTGCGGGGCGCTCACCGCGGCCCCCACCGTGCCCCCGCCCGTCGAGGTGACCGTGGCGATCGCGTTGACCTCGCGGCCGCCCTCCGGGAGGTACTCGTTCTGGTACACGTCGACCGAGAACTGCGGCACGTTCGACTTCGAGAAATTGGCCATGGATCCCTGCTCCCCCTAGACGTTCCCGCCGGCTTCCCCAAGCCGGCCGGTGACAAGTGCGCGTGGTCGGCTCCTCATGGCGGGGGCCTTCACTAGGCGGATCCTGCCCCTTGCGGCACGACACGGAACGGCAGAATCGCCACTGTTACGTTGTCGTGGCCCCCGCCGTCCAGCGCGTGGCCGACCAGGACCTGGGCGCTGTGCAGCGGGCGTACGGCGGAGTCGAGGGGCACGGCGCGTGCCATGTCCTCCACCGCTTCCGCGTAGTTCCAGAGCCCGTCGGTGCACACCACCACTACACCCGCACGGTCCGGCTTGAAGGAAGCGGTGTGCGGCTCCAGTTCGTACGCGTCGGCGCCGAGCCAGCCCGTGATGGCGTGCGCGCGCTCGTCGGCGTACGCCTCCGCCTCGTTCATCAGACCCGCGGCGACCATCTGCGCGGCCCACGAGTCGTCCTCGGTGAGCCGGACCGTCGGACCGGTGCGGTCGTCCGGGACCCAGTAGGCACGGCTGTCGCCGACCCAGCCGACGACCAGGAGGTCACCGGCGACGATCGAGCCGACGAGCGTGCACGCGGGCGCGTTCTGGTGCGGGGAGTGCTCCCTGGCCTGAGTGGGCTCCGCGGCAAGGGCGTTGACGGCGTCGGACGCCGACAGGATCGCGTCGTGCATGGCCTGCTGCGGGTGCGTGCCGCGCGGCAGGGCCTCAAGGAGGGACTCGTTGGCCGCGCGGGACGCGGCGAGCGAGGCCTCGTCGGGGCGGGTCGCGGACGAGACGCCGTCACAGACGATCGCGACGACGGCGGGGGAGCCGTCCGGCAGCGCGGCCGACGAGATCGCGAACGCGTCCTCGTTGCGGTGGTGGCGCAGACCCCGGTCGCTGACCGCGGCGACCGCGTCGAGCTCCTGCTCCATGTGGTCGCGCTCGCGCGGCTGGGCGTGTCCGCAGTTCTCGCAGTAGCCGTCCGGGTCCACCCGGCCCGAACGGCACGCCACGCAGAGCTTGGTGCCCGCGGGCGGCGTGGGCTCGGAGAGGACCGCCCGGGGATCGGCGGGCTCGGGATCCGGCGCGGCGCCGGGGGCGGGCAATGGGTACTCGTCCGGCTCGGCGGGGCGGGCGAACGGGGCGTCCGTCCGCACCTCACCCGCGTTCGGGGAGAGCTCGCCGCCCGACGACTCCGTGACGGGCAGATCCGTGGGCAGGTGCGCGGGCACCGGCATGTCGGAGCTGTCCACGTCCGGGGCGACGGGCCACTGGGACGAGGCGCCGGGCTGCGGCGCCGGCGACGAGCCGTTCATCGCGACGGTGGGGCGGTCGTCCGACCCGGCCGGCTGCGCCGACAGGTCGTACCCGCACGCGCCGCAGAACAGGTCACCCGATTCCAGCGGCTCTTCGCAGCCGGGGCACGTGCCTGCCCCGGCAGTCTGCTGGTGCATCTGCGACATCTTCACACCCACGTCCGAGGGCGGAAACGGTTGGCCCGCTCCACCAGTTCGATCCTTTCCTCGCCACCCTGTGCGAGCCGGGCAAGCGTTCGGTACGAGCGCTCCAGACCGAACCGGAGGCCGCGCTCGTCCAGGTCGCTGCCGAGCAGCACGGTCCGCGATCCGCCTGCCGGTGCGGCGGGTGCCGCCGGCGGGGTGGAAGCGTGACCAGAGTGCCTACCGGAGAGTACCCAGTCCAGCGCGCTGCCAAGGACCTCGGTGGAGAGCCGCTCGCGGCGCACCGCGTCGAGGCCGAAGCCCGCGAGGGCCTCCACCTGCCCCGCCGCGGCCGTCAGATCGTCGAGGAAGAGCGCGCCGGGCGACGGCGCGGTGGCCAACGTCATACGGTGCCGCAGCCTCGCCCGCACCGCCGCCACGCGGGCCGCGGTGTAGTGGATCGAGGACTCGGGCACCGACTCCAGGGTGTGCACGGCACCGCGCCGGTCGTCCGACGCGAGCTGTACGCGGGCCAGTCCGAACGCCGCGCTGACATAGCTCGGGTCGGTGGCCCATACGAGGCGGTAGTACTCGGCCGCGTTGTCCAGCTGCTCCAGGACCTCCGCGCAGACGCCGAGGGCCAGCTTGGGCGCGGGTTCGCCGGGAAACGCGTCGTACACGGCGTCGAAGGACAGGGCCGCGTTCTCGTGGTCGCCGGTGGCGAGCGAGGCGATGCCGCGGTACCAGACCACCCGCCAGTCGTCCGGATGCTGCACCTCCAGGTCGGCCAGCGCCTGGGCCGCGGAGTCCAGTTCACCCATCGCGAGCCGGGCCCGCAGGCCGCGCAGCCGCAGCTCCACCGAGTCGGTGGGCGCGGCCCGCAGCGCGGTGATCAGCTCGGCGGGCGCGGAGGCCATGAGCCCGGCGAGGAACCCGGCGTTCGCGTCGTTCGGGTCGACGCGCGGCACCGGGAGGGCGAGCGCCGTCGCGGGGGCGTCGAGCGTGCGGACGATCCGGGCGGGCGGGGCGGCCGGAGGCACCGGCGGCTGCGCGGCCGACCGCACGGCGGGCGGCGCGGAAGGCGGTGCGGGCGGTGCGATGGCCGCCGTGCCGTTGGCCTTGCCCCCGCCGTTGCCCGCAGCCAGTCCGGCACGTCCGTTGCGCCGGCCCGCGGGCAGCACCCGCACCCCGAACTGCGAGACATCGCCGGTCAGCTCGGCGAACAGCTCCGTGTCCGTGACCTTCACCTCGGGCCCGAACAGCGTCGAGAGCGCGGGCCGCGGCCGGCCCGACTGGAGGGCCACGACCTCCCTCAGGACACCCGTGAGCTGTTCCGCCATCTCCTGCGCCGAGGCGAACCTGCGGGCCGGGTCCGGGTCGGTGGCACGCACCAACAGGCGGTAGAACGACTCGTACGTACGGAAGACCTCGATGTTGTCGGGGTCCGGCAGGGAGTCCACGAAGACGTTCGTGTAGCCCTGGAAGTCGAAGGTGAGCACGGCCAGGGTGCGCGCCACCGTGTACAGGTCGGAGGCCACCGACGGTCCCAGCTCGGCGACTTCGGGGCCCTGATAGCCGACCGTTCCGTAGATCGCCGACTCGTCGTCGTCCATGCGGCGGACCGCGCCCATGTCGATCAGCTTGAGCTGGTCCTCGGTCTGGATCGCGTTGTCGACCTTGAAGTCGCAGTACAGGAGATTGCGGCTGTGCAGGTGCCCGAGCGCCTCAAGGGCCTCGATGCCGAACGCGCAGGCCTGCTCCACGGGCAGCGGATCGCGCTTGCCCAGCGGCGTGCGGCGCTCGTTGGCGATCTCCTTCAGGGACTTGCCGCCCACGTACTCCATGACGATGTAGCCGTCCATGGAGCCCGTGCGCTGGTCGAGGTGCTCGACGAAGTTGTAGATGCGGACGATGTTGCTGTGCTCGATCTCCGCGAGGAAGCGGCGCTCGGAGATCGCGGCGGCCATCGCGTCCTGGTCGCCCGTGTCTAGGAGGCCCTTGAGGACCACCCAGCGGTCGGAGACCGCGCGGTCGACGGCGAGATAGACCCAGCCGAGTCCGCCGTGCGCCAGACAGCCCACGACCTCGTACTGCCCGTGCACGATGTCCCCGGCGGCCAGCTTCGGCATGAACGAGTACGGGTGGCCGCACTTCGTGCAGAACCCCTCGGTGCGTCCCGGCCGTTCACCGCGCGCGCGGCCCACCGGCGCCCCGCAGTCGGAGCGCGAGCAGAACCGCTTCCGCTCGGGAACCTCGGGGTTCTTCTGCACCGCCTGGCGCGGATCGGGGCGCGGCACCTCGGGCACCTGCACCAGGCCGATGCCCAGCCTGCTGCGGGCCGACGTGGCGGCACCGGAGCCGGAGCTGCGCACCGAGACCGATCGGGACGTCGAGCTGCCGGACAGCGAGCGCGAGAGCCGCCCCGACACCGACCGGCGCGAGGACTGGGAGCGCGACGAACGCGACGAGCGGGACGAGGCGCGCGAACTGGACCGGGAGCTGCTGCTGTTCGAGCCCTTGCCGCCGCCGGTGATGCCGGTCGGGGGAGAGGACACCATGCCCGTCGGCGAGACGACCGGGGCCATGCCGCAGGTGTCGCAGTACAGCTCGCCGCCGCCCACGTCCTCGTACGACCCCGCACATCCGGGTCGCTGGCACTTCCGCTGCTCACTCATGCTTCCCCCCTCCGGTCGGTGGGACCGCCCTGTTGCGGGACCCTTGACGCAAGGACCTCGGCGGCCGCCTGCTGATAACGAAGCACCGCCTGTTCGGCGACGCGCAGATCGCAGGGCGCGCTCCACAGCATCCGGCGCGCCGCGTCGTACCGCTCGACCAGGAGCGGGTCCTCGGCGAAGCCGAGCCGCCCGACCTTGGCCTTGTAGGCGTCGAGCCGGCCGCGCAGCTCCGCGCGGACCGCGAGGGGCTGGGTGACGGCCGTCAACGACTCACGGGCGCGCATCAGTTCGTCCTCGGCCTTCTGCTCCAGGGACTCCAGGAGCGGGGAGAGCCGGTGCCACTGGGCGTGCCTGCGGTAGTCGGACGCCATCGCGAGCTGCTCCTGCAGCGCGGTCGAGGGGCCGCTGACGGCGGGCACCTCGGATGCCGCGATCTTGGCGAGGACCTCGCCGCGCGCGGAGCGTGCCTCGGCCAGCGTGCGGTCCGCGCGCGAGAGCACGTCACGGAGCCTGCCGAGCCGCAGCTCCGCGTCCTGCCGGACGGTGAGCACCGCGTCGATCTCCCGGCGCACGTCCTCCAGGGCGCGGGCCTCGCGGTCGTACCGCTCGGTGTGCGGGCGGCCGCCGCCGGGGGCCGAACTGCCCCGCGCGGGCTGCCAGAAGGCCAGCGGATCGGACACCACCTGCTCGCGCAGGCGGGTCAGCTCCGCCGTGATCCGCTCCAGGTCGTCGCCCGCCGGGTGCTCACCCGGGCGTACTCCCACGGAGTGGGCGAGCTGGCGGGTGCGGTGCAGCTCGGCCGCCAGGAGGTCTATCCGGGCGGGCAGCGCCGACCAGACCGCGTCGGCGGCGACGACCATGTCGAGCGAGTGCGCGTACAGGTCGTTCATCCGCGCGACGAGGTCGATGAGCGTGAAGCGTTCGGTGAGCTTGGCGGGGCCGGTGATCGAGGCCGACGGCGCGGGGGCGGCGCCGCCGGCGACGGTGACGCTCTCACCGCGCAGCAGCTCGGTCAGCTCCACCAGGTCGTCCCTGTTGGGCCAGCGTCTGCGGGCCCGCACCTCGTGCGCCGTGCGCAGGGCGTCGGCGTACGCGTCGAAGTACGCCCAGAGGAGCGTGATCTGCTGCTCGGTGGACTGCCAGCGCTCCTGGGTGGTGCCGGTGAGACCGGCGCCTTCGAGGAGGCGCCGGCCCGCGTGATCCTGAAGGGCGAGGAGCGAGGTCTCGATCGCCTCGTGCTCTGCGTCGAGCCGCGCCAGCGCACGGTCCACCTCGTCCCGGTCCATCACAGGACCGGGGGGTCCCGCGACGCTCATCGATCACCTCTCCGCTCTGAATTGCCGTGCACGTCAGGATCAGTCGCTGTATTTCGGGGCGGGCGGTCCCGCCGATTCGCCGAGGCCCGGCTTCAGCCACTTGTCGTACGACTTCTGCCAGCCGCTCTTTCGATAGTCCTCCAGGACCTCGTTGACCCGGCGCACCAGGTCGTCCTTGCCGTTCTCCGGCTTCTTCATCGCCACGCCGTAGTACTCGGTGTTCAGCGGTTCGTCGCCCTTGAGTTCGACGGTCGGGTCCTGCGCGGCCTGGCTCGCGGCGAGCGCGCTGTCGGTGACGACGGCGTCCACCTCACCGAGCTGGAGCCGCACCAGACAGTCGAGCTGGTTCGGGACCGTGGTCGCGATGTCGGCGTCGATGACCTTCTTCTTCTTGAGCTCCTCCAGCTGGGTGAGAGCCGTGGAACCCTTCGCGGAGCAGACCCTCTTGCCGTCCAGTGTGTCGTCGAACCCGGTGATGTCCGAGGACTTGGGGGCGAGGACCTGCTGGCCGGTCTTGAAGTAGGCGGTGGAGAAGGCGACATCCTTCTTGCGGTCACAGTTGATCGTCATGGTCCGCACGACCATGTCGACCTGGCCGCTCTGTATCGCCTTGACGCGCTGGTTGGTGGGGATGGCGCGGAACAGCACGGCGTCGCGGTCGCCGAGGATGTCCTCGGCGATCCTGTGCGCGAGGTCGATGTCGAAGCCTTCGAGTGTCGCCGTCTTCTTGTTCGGGTCGCGATAGCCCCAGCGGTAGCTGTTCTGGTCGACGCCGACGATGAGCTTCTTGACCTTGCGGTTGCGGATGTCCTCGATCGTCGGGCCGTCCTTGCCGCTGGGCGACAGGCTCTCCTCCGGGGTCTCGCACTCCTCGGCGCGGGCGGGAGCGGCCGCGGCGGAGCCCTGGGAGGCGCGGTCCTCGTCCTTGTCCTTGCCGGACCCGGCCGCACCGCCGGCCTGCGGCAGCACGAGCACGAGGGAGCCCGTGAGCGCGCAGGCGACCGCCATGGCGGCAGCTCCACCCCAGCCGCGCATCCTCGCCAGTCCTCGCGTACGCATCGTCCGCTCGCCCCCTCTCACCTGTACTCCGACAGCCTGCGCCCGACGCCGAGCACGGCGCCGGCGGCGGCGAGCACCGCGAGCACGGCGGCGCCCACCGGGAGGCCGGTCATCGCGCCCTTGCCGTCCCCGGCCGCCTGCTCGAACTCGCTGCGCTCGTGCTTCAGTGCGACTTCGAGCGCGTCGTCGACGTTGTCGAAGCACTCACCGGTGGGCTCGTCGCTCTTGTCGCCGACGACCTTGGCGAGCGCGCCCTTGTAGTCACCCGCGTCATCGCTGTCCCGCGCGGTCTTGTGCCGGTCCTTCCAGGCCGAGACGTTCTTCGCGGCCGACTCGACGGGGTTCCTGCCCGAGGAGTCGTCGGCGATGGCCGCGGCCTGGGCGAGCAGCCCCTTGGGGCTGCTGAGCTTGTTCATCTGGTCCTGGTAGGCGACATCGAACTTGTCCTTGATGTCCTTCTTCGCGCCTACCTCGACGGTCTCCGCGCCACGGCTGACCAGCGTGAGGTTCTCGTTGCTGCGCGCCTTGAGCGAGCTGATGCGGGCGTCGTTCAGGACGTTCAGGGACATCACGCCGTGGTCGTACGAGTCGTTGAGCCCCGAGCGCGCGAAGGTGTGCCCGGCGACCAGCCAGAGCAGGACGACCGTGGACGCGGCGGTCGCGGCGACCATGCCGTGGTTGAACACCCGGTTTGTGCGGCGGTAGTTGCGGCGCTGGGCCCAGAACAGGGCGCCGAGCGCGAGCAGTCCGAGGGCGATGGCGAACCAGGGATACGGCTTCGCGTCGTCGTAGTCCCTGTTCAGCCGCTGCTTCTCCACGGTGTAGAGCTGCTCGGCGGCCGGGAGCATCTGGGTCTGCATCTTGTCGTTCGCGTACCGCAGATAGGCGCCGCCCAGGGGCAGGCCCTGGCGGTTGCTCGCGCGGGCGCGCTCGATCAGGCCGGTGTACTCCGGCAGGAGTTTGTTCAGCTTGCTCACCGAGGCGGCGGCCGACGAGCCGGAGCCCGCGTTCGACGCGGCGTTCGCCAGCTTCTCGGAGGCGCGGTCGATGTCCGCCTTGTACCGGTCGCGTACGTCGGCCGGTTCCTGGCCGCCCGCCAGGAAGCCGCTGGAGGCGGCCGTGTTGGCGTCCGCGAGGGAGCGGTAGATGGCCGCGGCGTCGTCGCTCAGCGGCTGGCTGCGGTTCAGGACGCTGTCCGCGGCGGCCGCACGGTCGGACATCTGCCAGGTGGTGACGGCGCCGAACGCCACGACGAGCAGCGCGAGGAAGGCGCCGATGATCCGCAGCCTGCCCGGCTCGGTCGTCGCCGCGGCGCGCAGCCTGTCCCGTCCCTCGACCCAGGCGGGGCGCCGGGGCGACGCGTTCTGCACGGCCTGTGCGGCTGCCGCGGATTCCGGGCCCGCCTGCGGCGGGACGGTGGGCATCGTCGGAGCGGCCCGTCCCGGCGGCGCGGCGCTGCCGTTCGGCGGATATGTCACCTCGACCTCGACCTCCCCCTTGGTCATCGGACGTTCACTTCCGCCCGGCGTGCGCGGTGCGGGAAGAAGTGCACGGCGGCAAGTATCGCCGCAGGGACCGACATCCGCACAGGTCTTGACTGGATCTTGTTCTGATCACTGCGCCCGGAGACCTGTCCGGATCATGCGAAGATCGCACACCACCCCTGCCCTTGAATACGCGATCCAGGGCGGTTCGGTTCCCTTCCGGGCCGACGAACTCAGCCGCCGCGGGCCCCCGGATCACGCTCGTAATGCACCCGCACGCGCGCGTGCACCTCGGTGGGCGCCCCCACCTGGTCCAGGCCGAGCAGCGCGGCGCCGAGCACGGGACGGGCGACGACCACCCTGGCCACCGCCTTGGGCGCCCGGTCGGCGAGCAACGCCTCGATCCGGTCGTCCAGTTGCGGGTGGCGGGCGGCGAGGACGCTGCCGCCGAGCAGCACCGGGGTCTCCTCGCCGAGCAGGTCCAGGCGGTCCAGGGCCACGGTCGACATGGCGACGACCTCGTCGGCCATCCGGTCCACCAGCGAGCGCGCCACCGCGTCGCCCGCCGCCGCCGTGGCGAAGAGCACCGGCGTCAGCTCGTGCCGCCGTACGGGGGCGATGGAGCCCAGGTGCAGGGCCTCGATCAGCGCGTACATGGAGGACAGGCCGAAGTGCGCGGGCAGTGCCTCGCGCAGCGCGGTCGCCTCGCCGCGGCCGTCCTCGGCCCGCGCCGCGTACCAGAGCGCCTCCTCGGCCAGGCCGCCACCGCCGCCCCAGTCGCCCGAGATCCGGCCGATGGCGGGGAAGCGCGCGGTGCGCCCGTCGGGCAGCATGCCCACGCAGTTGATGCCCGCGCCGCACACCACGGCGACGCCCCGCGGCTCGGCGTCCTCCAGGAGACCGGCCCGCAGGATGGCGAACGTGTCGTTCCGTACATCGACCGAAGGGCCCCACGCGCGCCGGCGCAGGGCCAGGCCCAACTCCCTCTCCTCGACCGGCAGGTCGGCGTTGGCGAGGCAGGCGGACACATGCCCGACGGAGTCGGTGCCCGCCTCGGCCAGGGCCCGCGTCACCGCCTCCTCCAGGATGTCCACCGCGGCCTCGACGCCGACCTGGGGCGGCTGGAACCCGCCGCCGCGGGCCGAGCCGACGACGGTTCCGTCGGCCGCGATCACCGCGACGTCGGTCTTGCTGTTGCCCGCGTCGATCGCGAGCACGCTCGTGCTCACGCCCACGCCAGGTGCTCCCGGTTGTGGGCGATCAGCCGGTCGGTGAGCTGCTCCGCGTAGGTGTACTGGCCGACCAGCGGGTGGGCGAGCAGCGCCTTGAATACGCGGTCCCGGCCGCCGTGCAGCGCGGCCTGGAGGGCCAGGTCCTCGTAGCCGGTGACGTGTGCGATGAGCCCGGCGTACAGCGGGTCGAGCTTCGGCACCGCGAGGGGCTTGGCACCCTTGCCGTCGACCGTGGCCTGCACCTCGATGACCGCGTCGTCCGGCAGGAACGGCAGCGTGCCGTTGTTGACGGTGTTCACCACCTGGTAGGGGCTGCCGCCGTTGCCGAGCAGTGAGGCCGCCAGGTCCACGGCCGCCTCCGAGTAGAAGGCGCCGCCGCGCTTGGCGAGCAGCTCCGGCTTCTCGTCGAGCGCCGGGTCGCCGTACATCTTCAGCAACTCCTGCTCCATCGCGGCCACTTCGGAGGCGCGGGAAGGCTTGGTCCGCATCTCCTCGACCACCGCGTCGTGCTGGTAGAAGTAGCGCAGGTAGTACGAGGGCACGACGCCGAGGCGGTCGACGATCTCGCGCGGCATGCGCAGGTCGGCCGCGACCGCGTCGCCGTGCTCGGCGAGGAGCCTGGGCAGGATGTCGTCGCCGCCGGGGCCCCCGAGCCGTACGCCGGTCTCCCACGTCAGGTGGTTGAGTCCCACGTGATCGAGGTGCACCTCGCCCGGCGCGACGTCGAGCAGCTTGGCGAACTTCCGCTGGAAGCCGATCGCCACGTTGCACAGACCGACGGCCTTGTGGCCGGCCTGGAGCAGTGCCCGCGTGACGATGCCGACCGGGTTGGTGAAGTCGATGATCCAGGCGTTCGGGTTGGTGCGGCGTACGCGCTCGGCGATGTCGAGGACGACGGGCACGGTGCGCAGGGCCTTCGCGAGACCGCCCGCGCCGGTGGTCTCCTGGCCCACGCAGCCGCACTCCAGGGGCCACGTCTCGTCCTGCTGACGAGCGGCCTGACCGCCGACGCGCAGCTGGAGCAGGACCGCGTCGGCGTCCGCGACGCCCGCGTCCACGTCGGACGTGGTGCGGATGACGCCGGGGTGGCCCTGCTTGGCGAAGATGCGCCGCGCCAGGCCCCCGACGAGTTCGAGCCGGTCGGCCGCCGGGTCGACGAGGACGAGCTCCTCGATCGGCAGGCTGTCCCTCAACCGGGCGAATCCATCGATCAGTTCGGGTGTGTAGGTCGACCCTCCGCCGACCACTGCGAGCTTCATATCGGTTCTCAGCCCTTTACTCCGGTGAGGGTGACGCCTTCGACGAAGGCCTTTTGTGCGAAGAAGAAAACGAGGATGACGGGGGCCATGACCAGCAGCGTCGCCGCCATGGTCATGTTCCAGTTGACGGCGTGGGCGCTCTTGAACGATTCGAGCCCGTAACTCAGCGTCCAGGCGCCGGGGTTCTGGGCGGCGTAGATCTGCGGACCGAAGTAGTCGTTCCAGCAGTAGAAGAACTGGAAGAGCGCGATGGCCGCGATGCCGGGCTTGGCCATCGGGACGACGATCTTGATCATCGTACGGAAGTCGCCGCAGCCGTCGACCTTCGCCGACTCGATGTACTCCTTGGGGATGGTGAGGAGGAACTGCCTGAGGAGGAAGATCGAGTACGCGTCGCCGAAGGCCATCGGGATGATCAGCGGCCACAGCGTGCCCGACAGGTGGAACTGCTGGGCCCACACCAGATACATCGGGATCACGATGACCTGCGGCGGCAGCATCATCGTCGAGATGACGAGCAGCATCGCGGTGCGCCGGCCGCGGAAGCGGAACTTGGCGAGCGCGTACGCCACCGGGATCGCCGAGCAGACGGTGAAGAGGGTGCCAAGGCCCGCGTACATGAGCGAGTTGCGCCACCAGTCGAGGAAGCCCGGCGTCTCGAAGACCTCCTTGTAGTTCGACCAGTGCCAGGAGTCGGGCCACAGGTCGCCGCTCATCGCCTGCGAGTCGCTCATCACCGACGTCAGGAAGACGAAGACGAACGGCAGGACGAAGAGCAGTGCGACGGCTATCGCGATGCTGTGGACGGCGATCCAGTGCAGGATCCGCTTGCGGCGGGCGCGGGCGGCGGCCGGGCCGTGCTGCTTGGGGGCGGCGGGGGCGGATGCCGTCGGCGCGGTGAGAGTCGTGGTCGTCATGAGTCCTCAGTCCTCCGCCGAGAGCAGCCCGGAGCGCTTGCGCATCAGGAGCATGGTCACGGCCATGGCGATGGCGAAGAGCACGAGCGAAAGCACGCACGCGGCACCGGTGTTGAAGTTCTGGAAGCCCATCTGGTAGACGAGCTGGGGGACCGTGAGGGTCGAGTGGTCCGGGTAGCCGGGCTGGATCACCGAGCCGGGGCCGATGTTGACGCCGGACGCGACCTTCCCCGCGACCAGGGCCTGCGTGTAGTACTGCATGGTCTGCACGACGCCCGTGACCACCGCGAACATCACGATCGGCGTGATCGCGGGCCAGGTGACGTAGCGGAACTTGGACCACGCGCCGGCGCCGTCCAGGTCCGCCGCCTCGTACTGCTCCTTGGGCACGTCGAGCAGCGAGGCCATGAAGATGACCATCAGGTCGCCGATGCCCCACAGGGAGAGCAGGACGAGCGAGGGCTTGGCGGTGTCCGGGTCGTTGAACCAGTTGGGCCCGGAGATCCCGATCGCGTCGAGGATCTCGTTCACGGGTCCCGTGCCCGGGTTGAGCAGGAAGACGAAGGCGACGGTGGCGGCCACCGGCGGGGCGAGATACGGGATGTAGAAGGCGGTGCGGAAGAACCCGGCCCCCGTCTTGATCTTCGTGATGAGCAGCCCGAGCGAGAGCCCGAAGACCACCCGCACGGCCACCATGACGACGACCAGCCACAGGGTGTTCCACAGGGCCGGGCCGAACAGGGGCATCTGCTCGAACACGTACTTCCAGTTCCGCAGGCCCACGAAGGTGGGCTCCTTGATCTGGTTGTAGTGCATGAACGAGAAGTAGACGGTGGCGATCAGCGGATACGCGAAGAAGACGCTGAAGCCGACCAGCCAGGGGGACAGGAAGCCGACCGTGCGCAGTCTGCGGCGCGCGGGGTTGGAGAGGGAAAGTGCCATGGCGGGGTCCTCAGCTCAGCTCTTCGACTGGAGGGTGTCGGCGTCGATCTGCTCGTCGAGCTTCTTCAGGCGCCCCCGGAGATCGCCCACGCGCCCGGATTCGACGCCGTACGCGAAGTCCCCGAGGGAGACGACGTAGGCGCCGCCGTTGACGGAGGGCGGCAGGGCCTTGCTGTGCTTGTTCTCCAGGATGTCGAAGAAGGTCCGGAAGGTCGGATCGGCGTCCAGATCGGGGGACTTGAGCGCCGCGAACGTGGAAGGCACGTTGTGGATGGCGTTCGCGAAGTTCACGACCTGCTTGGTGTCCGCGGTCAGGAACCGCACCAGCTCCCACGCGGCGTTCTGGTGCTTGCTGCTGTGCGCGATCCCGGCGACGGTGCCGGTGATGAAGCCCCGCCCGTACGTGTCGGCCTGGTCGTCCGGCACGGGCAGCGGCGCCACGCCCCAGTCGAACTTCGCCTTCGCCTCGTCCAGCATCAGACCGCGCCACTCACCGTCCAGGTGCATGGCGACCTTCCCGGTCAGGAAGGCGTTCTGGCTGGACATCTCGTCGCCGAAGGTCAGCCGGAACCGCTCCAGGTCATTGAAACCGCCCTGTGCGTCGGCGAGTTGGGTGGCGGTCTTGAAGAACTTGTACGTCTTTGGCTCTTCGGCGAGGCGTGAGTTTCCCTCGGCGTCGAAGTACTGGGGGCCCCACTGCGCGAAGAGGCGGTCCGGACTGTTCTGGTAGAAGCGGAAGTTGGGCATGAACCCGACCTGCTTGTACGAGTGCTTGCCGCTGCGCACGGTCAGCTTCTTGGCGACCTTCTCGAACTCGGACATCGTGCGCGGCGGACGCTCGATGCCCGCCTTCTTGTAGGCGTCCTTGTTGTAGTACATCCCGAAGGCGTCCGCGAGCAGCGGCAGGGCGCACTGGTTGCCGCGGTAACTCGTGTAGTCAAGGAGGGTCTTGGGGAAGACCTTGCGCTTGTCCAGGCCGGTCTTCTCCATGAACGGATCGAGGTCCGCCCACATCCCGGAGTCGCAGTACTGGCCGACGTTGTTGGTGGTGAAGGAGGACACCACGTCCGGTGCCTTGTCGCCGCCCGCCCGCAGGGCCTGGTTCACGGTGTCGTCGGAGACGTTCCCGGTGGCCTTCACGTTGATGTTCGGGTGCAGCTTCTCGAAGCGGGCGATGCTTTCGTTGACGGCCTTCACCTCGCCGGGCGTCGACCAGCCGTGCCAGAACTTCAGGGTGACCGGCTTGGTCGGGTCGTCGTTCGCGCTGCCGACGCTCGGGTTGGCGCAGCCGGAGAGCAAGAGACCGGCTGCGGCGAGCGCCGCGGACGCGCAAGTGGGCATGCGCCATCGCGGCATGGCGGACTTCCTTTACGGGGGAGGGGAGGGGAGGGGCGGGGAGGTGAGGTGAGGTGAGGTGCGGGACGGGCGGGACCGGGCGGGCGGTTCAGGCCGTGTCGAAGACCTGGTCGCGGGCCTGGGTGAGGGCCGAGCGGAGGGCGCCGGTGAGGATCGGGTCGCCGTCGAGTTCGCTGATGCGGATCTCCGGGCGGGGGAGTGCGAGCCCGGTGAGCTCCTCCTCGACGCGGACCCGCAGTTTGTCGCCGCCGGCCTGCGCCACCGAGCCGGAGAGCACGACGAGTTCGGGGTCGACGACGGCGACGACCGCGGCGATGCCGGTGGCGATGCGCCGCGCGACCTCACCGAGTGCGGTGTCGTCGGCCATGACCTGCGTCAACGTCGCTCCGCCGCCGGTGAGTTCGCGCACCACGTACGCGGAGACGAGGCTCTCGAAGCCGCCTCCGGTGCCGTTCCCGCGCGCCAGCGGGGCGTCCGGCAGCGGCATGTAGCCGATCTCGCCCGCGCCGCCGGTGGCGCCGCGCAGCAGATTGCCGCCGAGCACGATGGCCGCGCCCACGCCCTCGTCGAGCCAGGTGAGGACGTAATTGTCGTAGTCCTGGGCGGCGCCCTCGTACTGCTCGGCGACGGCGGCCAGGTTCACGTCGTTCTCGATGACGACGGGGGTGCCCAGGACGGCGGCGAGGTCGTCGCGCAGCGTCCGCGAGTGCCAGCCCGGCAGATGCGGGGCGTACCGCAGCTCACCGGTGTGCGGGTCGATGGCGCCGGGGGTGCCGATCACCGCGGCCCGCAGGTCGTCGTGGCCGAGGCCCGCCTGGCGCAGCGCCTCGTCGACGGCCTCCGTGACCAGCTGCGCGGTGCGGTGGCGCACGTCCTCGGCGACGGCGACCGCCTCGACGCGGGCCTGGCCGAGGACGGTGCCGGTGATGTCGGCCACGAGGGCGGTGATGCCGGTCGGATCGGCGGAGAGCGCGGCGACATGGCCTGCGCCCGGGTCGATCTCGTACAGCAGGGCGTTGGGGCCCGGCCGGCCGCTGAGGCTGCCGGTGGTGTGCACGAGGCCGGCCGCTTCGAGCCGCCCGAGGAGCTGCGAGGTGGTGGGCTTGGAGAGGCCGGTCAGCTCACCGATGCGGGTACGGGTGAGGGGGCCGTGCGCGACGAGGAGGTCGAGCACCGCCCGGTCGTTCATGGCGCGCAGGACGCTCGGCGTGCCCGGGGTCCCCGGAGTGCTGCCTGCTGCTGCCATGACGACCCCTGTCTGTCGGCTGCCCGAAGGTTAACGGCTGTGCGCCGGTCGGCGTCCGCCCGCTAACTGTTAGGAAACTTTCCAATTGGTGAGGACCGTACGACTGGCGTGAATGAGGCGTCAATAGCGAACGCCCCCGCGGCAACCAAGTCGTTACCTGCGGGGGCGTGGTGTTGCAAGGAGTGCGACCTCCCCTGCCCAGGGGCCCTACTTCGCCAGGTTCGGCGGCGGGGTTATCGGGGACGCCGCGAGCGACTGCGGGGACGTCGCGGACGCGTACGCCGAGGGGGCCGCGACGCCCGCCGACGGGTCCGCCGCGCCCTCCTCCGTCGCCTGGAGCGGGAGGCCGCCCACGATGCGGATGCCCGCCTCGTCGAACGCCCCCTTGATGCGCCAGCGCAGCTCGCGCTCCACGCCGAGGGCGTTGCCCGGCATCGTCTTGGCGGAGACCCGTACGACCATCGAGTCGAGCAGGACGCTGTCCAGGCCGAGGACCTCGACCGGGCCCCACAGGCGCTCGTTCCACGGCTCGTCCTTGGCCATGGTCTCGCCGACCTCGATCAGCGTCGCCTGCACCTTCTGCAGGTCCTCGTCCGGGCGGACGGTGACGTCGACGCCCGCCGTGGACCAGCCCTGGCTGAGGTTGCCGATGCGCTTGACCTCGCCGTTGCGGACGTACCAGATCTCGCCGTTGTCGCCGCGCAGCTTCGTGACGCGCAGGCCGACCTCGATCACCTCGCCGGACGCGACGCCCGCGTCGATCGAGTCGCCCACCCCGTACTGGTCCTCAAGGATCATGAAGACGCCGGAGAGGAAGTCCGTGACCAGGTTGCGGGCGCCGAAACCGATCGCCACACCCGCGACACCCGCCGAGGCGAGCAGCGGGGCGAGATTGATCTGGAACGTGCCCAGAATCATCAGCGCGGCCGTGCCGAGGATCAGGAACGACGCCACCGAACGCAGCACCGAACCTATGGCCTGCGAGCGCTGGCGGCGGCGCTCCACGTTCACGAGGAGACCGCCGAGCGCCGTGCCGTTCACGGACTGTGCCGTGCGGTTCATGCGCTCTATGAGCTTGGTGATCGAGCGCCGGACGACCACACGCAGGACGACGGCGACGGCGATGATCAACAGGATGCGGAGACCGATGCCCAGCCACGCCGACCAGTTCTGCTCGACCCAGCTGGCGGCGTTCGTCGCGCTCTCCTGGGCGTCCTCGAAGGTCGGGGACTTCGGCGTCTTCTTGTCGTCCGGGTCCGTTCCGGCTGCTGACAGGACGGACAGGAACACGGCAGGTACCTCCAGGCATAGCGGCCTGCCCAGGAGATGCACCGGGCAGAGACACCACACTAACGGGGCATTGTGTGTGGATCGTTGTGATGTTCGAGGGAGAGACAGTGCTCACCTGGGGAAGATGAGGGTGTAGCACATGTGTGGTCGAAAACACTCCGAGCCCGTTACGAGCACATGCTGGCGCTTGGACCAGGCATGAGGGGAGACTGGCTACAGATCGTCCCGGCGCGAGCCACGCGCCGCCGGCGTAATAGGAGGCATCCGTGCCGCACGTCCTGGTCCTCAATGCGTCGTACGAGCCTCTGGGCGTCGTACCGCTCCGCCGCGCGCTCGTCCTCGTCCTGGAGAACAAGGCTCTCTGCCTCGAGGAATCCGGCGCCTTCATGCACAGCGCGACGCGCACTGTCCCCGCACCCAGCGTGGTCCGCCTCAAGCGGTTCGTCCGGGTCCCTTACAGGGGGCCCGTTCCTCTGACCAGGCGGGCGCTCTTCGCCCGCGACGGCGGTCGGTGCATGTACTGCGGTGGCGTCGCAACCAGCGTCGACCACGTCATTCCGAAGAGCCGTGGCGGTCAGCACGCCTGGGAGAACGTGGTGGCGTCCTGCCGCCGCTGCAATCACACCAAGGCGGACCGTCATCTCCTGGAGCTGGGGTGGCGCCTGCGTCACAAGCCCGCGCCGCCCTCGGGCCTCGCGTGGCGCATCATCGGGACCGGGCACAGGGATCCGCGCTGGCTGCCGTACTTGCAGCCGTTCGGCGCGGACGACGCGATGGCCCGGATCGACGGCATTTCCGCCTGAGAGATCCGGGCTTTTACGTGTGGCCGGGGCGGGCTCGCCAGCCCCGGCCTCCAGCCCCGGCTTCCCTCACTGGCCGTTGCGCCGCTGCACGGCTGTGATCACCGCTGCCAGCGCGGCGACACCGCCGCCGAGCAGACCGGCGCCCGCGCTCGCCGAGCCGTGGTCGACGCAGTACTTGGCGATCCACAGGTAGCCGACGATCCCGCCCGCCCCGAGGGTCACGCCGGTCACCACGCCCGCCGCCCGGAACCACACGTTGACCAGGTCGAGGCGGCGGTTGTGCTCGGCGTCCCTGACCCGCTGGTCGACGAGCTTGTTCTTCATCTGGAATTCCTGCTCGACGAGCGAAAGCATCCGCTCGGCCGAATCGGACACCAGCTCGTTCCAGATCTTCATCTGCTCGCCGGACGGCAGCTCGCGGTACTCGCCGGTCGTCGCGGGCGGCGCCGCGGGCTCCGGGGACGTCTCCGGGGCCGGCGGGTCTTCCGGTTCCGGAGAGCGGGGTGGGACGGGGGCGGTCATGGAGTGGTCCCGTTGTCGTCGGGCGAAGGGGATGAGGGAGCGGCCGGGGACGGTGGCGGGTCCGGCGCCCGCATCTGGGGCACGGGCAGCCGGGCGTACAGGGCGTTCAGGGACCGTTCGACGGCTTCCCGGCTCTCCTCGCGGGTGGGGCGCGGGGGGACCGGCTGCCGGGGGCGTCCGGTCGGCTGCGGCACCGGTCCTGGAAATCCCCATGCTGCCCACATGCCGTCCATGAAGGCCTGGCTGCGGGGTGCGGGGGACGACGCCTTGTCGGGCGGGCGGGCGCGGTCGGGCGGCGTCCGCAGCCGCGTGATGATCCCGATGACGGCGAGCACCGCCCACAGCCCGAGCAGCACCACCGCCGCCCACGTTCCCCGCATCGGCGGCAACGCCCGCAGCAATTCGAAGAGGAGGCCCGCGACCAACGCGACGGCCAGCAGTACGAGGGCGAACGGCGCCGCGGCGGAGAGTGCGGACGCGGTGGACGCGCGGACCTTGGCCAGGGCGGGACGGGCGAGCGACTGGCCGAGGGCGCGGGTGCGGTTCCTCACCAACGGCTCCCGGCCGCCGCGCTGCCCGGACCCGGTGAGCCGTACGTCACGTCCGTCCGCCCGCATCAGGACCCGGGCCCCCGGCTGGGTGGCGAGCGAGTGCACGGAGAGCGGGTGGTCGCCGCCGAGCGCGTCGGCCAGGAACGGGCGGGGAACCCGGTGGACCGGGTCGGCGACGATCAGCGTGAGACGGCCCTGGAAGTGCCGCAGCAGATACCCGTACCGGTGCTGGAGCGCCTCCGCGAAGGAGGTCTCGGTCGGGGTCTCGGTCGGCCGGTCCGGTTCCAGGACCACGACGATGTGCCGGGCCGGGGCTCCCTCGATGAGACCGAACAGATCGCTGAGGGGCAGGCCCCGCCGACTGGGGCGACCGTCAGGGTCACCGGCGTCCACGGCGCCCGCGTAGTGGACGAGCAGCAGATCGTGCGCGTCGCCGACGGCGGACCGGAGCGTGTACGCGCCTTGCGAGGAGGCGCTGTCGAGCAGGACGACATGGCCCGGATCGGTGTGGAAGAGACTGCCGGGCCAGCGGGTCAGGGCGTCCCGGGCGGCTTGCGTGGCGAGGGGAGGCAAGCCCGGGAACCGCCACCGCTGCCACTGCTGTTCCCGCTCCAGCCGTTCCCGCTCCAGCTGCCGCTCTCGCTGTACCTGCTCCCGCTGTTCCCGCTCTCGCTGTACCTGCTCCCGCTCGCGTTCCGGCGTCGTCGAGGGGTCAGGCTCGGGCGTCCGCTCCCGCAGCACGTGCTGCTGGCGCTCCTGCCGTTCCCACTGTTCCCTCTCCTGCCACGCCTGCTCCTGCCACGCCCGCACCCGCTCCCGCTCGTCCGGATCGTCTTCGTACCCGGGCTGGTACCGATAGGCGTCAGCCCAACCGGAATAACCCTCGCCTTCGCCCTCGTACAGCAGCACGGCACACGACAACCGCGCATCCGGTCGGTGCGCCCGTAACCGCATGTCGATCCTCCCCCGGCGAGGCTTCCCGTCCATCATCGCGCGTCCGGACGCTCAACTGGCAAGTCCCGCAGCCATCTTGTCGACGGCCTTGGCCCGCCTACGCCCCCTCAGCCACGGCGTACGCCTCCACCGACCAGAGTGAGTAGCCGAAGCGCGTGGCCCGCTTGTCGCCCTGGACGCGGATGTAGCGGGTGTCTCGGGCGTCCATGCGGACCGATTCGCGGCCGCCCTTGCCGTCCTTCACGGTCGCCGCCGTGCGCCAGGTCTTCCCGTCGGCGGACGTCTGCACGCGGTAGCCCGCCGCGTACGCGTCCTGCCAGCGCAGCACGACCTGGCCGAGCCTGACCGGCTCCTTGAGCTCCAGCTGCCACCAGGCGCCGTCCTCGACCGGGGATGACCAGCGGGTGGTGGGGTCGCCGTCGTTCGCGCCGGACGCCGGGAAGTCCTTCGTCTCGTCGCCCGAGGACGACGCTTTCGCGCCGCGCGCCAGGTCGGGGCCGTCCGTGCGCGGGTAGGCGCGGACCGAGACCGTGCGGGTGAGGCCGCCGAAGGACACCGGGATCTCGTACGTCCCCGCGCGCGTGCCCGCCGGGACGGTGACGTCGACCGGGACGTCCACCTGTGTGCCGCGCGGCAGCGTCGAGTTCTCCGGGGTGCGCACCCCGATGCCCTTGGGGGCCTTCGCCGTGACCTTGCCCCGTACGTCGCCGGGGCGCAGGGACGTCAGCTTCGCGGTGATCCGCTGCGGGCCGCCGCCGATCTCCACGTCGGCCTCGGAGCGGGCCAGGGAGAAGCGGGCCTCGGGGGCGTCGGCGTACCAGGGGACCAGATGGCGGACCGTGCCCTCGGTGAGCGTGACGCGGACGGCGTCGGCACGCGGGTCGGCGCCCTTGGGCCTGGCCTCGGTGAAGCCCGTGGCGGAGAGGGCGCCGATGCGGCGCCAGCCCTCGCCGGGGACGTGGGCCTCGACGCTGCCCTTGGTGCCGGGGTCGGTCAGCGCCGTCACCGCCGTGAGGGGCCGGGCGCGGGGGAGACGGACCGTCGCCCGGTCCGACGCCTGCTCGCTGTCGAGCCCCGCCCAGGCCTCGTACGCCTTCTGCGACCGCGTCAGGAAGGGGGCGAGGACGCCCTTGCCGACGGTCGCCCGGCCCGCCTTCAGGTCCTTCTGGAGCCCCGTCAGGGTGCGCGAGGCGCGCCAGGCCGCCGCGCCGTCCCCCTTGGACTGCGCGCGCAGCATGTCGACCGCCGTCTCGCCGGCCTCGCCGAAGCGCGCCAACTGCTCCACCCAGGGCCGCGCCTCGGTGTCGACGTCACTGCCGGCGAGCCGCCGCGGAGCCTCCTTCATGACCGTGAAGGCGTCCCGCAGGTCCTGTGCGGACTTCTCGATGCGGGCCGTGTTCGTCGTCGTGCGCGCCCGCCAGAAGTCGTTCATGAGCGGGCGCAGATACGCCGACTCGTCGGCGCCGAGCACCGACGACGCGTCATTGCCCGCGAGGGCCCGCAGGGCGCCGCGCGCCTTCGGGTCGCCGCCCGAGAGGTCGTCGATCGCGGCGAGCCAGGACTCGTGCGGGCGGTAGGCGCGCGGGTTCCAGGCGTAGTCGGCGGCCGTGAAGAGAGGGATACGGGACGCGGAGGGCTGCTCCATGGCGTTGCCGAGGAGCGCGGCCGAGCCGGTGGCGACGGCTGGCTCGCGGCCGGTGTAGGGGCCGAGGAAGATACGGTCCTGCGCGAAGTCGTTGACGGGGTAGTTGTCCATCGTCACGAGCGGATGCGAGCCGAACGCCTTGCGCGCGCCCGCCAGTTCACGCCCGGTGATGGTCCTGGGGACCACGCCGACGCCGGTCCACGCCACCTCGATGCCCTTGTGGAGGCGCTCCGCGAGGGCATCGCGGTACTCGGTGGAGCCGTCCTGGTAGTACTCCGTGGGCATCAGGGAGAGCGGCTTCGCGCCGGGGTGGCGCTCGGCCAGGTGCGCGGAGACGGCGTTGGCGACGCGGGACTGCGCCTTCGCGGCGGCCTCGGGCCCCGAACCGAAGGTGTCGGCGTCCGCGCCGCAGTGCCACTCGCTGTAGCTGACGTCCTGGAACTGCAGCTGGAACGCGCGTACGCCAAGGGCCCACATCGCGTCGATCTTGCGGTTCAGGGCCTTGATGTCCTTGTCGGACGACATGCACATCGCCTGGCCCGGGGCGACGGCCCAGGCGAGCGTCACGTGATTGCGCCCGGCCCGCTCGGCGAGGGCGCGGAAGTCGGCGCGTTGGTCGGCGGGGTACGGCTCGCGCCAGCGTGCCTGGCGGTAGAGGTCGTCGCCGGGGGCGTAGAGGTAGCGGTTCTGCTTCGTGCGCCCCATGAAGTCGATCTGGTCGAGGCGCTGTTCGCGGGTCCACGGAGTGCCGTAGAAGCCCTCCGTCATGCCGCGGACCGCGGTGCCGGGCCAGTCGCGGATCTGGACTCCGGGGACGGTGGCCCGGCCGCCGGTGTTCTTGGTGATCAGCTGGCGCAGGGTCTGTACGCCGTGGAAGAGGCCGTCGTCGCCCGTACCCGCGAGAGCGATGGTGTCCCGGCCGCCGATCCGGCCCACCGCGAGGCGGTAGCCGCCGGACGGCAGGTCGCCGCGGGCGCGGGCGCCGAGGGTCCGCAGGGCCTGGTCGGCGCCGGTGCCGTCGGCGCGGACGACGAGGTTCCGGCCGCCGTCCGTGGCCCCCGTGGTCGCCGTGCTCTCGGAGGCCTCCGTGACCTCGGTGATCTTGCGGGCGCCCGCGTCGCGCAGCACGGCGTGCAGGGCGTCGACGGCGTACGGATCGGGGTTCTGGCCGGTGGCGAGGACGACCTCGTCCGTCACGGTGACCGTGGCCCCGGCCGTGGTCATCGACTGGGGGCGGGGCCAGACCGGGGGAAGCGAGCCGTCGCTCTCCCGGTCGTCGTCCGGGGAGGTGGCCGGGGTGCCGGGCTTTCCGGGGAGGCCGGGGGCGGCGACGGCGCCGGGGGCGCCGCCGAGTGCGCCCGCGATGACGGCGACGGCGATGGCCGCCGCGCCCTTCCTGCGCCGCAGTTGCACGGCCCTCTCCTCGTTGTCCCTCGTGCTGTTGATCACGTTTGGTGCGTTGGTTGTCTCAGGGTGTCACTGAGCCCACCACTCGCGTGGTGGGGGTGTCAACGGGCGTGGGTGTTGTGGGGGTTTTCTTCCCTGTGACATGGCCCCGTTCGCCCCGGTGGCACGGCCCGTTCGTCGTCAGACTCGTCGTCAAACCACGAAGGGGCTGGAATGTATGCGCCGGATGCGGGCAGGGACGGTGAGGTACCGAAGGCGGGGAAAAGGAAGATCTTGCGTCCCGACCCCCTCTGAGGGAAACGAATGTGAGCACGCGCACGTTCATACAACGGATATGTCTGCGATCCCGTGCACTGGGTAGGGCTCCCGAAGACCTGCCCCCTGACAATGGAGCCCTACGTGCCCGCTTCCGCGAATCTTCTTCTCTCCGCTCTCTCCAAACAGGTGTCAGGACCGGACTCGGGTCTCGACGGATCCTGCTCCTGCGGCTGCTTCGAGCCGCCCCTGACCAGTGAGCCCCCGCTGGCCGACGCCGCACCCCTGACCAGCGAGCCTCCGCTCGCCGACGCCGCTCCGCTGACCAGCGAGCCGACCTCCACCGGCACCGCGTCGGGCCTGGCCTACATGGGGGTCTAGGTGGCCCCACCCGGAGCGACCGGACCCGTCACCGGCTCCACCGCCGGGCCCACCGCCCCCACCGGACTTTCCCGCCTCGCCGCCCTGCACGGCGTGGCGACCTCTTACTCCCCGTCCCCGGACCGCACGGTTCCGGCCACCGACGCCGCGGTGATCGCGGCCCTGGCCGCCCTCGACGTGGACGCGAGCACCCCCGAGGCGGTGCGGCGCGCCCTCACGGCCCGCGAGGCGGTGCCGAGCGCCCGCCTGCTGCCGCCGACGGTGGTGATGTGGCGGGGCGGCGCCCCTGACCCGGGTGCTGCCCCTGACCCGGGCGCTGCTCCTGAACCAGGTGCTGCTCCTGACCCTGACCGCGCCCCTGACCCGGGCCCCGCCGCTGAGGCGCCCCCGCCCTGGGCCGGGCTGCCGCCGGGCACCCGGGTGCGGGTGGAGACGGAGCAGGGGGAGCGACTGGAGTGGGAGCTGCCGGGCGGGCGTGACGAGTCGCTGCCGGACGGCGGAGAGACGGGGCCAGGAGCGGCGACAGAGCCAGGAGCGGCGGCGCCGACCCTGCCGCTTGGCGTCCACGGACTCCGGGTCGAGACCCCGGACGACCGCACCGCCACCGCCCACCTCGTCGTCGCCCCGCACCGTCTGCCGCCCCCGCGCGCGAAGACGTACGGACTCCTCGTCCAGCTCTACTCCCTGCTCTCCCGCCGCTCCTGGGGCATGGGCGACCTCGGTGACCTCGCCGAGCTCGCGGCCTGGTCCGGGCGGGCCCTCGGTGCGGGATTCGTGCAGGTCAACCCCTTGCACGCGGCGGTGCCGAAGCCTGTGGACGGGGCGTCCGACCCCTCCCCGTACCGTCCGTCGTCGCGCCGCTTCCCCGACCCCGTCCACCTCCGTGTCGAGGACGTCCCCGAGTACGCCCACCTGGACGGCGCGGCCCGCGACCTGGCCGCCGATCTCACGCGGCGGGCCGCCGCGCTCCGCGAATCCGTCCTCCAGCAGGGCCAGTTGATCGACCGTGACGCGGTCTGGGAACTCAAGCTCCAGGCCCTGGAGCTGATCCGCGAGGTCCCGCTGGGCCCCGGACGGCGCGCCGCCTACAACGACTTCCTCGCCGAGCACGGAACTGACCTGGAGGATCACGCCACTTGGTGCGCGCTGGCCGAGCGGTACGGCCCCGACTGGCGCACCTGGCCCGCGCCCCTGCGCGACCCCGCGTCGCCCGAATCCGCCCGCGCCCGCCGCGAGTTGATGGACCGCGTGGACTTCCACTGCCGTCTCGCCTGGCTCACCGACGCCCAGCTCGCGGCTGCCCAGCGCTCCGCGCGGGACGCGGGCATGGACATCGGCCTCGTGCACGACCTCGCCGTCGGCGTACACCCGGCCGGAGCCGACGCGTGGGCGCAGCGGCGGCACTTCGCCGCGGGCATGTCGGTGGGCGCACCGCCGGACGCGTTCAACGCGCGCGGCCAGGACTGGGGCCTCCCGCCGTGGCGCCCGGACCGCCTCGCCGAGTCCGGATACGCCCCGTACCGCGCCCTCCTGCGCGGAATGCTCCGGCATGCGGGCGCGATCCGCATCGACCACGTCATGGGCCTCTTCCGGCTCTGGTGGGTCCCGGAGGGCCGCGCGCCCACCGAGGGAACGTATGTCCATTACGACGCCGACGCGATGCTCGCCGTGCTCGCCCTGGAGGCGCACCGCGCGGGCGCCCTCGTCATCGGCGAGGACCTCGGCACCGTCGAGCCCGGAGTCCGCGAGACCCTGCAGCGCCGGGGCGTCCTCGGCACCTCCGTGCTCTGGTTCGAGCGGGACTGGGCCGGCACGGGACGGCCGCTGCCGCCCGAGCGGTGGCGCGCGGACTGCCTGGCCACCGCCACCACCCACGACCTGCCGTCCACAGCCGCCCGCATCACCGGCGAACACGTCCAGCTCCGCGACAGGCTCGGCCTGTTGACCCGCCCCCTGGCCGTGGAGCAGGCCGAGGCGGCGGCCGACGTGTCGGAGTGGCTCGCGCTGCTCTCCCGCCTCGGGATGCTGCCCGGCGGCGGCGGACACGAGCAGGAGGAGATCCGCGCCGTGCACCGCTTCCTGCTCGCCACCCCGGCCCGCATGACCGGCATCTGGCTGCCGGACGCGCTCGGCGACCGCCGCCCGCAGAACCTCCCCGGCACCTGGGACCAGTACCCCAACTGGCGGCTGCCGATCGCCGACGCCGCGGGCCGCCCCGTCACCCTGGAGGAACTCGCCGCGTCACCCCGGGTGCACGCGTTCATGGATGTGTTCCGCACCCGTACGGCACCCCCGGGCGCGCGGCCGGTTTAGCAGTTCGCTACGTTGGCACCGTGGACAAGAAGAACGCCCTGCGCGCCGGCGCCCTGGCTTCCGGTACGACGCTGATGATGCTGCTCATGTCGTCCCCCGCGCTCGCGCTCACGCGCGACGACGGCGACGACCCGGGTCCCGGCCTGAGTGTGATCGAGACGCTCGGCCTCTATGTCGCGGCGCCCATCGTGCTGTTCCTGGTGATCGCGGGTCTCGTCATGGTCGGTGACAAGTCCCGCAAGCAGGAGAAGAAGGTCTGACGCCGAGGCCTGACGCCACTTCGCTTTCCGAGTCCCTTCGTGGGGGCTCTTCCGTAGGGGCTCTTCGCCGGTACGCGCATGTACGCATGCGTATGCCGGCGAAGAGCCCCTACGTATGTCCCGGCCGCGTACCTCGCGTGCGGCGGGTGCGTTCGTGCGTCACGGCCGCTCGGCCGTGAGATACCGCTGCACCGTCGGCCCCACCCAGTCCGCCATCTCCTGGGCGGACAGTGCGACCGCGGGCGGGAACCGCAGCACATAGCGGGTCAGCGCCATGCCGAGGATCTGCGAGGCGCAGAGCCCGGCCCGCGTCGGGGCCTCGGCGGGATCGGGGCAGACGCGGCGCGCGACCGGCAGCAGCTGGTCCCTGAAGATGCCCTGCATGCGCTCGGCGCCCGCCGTGTTCGTGATGCCCACCCGGAGCATCGCGGTCAGCACCCCGTCCTTCTCCCAGACGTCCAGGAAGTGCGTCACCAGGACGCGCCCGACGGCCTCGTGCGGCACCTCGGTGAGATCGGGCAGCCGCAGATCGATGGAGCAGGCCGCGGCGAACAGCCCTTCCTTGTTGCCGTAATAGCGCATCACCATCGACGGATCGATCCGCGCGTCCTTGGCGATGGCGCGGATGGTGGCCCGTTCGTAGCCGTCGGCGGCGAACCGCTCACGGGCGGCGGTGAGGATCGCGCCGCGGGTCGCGTCGGAGCGGCGGGGTGGAGCCGCGGCCGCTGCTTCGGTCACGGCCTCGGGCATGGCCCGGGGCACGGCCTCGTTCACTGGATCGGGTGCACTTTCGGTCATGCCAACAAGCGTAGGCCAACATGTGTTGACAGTCCATGAGGACGGTCCTACGTTGGCCAACAAGCGTTGACCAACAGCTGTTGGCACAAGGAGGCCGTCATGAACGGAACGCAGGACACGACCGGCACCGCGGGCCCCGCCGTGATCGTCGTCGGCTCCGGCCCCACCGGCCTGCTGCTCGCCGGTGACCTGGCCGCCGCGGGTATACCCGTCACCCTGCTCGAAAAGCGGCCGCACGAGATCAGCAACCTCTCGCGCGCCCTGGTGCTGCACGCCCGCACCCTCGAACAGCTCGACGCGCGCGGCCTCGCCGACGAACTGGAGGCCAAGGGCAGGACGCTCGACCGGCTGCGCCTCTTCGCCCACCTCGACGTGGGCCTCGACAAGCTGCACTCGCGCTACAACCACCTCCTGGTCCTGCCGCAGTACGAGGTGGAGCGCGTCCTGGAGCGACGGGCGATCGAGGCCGGTGTCGACTTCCAGTACGAGAGCGAGGTCACCGGGCTCACCCAGGACGCGGACGGCGTGAGTCTCGAAGTCCGGGGCCCCGACGGCGGTTCGAGGACGCGACGGGCGGCGTACGTGGTCGGCGCGGACGGGCTGCACAGTCCGGTCCGCAAGGCCATCGGCCTGCCCTTCCCCGGCAAGTCCGCCATCCGCTCGCTCGTGCTCGCCGACGTGAAGCTCGCCGAGAAGCCCGCATCGGTCCTCACGGTGAACGCCGCCGGGGACGCCTTCGCCTTCATCGCGCCCTTCGCCGACGGCTACTACCGCGTCATCGGCTGGAACCGCGCGCACAACGTCCCCGACAGCGAGCCCCTCGACCTCGCGGAGGTCAAGGAGATCACCCGGCTCGCGCTCGGCCACGACTACGGCATGCACGACGCCCGCTGGATGTCCCGCTTCCACAGTGACGAGCGCCAGGCGCCCGCGTACCGGGTCGGCAGGGTCTTCCTCGCCGGGGACGCCGCGCACGTCCACACCCCGGCCGGTGCGCAGGGCATGAACACCGGCCTCCAGGACGCCGTGAACCTGAGCTGGAAGCTGGCGGCGGCGGTCGACGGCCGTGCCCCGGAGGGCCTGTTGGACACCTACCAGTCCGAGCGGCACCCCATCGGCAAGGCGGTCCTGCGCAGCAGCGGCGGCATCGTGCGGCTCGCGATGGCCAAGCGCCCGTGGTCGCGGGCGGGCCGCGCCGTGCTCGCGTCCTTCATCGGCGCCGTGCCCCCGGTCCGCGACAAGGCGATCGGCCAGATCACCGGCATCGGCTACAGCTACCCGGCCCCGAAAGGCGCCCACCCCCTGACCGGCCACCGCGCTCCCGACATCGCGCTCAAGGAAGGACGGCTGTACGAGGCCCTGCGCGAGGGCAGGTTCGTGCTGATCGCTCCTCAGGGCGCGGACGTGGACACGGCGGTGGAGGGCGGCGCGGGGCGCGCCGTCGTGACGCACTGGACGAGCGGACGGCGTACGACCGTCCTCGTCCGTCCTGACGGGTACGTGGCGTGGGCGGCGGACGAGGCCGATGCGGGGGCGGTGCGGAGGGCGCTCGCGGAGTGGGGGCTGTTCCGTCGATCTGTTCCGTCGATCTAAGCCGTCGATCTGAGCCGTTGATCTGAGCCGTTGATCGTTGAGCTCATCGTTCAGTTGAACTTCAAAGATGTCTCGAAAAGATTCGATGGACCTGATGGGTGTTGGAGTGCGACGGTAGCTCCGCAGCCAACCAAGAAGAGATCAGCCAAGAGATCCCCGCCGGGTGGTGACCACCTCGGCGGGGTTCCTGTTTTCCCGGGCCGTCCTCGTTAACCGGGAGAGAGACAAGGGATATCAGTGACTGTCCTGGACCGGACCACCTCCACCCGCACCGCGTCGAAGGCGAGCAAAGCGCAGGGGGCCGCGCGCCCCATCGGCCTCGGTCTCGCCCTCGCGGCGCTCGCCACGGTCGTCTGGTCGGGCAGTTTCGTGACCTCGCGGGCCCTGGCCGACAGCGTGCCGCCCGTCCAGCACGCCTTCTGGCGGTGGATCATCGCGATCGCGGCGGTGGCACCGTTCGCGGCACGCCAGGCCTGGCGGCAGCGGGTCGTGCTCCGCAAGCACATCCGCTTCCTGCTGCTCGCCTCGCTCCTCGGCGTCACCATCTACAACACCCTGGTCAACCAGGCGGGCGTGACCACCACCGCGGGCAACATGGGCATGATCATGGCCGCGTCGCCGGTCCTGATGGCGGTGTACGAGCGCCTCGGCGGCGCGAGGCTCGGCGCGCGCCGGGTGACGGGCATGCTGATCGCCTGCGCGGGTGTCCTGGTCCTGGTGTCCGGGGGATCGCTCTCCATGGACTTCGCGGTGGGCGACCTGTGGGTGATCGCGGGGGCGGTGTCCTTCGGTTCGTACAGCGCGCTGCTCAGGCGGAAGCCGGCCGAGATCGGCGGACTGCCGTTCCTCTTCGCGACGTTCACGCTGGGTGCGCTGATGCTGCTTCCGGTGTTCGTGGCCAGCTTCGTGATCCAGGGCGGCTTCGAGCCGACCGTCGGGACGGTCTCGCCGCTCCTGTACGTCGGTGTCGTCTCGTCCGCGATCGCCTTCTTCGCCTGGAACAAGGCGATCTCGATCATCGGCGCCGCTCGTGCCGGGGTCATCTACTACCTTCAGCCGGTGTGCGTCGCCCTGCTCTCCTTGGTGGTGCTCGGCGAGGCGATGGGGTGGCTGCAGGTGATGTGCATGGCGCTGATCCTGGGCGGCGTGGTGCTGGGCGCGGCGCGCGCGAAGTCCCCCACGACGTCCCCCTCGCAGTCCCCCTCGAAGTAGGGGGCGCGTCCCGTGGGATCACCTTTGGTGACCAGTCGGTACGTTGACTCCATGAGCGAGTGGGACATCAAGAAGCTGCAGATCCTGCGTACGTTGAGTGAGCGGGGCACGGTCACGGCGACGGCGCGGACGCTGCAGATGACGCCGTCGGCGGTGTCGCAGCAGCTGTCCAACCTCGCGAAGCAGCTGGGGGTGCCGCTGCTCGAAGCACACGGGCGGCGGGTCCGCCTGACGGACGCGGCACACCTCGTACTGCGTCACGCGGAAGCGGTATTCGCCCAACTGGAGCGTGCCGACGCGGAGTTGGCGGCGTACGCGCAGGGTGAGGCTGGGGAGGTGCGGGTCGGCGCCTTCTCGACGGCGGTGCCCGCGCTCGTCGTCCCCGCGGTGCGGGAGCTGCGGGCGGCGGCGCCGGGGATCTCGGTGCGGGTCCGTGAGGTGGAGGCGGCGGAGGCGTACGAGCTGCTGGCCGCGGGGGAGGTGGACGTGGCGCTCTCCCTGGCGGTGCAGGCGCCGGCCTCGGCGGACGCGGACTCCCGCTTCACGCGGGAGTCGCTCCTGGCGGACCCGCTGGACGTGGCGCTGCCGGTGGACCACGCGCTGGCGGCCTCGGAGGGTCTTCGGCTGGCGGATCTGGCCCGGGAGCCGTGGATCTTCGGGGGCAGCGGCCCCTGGTCGGAGATCACGCGGGCGGCGTGCGAGGGGGCGGGGTTCACGCCTGAGCAGGCGCATTCCGCCTCCGGCTGGACGGCGATCCTCGCCATGGTGGAGGCGGGGATGGGAGTCGCCCTCGTCCCGCGGATGGCGGCGGTGCGCCGTGACGGGGTGGTGATGCGGGAGCTGTCCGCGGATCGGCCTCGGCGGCATGTGGTGGCTGCGGTGCGGAGGGGGGCGGCGGGGGGTGCGGCGGTCAGCAGGGTCTTGTCGGCCCTCCGTGACGCGGTCCCTGCGCGGGGGGCGGACCCGGCCTAGGGGCCACCCCTGCTTCCGGGGGCGTCCGAGGCCCCTCGTGACTCCGGGCCACACCGGCCCTGGTCGCGCTGCGCGCGATGCTTCCCCACCCACCCGCCCGCCCGATTGCCCCGTAGCGGGCGAGTACCGAGGTGTTTGTCTGTGGGTCGTTGCTGCTCTAGTCGCGCTGCGCGCGATGCTTTCCCGCCCACCCGCCCGATTGCCCCGTAGCGGGCGAGTGCCGCGTCGTGTGGTCGCGCCGCGCGCAAATTTCTGCCACCCGCCCACCCTGTAGCTGCCGGGTAATCGGGTGGGTGGGTGGGAAAAAATCGCGCGGAGCGCGGTCAGGGTGGATGTGGCCGGTAGACGGCGTCCCGGCCACCTGTCCGCTGCGGGGCAATCGGGTGGGTGGGCGGGAAAGCATCGCGCGCAGCGCGGGCAGGTTCGGGGAGCGGCGGGGCCCGGAGTGGTGTGCCCCGCCCCCACCCCCGACCCCGCCCCCTCGGGCCTACGCGTCCGCCGCCTGCGCCCGCAGCGCTCGCTCCACGCCTGCGCGGGATTCCGTGATCAGGCGGCGGAGGGCCGCTGACGGGGACGCCGAGGCCAGCCAGGCGTCCGTGGCGTCCAGGGTGGCCTGGGAGATCTGGAGCGACGGGTACAGGCCCACCGCGATCTGCTGCGCCATCTCGTGTGAACGGGAGTCCCACGCCCCCTTCACCGCCGAGAAGAACTTCTCCGCGTACGGCGCGAGGAGTTCCCGCTGGTCCGTCTGGACGAAGCCGCCGATGACGGACTCCTGGATCGCGTTCGGGAGCTTGTCGGACTCCACGACCGACGCCCACGCCTCCGCCTTGGCCTCCGGAGTGGGCCGCGCCGCCCGCGCCGATGCCGCGTGCCGCTCGCCCGCGGCCGTCTTGTCGCGGTCGAGCTCCGCCGTGATCCCGGCCTCGTCGAGCCGGCCGGTCGCCGCGAGCCGGTGCACGAAGGCCCAGCGCAGCTCCGTGTCCACCGCGAGGCCCTCGATCGACTGCTTGCCGGAGACCAGTTCCTCGATCAGCGTCAGCTGGTCCTCCGTGCGCGCCGTCGCGGCGAACGCCCGTGCCCACGCCAGCTGGTGGTCGCTGCCCGGCTCCGCCGAGCGGAGGTGCGAGAGCGTCGCCTCGGTCCAGCGGGCGAGCGCTTCGTCACGCCCGGCCGGAGCCGCGTACAGCTCAAGGGCCAGCTTCACCTGACGGTGCAGGGACTGGACGACCCCGATGTCCGACTCCTTGGCGATGCCGGACAGGACGAGGGAGAGGTACTCCCGCGTCGGGAGCTCCGCGTCCCGTGTCATGTCCCACGCCGACGCCCACGAAAGGGCCCGCGGCAGCGACGCCTCGAAGTCACCGATGTGCTCCGTCACGAACGCGAGCGACTCCGCGTCCATGCGGACCTTCGCGTACGAGAGGTCGTCGTCGTTCAGGAGGATGACCGCCGGGCGCTCGCGGCCCACCAGCGCGTCCACCGCAGTCAGTTCGCCGTCCACGTCCAGCTCGACGCGGTCCGTGCGCAGCAGCTTGCCGCTCTCCTCGTCGAGGTCGTAGAGGCCGATCGCGATCCGGTGCGGGCGCAGAGTCGGCTCGCCCTGGGCGCCGGCCGGGAGCGCCGGGGCCTCCTGCTTCACCGCGAACGACGTGATCCTGCCGGAGGTGTCGACGTCGACCACCGGACGCAGGACGTTGATGCCGGCCGTTTCCAGCCACTTCTTCGACCAGGTCTTCAGGTCGCGCCCGCTGGTCTCCTCAAGCGCGCCGAGCAGATCGGACAGGCGCGTGTTGCCGAACGCGTGCGCCTTGAAGTACGCCTGCACGCCCCGGAAGAACTCGTCCATGCCGACGTACGCGACGAGCTGCTTGAGGACGCTCGCGCCCTTGGCGTACGTGATGCCGTCGAAGTTGACCAGCACGTCGTCGAGGTCGCGGATGTCCGCCATGATCGGGTGCGTGGAGGGCAGCTGGTCCTGGCGGTACGCCCACGTCTTCATGGAGTTGGCGAACGTCGTCCAGGAGTGCGGCCAGCGCGAGTTCTCCGCGTACGCCTGGCAGGCGATGGACGTGTACGTGGCGAACGACTCATTCAGCCAGAGGTCGTTCCACCACTCCATTGTCACCAGGTCGCCGAACCACATGTGGGCCAGCTCGTGGAGGATTGTTTCCGCGCGCGTCTCGTACGCCGCGTCCGTCACCTTCGAACGGAACACGTACTGGTCGCGGATGGTCACCGCACCCGCGTTCTCCATCGCGCCCGCGTTGAACTCCGGCACGAAGAGCTGGTCGTACTTGGCGAAGGGGTACGCGTAGTCGAACTTCTCCTGGAACCACTCGAAGCCCTGCCGCGTGACCTCGAAGATCGCGTCCGAGTCGAGGAACTCCGCGAGCGAGGGCCGGCAGTAGATGCCGAGCGGAACCGACTGGCCGCCAGGACCCTCGTATGAGCTGTGGACCGAGTGATACGGACCGACGATGAGCGCCGTGATGTACGTCGACATGCGCGGCGTGGGCTCGAAGACCCAGACGTCACCGCTGGGCTCCGGGGTCGGCGAATTCGAGATGACCGTCCAGCCGGACGGCGCCTTCACGGTGAACTGGAACGTCGCCTTCAGGTCGGGCTGCTCGAACGACGCGAAGACCCGGCGCGCGTCCGGAACCTCGAACTGCGTGTAGAGGTAGGCCTGTTGGTCGACCGGGTCGACGAACCGGTGCAGCCCCTCACCCGTATTGGTGTAGTCGCAGTCGGCGACCACCTTCAGCTCGTTCGGCCCCGCCTCCAGGTGCCTCAGCGCGATGCGCGAGTCACGGAAGACGGCGGCGACGTCCAGCGCGTGGCCGTTCAGGACGACCTCGTGGACCGCGGGGGCCACCAGGTCGATGAAGGTCTCGGCGTCCGCCTCCGCGGAGTCGAAACGCACGGTGGTCACCGAGCGGTAGGTGCCGCCCTCTTGCGCGCCGGAGAGGTCGAGATCGATCTCGTACGAGTCAACGGCGAGCAGCTTCGCCCGCTGCTGCGCCTCTTCGCGGGTCAGATTGGTGCCGGGCACGCGGTCATCTCCTCAGGTACGACTTGTGACGTTTCCAGCCATCCTTCCACGTGGATCAGCGGGCGCGCCGGGGCATTGTCCGCGGGCCGCCACGCGGCATTGTTCGCGGGCTGCCGTGCCGCTAGCATCCGCGCGTCGACACACGCCCCGGGGGGAGCGTTCATGGATCTTCGACGGTTGCCGCGCCTACCGCGATTACGCCGATTACCCCGACTACCCCGATTACGTGGCGCGGGGTGCGCCGCATGATCGACGTGCTCGTCGCGGGAGCCGGGATCGGCGGGCTCACCACCGCGCTCAGCCTGCACGCGGCGGGCATCGGGGTACGGGTCATCGACGCGGTGGACGCGCTGCGGCCCGTCGGGGTCGGCATCAATCTTCTGCCGCACGCGGTGAGGGAGTTGACGGAGCTGGGCCTCGGCGCCGAGCTGGCCGCCACGGCCGTGCCGACCGCAGAGACGATCCACTTCGACCGGCACGGCAACTACATCTGGGGCGAGCCGCTGGGGCTCGCGCGCGGCCACCACTGGCCGCAGTACTCCCTGCACCGCGGCGCCCTGCAGCTGATCCTCCTCGACGCCGTGCGCGACCGCATCGGCGAGAACGCCGTACAGACCGGTACGGCGTTCGTGCGGTACGCCGAGCCGGAGGGGTCGGGCGCGCTGCGGGTGACCCTGCGGGACGTGCGGCGCGGGCGGGAGTTCGCGGTTCCGGTGCGTGCCCTGATCGGCGCCGACGGCCTGTACTCGGCGGTCCGGGCCCGGCTGCATCCCGGGGAGGGGCCGCCGCTGTGGAACGGCATCCGGATGTGGCGGGGCATCACCGAGTGGGACCCGGTGCTCGGCGGCCGGGCGATGGCCTTCGCGGGCAGCAACGCGACGGCCAAGCTCGTCGTCTACCCGATCTCGCGGGAGGCGGAGACGCGGGGGCGCGCGCTGCTCAACTGGGTGGCGGAGGTGCGTTACCCGGTCCATCACCACGGGTCGCCGGGCCCGGTGGACTGGAACCGCGCGGGACGCCTCTCCGACGTCCTGCCGCACTTCGCCGGGTGGCGGATCGGGGACCTGGACGTGCCCGCGCTGCTCGCCGCGACCGGGTCCACGAGCCGGATCCTGGAGTACCCGATGGTCGACAGGGACCCGCTGCCGTGGTGGGGGCGCGGACCCGTGACGCTCCTTGGCGACGCGGCGCATCCGATGTACCCCGTGGGGTCGAGCGGCGGCTCGGAGGCGGTGCTCGACGCGCGGGTGCTCGCGCGGTGCGTGGCCCTTGCCGGGGTGGACCGGGCGGCCGGGCTGCGGGCCTATGAGGCGGAGCGGTGGGGTCCGGCCAACGAGGTGGCGCTGGCCAACCGGGCGATGCCGGTGGACGAGGTGCTGCGCACCGTCGCCGAGCGGGCGCCGGAGGGGTTCGCTCGGGTGGAGGACGTGCTGACGGGGGAGGAGCTCGGGGGGCTGGGGGAGGGGTATCGGCGTATGCGCGGGGATTGGTAGCGGTCTTCTGTGTCCCCGGCCCCCGCTCCTTCCCGAAAGCCCGCTGCGCGGGGGCGTCCTCAAGCGCCGGACGGCTGAAGGGATTCAGCCCGGACCGGCGCTGGAAAGGCCCCCGCGCCGGAGCGTCCGCGGCGGAGCCGAACATGTCACGGCCGGGAAGGGGCGGGGTGGGCGAATGCAACGTCCGAAATCCGCCAGCCTCCGCCCACCCCCACGCGCGACCCTCGGCACATGACCACGACCACCACTTACGCGCCCCTCCCCATCACCCCCACTGCCCTCAAGGCACTCCGCGTCACCGACGACGCCGGCAACCCCTGCCGCCCCTACGTGGACGAGGAAGGCGGCGACCCGCTCCGCTGCTGTCTGCGCCCCGTCGCCCCCGGCGAACGCGTCGCCCTCGTCTCGTACGCCCCCCTGCGCCGCTGGGCCCTGCGGACCGGTGCCACCCCCGGCGCCTATGACGAGCAGGGCCCCGTCTTCATCCACGCGGACGACTGCGAGGGCCCGGCGCCCAGCGGCGGGCAGTACCCCTTCGCCCGGCCCGGATCCCTGCGCACCCTGCGCCGCTACAGCGCCGAGGGCCGCATCGTCGGGGGCCGCCTGCTTGAGATCCCGGACCCGGCCGCGGAAGGCTTCGACACCGCCTTCGCCGAGGCCTTCGCCGACCCGGAGGTCGCCCTCGTGCACGTCAGGGCCGTCGAGTACGGCTGCTTCCACTTCGAGGTCCGCCGCCCCTAGCCACGGCTAGGCGATCGCCCCCACCGCCCGCGCGAACGCCCGTACCCGCTCCGTCTCCGTGTCCCGGCGCCACACCATCCAGAGCACCGAGTCCGGCACCCCGTCCACCGGCACGAACGTGACGTCACGCCGCCCGTGGTACTCCGCCGTGGGGCGGTGCTGCTCGCCGCCCGGGAAGGTGCCGATGATGCCCGCGACCCCGTAGGCGAGGAGCAGCCCGCTGATCAGCCCGGCGCCCAGGCCGGGCACCCGCTCCAGGACGGGCCGTACGTAGGTGTACGCGGCCGAGTGCCCCGTCACCAAGAGCAGCACCACCAGGAGACCGGCCCGCAGCCTCGCGTTCCGCAGCAGTCCGGGGAACGTCCCGAGCCGAACCGCGGCCGACGCGGGCAGCGGCGGGAGCACCACCGCGAGCAGCCCGGAGACCGTCAGCGCGAACACCCCCATCACCGCGAACGCCCAGCGCCAGCCCGCGAGTTCACCGAGGAACGTACCGGCGGGGACGCCGAGCACGGACGCCACCGCGATGCCGCTGAAGATGACCGTGGTGGCCCGCCCCGCGGCCGCGGCCATCGCCCTGGGCGCGCTCACCGGCGGCCTGGTCGCGGACGGCCTCGGCACCACGGACGTGCTGTGGCTCGGCGGCGGCCTCGCGGCGCTCGCCCTGCTCGTCACGGGGTACGCGAAAGGGGCGGTCACCGCACCACGGTGACCGCCCCCATCGGCGTACGTATGCGAAGAGCGTCAGCCCTTGAGCTCGGCCGCCACCAGCTCCGCGATCTGCACCGCGTTCAGCGCGGCGCCCTTGCGGAGGTTGTCGTCGGAGATGAAGAAGGCCAGGCCGTTCTCCACCGTCTCGTCGTTGCGGATGCGGCCCACGAAGGCCTCGTCCTTGCCCGCCGCGACCTGCGGGGTCGGGACGTCGGTGAGGACGACGCCCTCGGCCGACGCGAGGAGCTCGGTGGCGCGCTCGGCGTTCAGCGGACGCTCGAAGCGGGCGTTGACCTGGAGCGAGTGACCGGTGAAGACCGGCACGCGGACGCAGGTGCCGGAGACCTTGAGGCCCGGGATCTCCAGGATCTTGCGCGACTCGTTGCGGAGCTTCTGCTCCTCGTCGGTCTCGTTCAGACCGTCGTCGACGATGGAGCCCGCCATCGGCAGGACGTTGTACGCGATCGGCGCGACGTACTTGTTCGGCGCGGGGAACTCCGTGGCCGAACCGTCGTGCGTCAGCTTCGGCGCGTCGTCGCCGACCTTCTTGACCTGCTCGAACAGCTCGTCGACACCGGCGAGACCCGAACCGGACACGGCCTGGTACGTCGCCACGACGAGCGCGGTGAGCCCGGCCTCCTTGTGCAGCGGCTTCAGGACCGGCATGGCGGCCATCGTCGTGCAGTTCGGGTTGGCGATGATGCCCTTGGGGCGGTTCGCGATCGCGTGCGGGTTGACCTCGGAGACGACGAGGGGAACCTCGGGGTCCATCCGCCAGGCGGAGGAGTTGTCGATCACGACGGGGCCCTGCGAGGCGACCTTCTCGGCCAGCGCCTTCGAGGTGGCGCCGCCCGCGGAGAACAGGACGATGTCGAGGCCGCTGTAGTCGGCCGTGGAGGCGTCCTCGACCGTCACACCGTCGAGCTTCGAGCCGGCCGACCGGGCCGAGGCGAACAGGCGCAGCTCGTCCACCGGGAAGTCCCGCTCCACGAGGATCTTGCGCATGACCGTGCCGACCTGACCGGTGGCTCCGACGATTCCGACCTTCACAGGGACTTCCTCCGTATGTGCATGGGCATAGGCATTGGCCTGTGCGTTCCATCATGCGTCTGTCCACGGCCGCCTTGTCCAATCCATTGTCCGGAGTACGGGATGTCACATTCCCGTCGTCCACGGCCGAACGTTTCTGGCCGCCCCCGCGTCCTAGGGGAAACGTGGGGACGGGAGGGGTGTCTTGCTGCGCGGAAAAACGCGACGGGGCCGGCGGGACCATGAAGAACGGGCCGATCCGCTCGACGCGGCCCAGGAGGACCGGGTGCGGGCGGTGCTCGCGCTCGGCGGAGTGCCGCACGCCGATCTGCCCGACGGCGTCCAGCAGGTCAGGCTCAAGCTCCTGGAGCGGGCGGCGGACGGGCGCGAGGCGCCTCGTGACGTGTCCGCGTGGGCGGCGGTCGTCGCCTCGAACCTCGCCATGGACTGGCATCGGGCGCGCCGAAGGCAGGAGCGGCTCGGGGAGCGGCTCGCCGTGCTGTGGCGGGAGGCGACGGACGAGGACGGGGCGGAGTCACGGGCGCTCTCGATGGCCGTGACCCAGGGCCTGGACGCGCTGCCCGACACCCAGCGGCAGGTCGTCGTGCTGCGCTTCTACGCAGATCTCCCGGTACGGGCGATAGCGGATGAACTGGGCATTCCGGAGGGCACGGTCAAGAGCAGGCTGCATACGGCGGTACGGGTGCTGCGCGCGCGGCTGCACGAGGGCGAGGTGGTGTGAGGGTGGCTGGGGACGAGTACACGTACGACGCGCTGATGCCGGCTCTCACGGACGAGCCCCTGCCCGAGACCGCCCGCCGGGACCCGGAGCTGCTCGCGGAGCACGCGGCGGCTGTGGCGGATGTCGCACTGCTGCGGGAGCACCTGGGGGTGGCGGGGCGCGCCCTTGCGGCCCCGGCGGCGGAACCGGAACCGGAACCGCCGCCCGAGGGGGCCGGTGTACGTCCCGCCGGGGTCCGGCGGCGGCGCCTGACGATGGCCCTCGGCCTGGCCGCGGCCGCGGCGGCCGTCTCGCTGGTGGGCGGCGTCTCCTGGCTCGCACTGGAGAGCGGGGGCGGGATCAGCAAGAGCTCCGACGACTCCGACGCGGCGAAGGGAGCGGCGCCGGGGGCCGAGGACGGCTCGGGCAGCGCAGACCAGAAGTCCGGGGCCTACGTGCCGTGCGCCCGGCTGATCGTGGAGGGCACGGTGAACCGTGTCGAGCCGCTGCCCGGCGGCAGCCAGGACCGGATCGTCCTGGACGTGACCCGCTACTACAAGCCGAGCAAGGGCGCCAAGCAGGTCACGTTCGTGATGGACGCGAACGTGGACCCGCGCCTCCGGCCCGGCGACCGGACCCTGATCGGCATCCCGAAGGGCCAGAAGTCACCGGACCTGTGGTCCGGCAACAAGGCGGACATCGCCAGGGACCGGGCTTTCATCGAACGGGAGCTGCGGGAGGGGAAGGGCAGAGGAATGACGTGCTGAGCAGGGGTGAGGTGGAGGGAATCATTCCCCCTCCACCTCACCCCCGTACGAGCTGTCTACGAAACGACCTTCTCGATGAGCACGCTGCCCGTGCCGGCCACCGTGCCCCGGCCGTTCAGGAGGGACACCTCGCCGAACAGCTGGCGGCCGTCGGCCGCCGGAGCGTCCGCCGCGACCTGAGTCGTGACCTGGGCCGAAGCGCCGTTCGCCAGCTTCACCGGCGCCGACTCGTCGACCTTCACCGAGCCGAGCGCGGCCGAGAAGAACACGTCACGGTAGTCGTACGCCGTGGCGCCGGACGGGATGGAGTAGCCCGCCACCTGGATCTCGTACGTGCCCGCCGCGGGCTTGGTCAGGCTGACCGACTCCTCCGAGTCGCCGTCCGCCGACGAACCCACGACCGCGCCGTCCTTCAGGACCGACAGGTCGAGGTCGGCCGCGGTGTCCGCCGTCGAGCCGATGGCGACGTCGAGCCGCTGCGCGCCCTCGGGCACGACCACGGTCGTCGTCTGCGTCTCGCCCTGCTTGATCGTCGGCTTCGCCGCCTTCGCGGAGCCGAGCGGGCCGCCCTTCAACTTGCCGTCAACGGCGGCGAAGTTGTTGGTGACCTTCCAGGAGACGGGGGCCGGAGTGCCGACCTTCGCCTCCGGAACCTTCTGCACGGCGGGGTCGAAGGCGACACCCAGTGCGGAGACGTCCAGCTTGTACGGGTTGTCGAGGAGCGGGGACGTCCTGCGCGACTCGACCTCGATCTCCCAGACGCCCGGCTGCGGCTCCGGGTACGAACGCAGGTCGGGGCGGCAGGTGTTGGCCGGGTTCTCGTAGTTCGCGTAGCAGACGAGCGACGACGTCGAGTCGAGCGGAACGCCGTACGGGTGCACCGCGATGAACCGCGTCTGGCTCTTGTCCTTCAGGCCGCCGAGCGCCACCTCAAGGGACTTGGCGCCCTTCGGCACCGTCACGAAGTACGACGTGGTGCTGTTGCGCTGCACCGCGTCGGACGCCGAGAACGTGTACGCGGGCTTGGCGAGCGGCGCCGCGACGACGACCGTCGACATGATCTGCTGGTCGATGCCCTCGGAGCGCTCGTCGTCGACCGTCAGGATCGCGCTGTGCAGGCCGGCCGACTTGGCCTTCGCCTGGACCTTGACCGTGACCGGCTTGTTCAGGGGCAGCGTCACCGCGCCCTTGCCGAGCAGCTTGAAGGTGTGCTCGTGGTTGTTGACCAGGTCCAGCTCGTGGCGGATGCCGCGGTCCGGGCCCGAGGTGCGGGTGATCGTGACGTCGTACGTCCGCTTCTGGCCGGTCCTCAGGCCGCCCTCGCGGTCGTAGATGCCGGTGCCGGGCTTCTTCAGCTCCTGCTCAAGGGCGGTGTCGACCGGGGCCTTGACCGTGTACGTGTGCGCCTTCGCGTCGTCCTCGATGGCGTTCCACGCGTCCACGACGTCGATCAGGCCGGTGCCCTGCGCGTACGCCTGCTCACCGCTGATGTGGCTCGCGGTCGAGGTGAGCGCCGTGCGCAGCTTCGCCGGCGTCAGGTCGACCTTCTCCCGCTTCGCGGCGGAGAGCAGCAGCGCCGACGCGCCCGCGGCCTGCGGGGACGCCATCGACGTACCCTGCAACATCGAGTAACCGGCGGGCAGTTGGTAGCCCGCCTCGGCGACCGGGGAGCCCGGCAGCCAGGTCTGCGTGGTGTTGATGGCCGAGCCCGGCGCGGAGATGACCGGCGCGAAGCCGCCGTCCTCACGCGGGCCGCGCGAGGAGAAGGGCATCATCGCGTACTTCTTCTCCACGGCGGAGCCGTAGTTGGCGGCCCAGGTCTCCTTGGAGATGGCGGCGCCGACCGAGATGACCTTGTCCGCGAGGCCGGGGTCGCCGATGGTGTTCGCGCCGGGGCCCGAGTTGCCCGCGGAGATCACCAGCTGGACGCCGTACTCGTCGATGAGGCGGCCGTAGAGCACGGCACGCGCGTTGTTGCCGTCGTTCAGCGCCGGGAGGCCGCCGATCGACATGTTCACGATGTCGACGCCGCGCTTCGTCACGAGGTCGATCATGCCCTCGGTGAGCGCGACGTTCGTGCAGCCGCCGGTCCAGGTGCAGGCACGCGAGGAGACCAGCTTGGCGCCGGGGGCGGCGCCGTTCATCTTGCCGCCGAACAGGCCGTTGGCCGCGGTGATGCCCGCGACGTGCGTGCCGTGCTCGGACTCGATGACGCCGATGTTGACGAAGTCGGCCTTCTTGCCGACCCAGTCGCCGCCGTACGGGTCGGTCGGCACGTCCTTGCGGATCTCGACGACGAAGGGGACGCGCTCGACGACGTCGGTCGCCGGGTCGTCCTTGCCGAAGTAGGCGACCTGGTGGTCGTCCTTGTACGGCTTCATCGTCTCGTCGTCGGTGAAGTCGTTGTTGTCGTTCAGGTCTACGCGAACGGTGCCGGCGGCCGGGTCGTAGAGCACGCCCCAGCTGTCGGTGGTGTCGCCGTCACGGTTGATGTCGCCCTTGGCGTCGCCGCCGGTGGTGGCCGACTCGCGGAACCGGTTGACCTGGAAGGAGCCCGCGGGGGCCTTCCACGTCTCGCCGTCCCAGGTGAAGACGGGTCCGGTGACGGGGTTGGTCATCCGGCGCCAGGTGGCGTCCGCGTCCACGATCGGGTCGGTCGCGGTCACCCAGTCGGTGATCTTCCGCTCGCCCGTGGAGGTCTTCTTGAGCGCGGGGTGACCCAGGTCGATGCCGGAGTCGAGGATGCCGATGGTGGTGCCTCGGCCGTCCGCCTTCGGGTGCTTCTTCACGAAGTCGACGGCGCCCGTCTCGAAGGACGGGTTGTACGGGTTCTTCGCCGGGGTGTCCTTGCCGGGCCCGGCGTACGTCCCCTCGGCCGCCTTCTTCGCGCCCTTGGCCCGGTCGGCGGCGGGCGTCGGGTCGTCGAGCTCGATCTCGTGCCGCAGGTCGATGCCCTGCACGGACGACAGCTTCCCGGCGGCCTCGATGGCGGCCTCGGCTTTCGCGGTGGGCACGGTGGCGCGTACGTAGCCGAGCTTGTCGTACGTCCGGCCGACCGAACCGCCCTTGACGGCGTCGAGCTGGTCCGCGACCTGCTCGGTGGCGCCCGGCGCGGTGGCGACCATCATCGTGACGGTCTTCTCGCCGTCGGCCTGGGCCTCGGCGAGAAGGTCGGCGTCGGCCGAACCCAGTTTGTTGTCGGCGGACTTGGGGGTGGTCTGCCCCCCGGGGTCGCCGTCGGCCGCGAGGGCCATGGGTATGGGCCCGGCGGCGGAGAGCGCGGCGGTCAGACCGACGGCTATCGCGAGGCGGGTCGTGCGTCTAGCACTGGATCTGTGCATCAGCATCCCTGTACGTAAAGGTCGAAAAGGTCCGGAATCCGGAACCGGATGACCGCTCAGCTTTACGTAAGTGACTGCTGTTTGGGGAGAGTTGTCGGGCTTCGATCACCGCGTGACGCAATCCCGCCATACGTCATCGGTGACATAGCGGGTGATTTTCCTCGCCGGGACGGATGGCGTTCCCGCGGCAACGTTGTCGTCCGAGTGCCCGTGTGCCGACGGCTGGTGTTTGCGTGCCGGATGGGCGGGCACGGTTGCCAGCCACACCCTCGATGAGCGCACGCGCCGAAGGAGAAACCGTCTATGACAAAGGGCGAACCGGCCATCAGGAACCCCGACAAAGGCTATGTGGCTCTTCTTGGCTGGAGTCTCAACGCGGTGGAAGCCCTGGACCGGTTCGACCGGAGATACGTGGTCGTGGCGCCGGAGTGGGCCGAGGAATACTGCGTCGAGCACGACATCCCCTTCGTGCCATGGAATTTCGAGCGGCTCAACGACCGCTCCATGGAGATCGCCGAGACGCTGAAGAAGGAGGGCGTCGACGTAGCGATCCCGCTCTACGAGGAAACGGTCGAATGGGCGGGCGCGATCAACTCCGTCCTTCTCGACAATCCGCGTCTCTACGGTCAGGCCATGCTGCTGCGGGACAAGGCGCTGATGAAGCGCCGCGCGCAACTCGGCGGCATCCGGGTCGGAATCTTCGAGGAGGCCCACGACCGGGACGATGTGACCCGCTTCCTCAAGCGCGTCAACCAGACCCTGCTCAAGCTGGACGGCGACCCGAACGACCCGATCCACCTCAAGGCGTTCGACAAGGCGGGATGCCTAGGGCACCGCGTCATCCGCACCCCCGACGAGGTCGACACGATTCCGGACGAGGAGTTCCCGGTCCTCATGGAATCCCACCTCGACGGCTGGGAGTTCGCGGTCGAGGCATGGGTGCACAACGGAAAGATCAAGTTCCTCAACATCTCCGAGTACGTCACGCTGGGATATTCGGTGTTCGTGCCGGCGACGCCGGAACTCGAGCGGTACCGACCGCAGATCACGGCGCAGATCGAGAAGCTCATCAAGACGTTCGACATCGAGTTCGGCTTCGTGCACCCGGAGTACTTCGTCACCAGCGACGGCGAGATGTACTTCGGCGAGGTCGCCTACCGGCCGCCGGGCTTCAAGGTGTTCGAGCTGCTTGAGCGGGCGTACGGTTTCAATGCCTACCAGGGGCTGGTCCTGGCCTTCGACCCGAAGACGACCGAGGAGGAGATCGACGCCTTCTTCCCGCGCGAGGTCGTCGACGCGTCCGGGATCGCGGGGTGCTTCGGCGTCTACCCGCGCCGCCGCGTGGTCAGCGAACTGGAAATCCCGGAGGAGACCGAGGACGACGACTACTACGAGTCGCACGACCTCTCCACACCGCTCGAGGAGACCGTCACCAAGAGGACCGCGTTCGGCACCCACTGGGGTCTGCTGTACTTCTTCGGTGAAGACCCGTACCGGATGCGTGACCTGCTGAAGAGGCAGGAAGAGCTCGACTTCTACGTCTGACGACACCGTGGACGCAGGAGGCCAACCCGAGGGAACCCCTTTGAAACCGACCGTCGACGTCAACGGCGGGGCCACGACGCTGGACAAGCGCGTGGCCTCGCTCGACGACGCCATCCAGGCCATGGCCGAAACCCGCGAGTTCGGCAAGCACACGAAGCTGCGGCGGGTCCTGGAAGCCTTGCGGCGGGTGCTCACGCAGCCGGGCGGCGCCGCGGCGGTCCAGGCAAGGGCGCAGGCCCTTGAGGAGGCCGGGCTCTTCCTGGAGACGGACTGGGCGTCACCGGAGATCCTCGTCCCGGCGCTGGTCGGCGGGAGCCTGCGCAGTCCGGACGCGGACACCGTCGTCATGGAGGCGACCAGCGAGCTGCGCATGCTCGCGGTCGCCCGCGGCGACTTCGCGCACCCGACGGTGACCGCCGAGGACGCCCGCCAGTTCCTGTCCCAGGTCCTTGCGAAGAACCTGGAGCTGCTGTTCAGCGCGCCCGGCGAGGCGGAGCGGGTCCAGCAGGGCAGGACCGCGCAGCTCGTCCGGGACCTGTTCCGCCGGCTCGGCGACGAGATCGGCTACGACAGCGTCCTGGACGATCTGGTCGACGAGATCTGGCGGATCCTGCGCCAGCGTCCGATCCAGGTGGAGCCGGTGCAGTCCCTGATCACCCGGATCGCGGTCTACCGCAACGACCCGGACGTCGCTCTGGGCGTGTCCTCGGGGCAGGGCATCGACCGGCTCATCACCAGCCTGTTCGGGACCACCGAGGCGTGCCGGGACGACCCCGGCGTCGACGTCTTCCGCTCCCGCCTTGAAGCGATGGACGCCGGCGCCCTCCAGTACGAGGCGACGGGGTTCGCGCGGGCGATGCACGACACCGGCCTGGTGTCGCCGTACCACGCGGAACTGCTCCGGTTCCTCCTGCGCGAGAGCGACTACCTCGTCGGCGAGGCGCTCGGCCTCTCCGACACCGGTCGCAACTGCCTGATGCGCTACAGCCAGTTGGTGCACCGGCTGATCGAGGTGGCGATCCACCCGCAGACAGCGCAGAGCATCTACGGTCTCGCGCTGCTGCTCGACCGCGGCATCCTCTACGAGCCGCCGGTGGTGCCCGCGCTCTGGCGCCAGCTGGCCCTCGTGCTCTCGCCGGTCGCGCGGGAGCGGCTGACGACGGTCTTCGGCGAGGAGCCGGAGCCGCGGGCGCGGCTGGTCGCCGGGGTGCTCTCGATGCTGGGGCAGCCGCTCGGTGTCGGGCAGGGCGACAACCCCACCTGCCAGTCGGCCCGCGCGCTGTCGATGTGGTCCTACAACGACCCCGACTACCTGCTGCAGATGGTGGTCTGGGCGGCCCGCGACGACGAGGTCCTCATGCACTTCGAGGGGCAGCCGATCTCGTCGAAGGACAGCGCGGGCGGCGTCGCCAGCACGCTGCCGATGGACCTGGACCCCGTGTCACTGCTCGTGGTGCCCCACCTGGACCGGATCTACGCCGAGATGGGGCGGCGCTGCGCCGAGCGGCCGGGGGACCCGCACCGGTGGATCAACCCGGAGTTCCACGGCTGGTGGACGGCCCGCGGGTTCCACATCAACGTCGACGTCGCGACCGGGAACCTGGTCGACCTCGACGCGTTCCTGCGGCAGTTCCACGCCGACTACCACCCGTCCTACAACGGCGAGCAGCCGCTGATCCATCCGCAGCCGGCCGGCGTCGCCGTCACCGACAGCGCGGCCCGCTACGTCGGCTGGCACGCGATCACGATCCTGCGGGTCGCGCCGGACCCCCAGGACGTCATGAGGGTGTACTTCTACAACCCGAACAACGACAGCGGCCAGGACTGGGGCGACGGCGTCGTCGTGTCCACCGCGGGCAACGGCGAGCGGTTCGGCGAGGCCTCGCTGCCGTTCGACCAGTTCGCCTCGCGGCTCTACATCTTCCACGCCGATCCGCTCGAACACGGCGAACCGGAGCGGGTGCCCGCCGAGGACATCGCGGGGATCATCGGCTATATCGAGCGCAGCTGGGGCAACGACCGGCTGCCCGGAGGGACGCTGCAAGCGCTCGAACAGCGGGCCTAGGCCTCGCGGGCCCGTGCGTAGTGGCGCGAGGCCTTCGCGCGGTTCCCGCAGGCGGCCATGGAGCACCACCGCCGGGTGCCGTTGCGTGACGTGTCGAAGAAGTGCAGGACGCATGCCTCGTGGGCGCAGGACCGGATGCGGTCCGGCGCGGTGGCGAGCAGCGTCAGGTAGTCGCGCGCCGCGAGCCAGGCCGCGCCCCACGTCACGTCCTTGAACTCCGGCTCCTCACCCGGCCCTTGAGGGGACAGGGTCGCCCGGATCCGCCCGTGCTCCAGGACCTTGTTGACGCGGGCGATCCCGGCGGCGGCATCGGGGGCGTCCATGTCTCCTCCGTCCACGACGGAGGCGATCGCGTCGCGCGCCCGCAGCACGTGCTCCAGCGTCGTCGCGTCCGCGCCGAACCGGTCGTCGAGCCCGTTGGCGCCGAGCCAGACGGCAAGACCCCCGACGTCGGTCAGCAGATCCTGGCGCACGCCGTCCGCCATCCACCGGGTGTTGAGCAGGTCGAGGGAGAGCGGCTCCCCGACGAGCGGGCGGGGGTCGGTGCGGTCGCGGGGTGCGGCGGCCATGGGGGCTCCCTTCGAGGCTAACCAGTAAAGGGTACGTGACTGGTTGACGCGCTCCAGTCTAACCACTAACGTCATTTTTAACGGTTAGCCCGCGTGGGGCGGGCCGCCGTCGACAAGGGGAGAGTCATGACCGCGACCAGCACACTCCGCACCGGCCACATCGGCCTGAACGTCACGGACATCGAGCGCTCGCTCGCCTTCTACCGCGACGTCATCGGCTACGACGTGATCGGCGAAGGCAAGGAAGAGGGCCGCAGATTCGCCTTCCTCGGACAGGACGGCACCCTCGCGCTCACCCTCTGGCAGCAGGCGGACGCGGCGTACGCACCCGGGAACGCGGGACTGCACCACCTCGCGATCGAGGTCGACACCATCGACCAGGTCCGCACGTACGAGAGCGCCCTGCGTGCGTACGGGACGGAGTTCGCCTACGACGGTGTCGTCCCGCACGGCGAGGGCGCCGCGTCCGGCGGGATCTTCTTCCACGACCCCGACGGCACGCGCCTGGAGATCTACGCGGCTTCTGGCGTGGGCGCCTCCGAGCAGGCTCCGGTGCCGGACGCGCCGACCTGCGGCTTCTTCTAGTCTCCGGCCCCGCGGCCCGATGCCGTCCGCGGGTCGTTCGTGGCTGGTCGCGCAGTTCCCCGCGCCCCTTCGGGGGCTCTCCCGGCAGGAGTGACATGACCCCGCATGCCCCGTACCACCACGGCTCACGCGCCGTCCAGGATCTCGTCGGCGTGCGGGAGTCGGCCGACCACGTGGGCCGGTCCATAGGGCCGGGGATCCGCCCCGTCGCCGCCGCCTTCCTCGAACTGCAGCCCATGCTGGTGATCGGCGGGGCGGACCCGGCGGGCGCCGTCTGGGCCTCGCTGCTCACCGGTGAACCCGGGTTCGCGCGGGCCACGGGGCCGCGCCAGATGTCCGTCACGGGCGGCCTGGGGGAGGCCGACCCCCTCGCGTCCGCCCTCGCCCAGGAGGGCACCCCCGTGGGCACCATCGCCCTGGATCCCCGCACCCGCCGCCGCATGCGCCTGAACGGCAGGGCCCGCCCGACCCCGCGCGGCCTGGCCATCGAGGCCGACCAGGTCTTCTCGAACTGCCCCAAGTACATCCAGCGGCGCGAGCTGCTGCCCGGCGGACGCTCCGGCGGCCCCTCCGCGCCCACGCGCGGGGCGGAACTCACCGACGAGCAGCGCACGCTCATCGCCGCCGCCGACACCTTCTTCCTCGCCACCGTCCACGCGCACGGCGCGGACGCCAGCCACCGGGGCGGCAACCCCGGCTTCGTCCATGTCGCGTCCCCGACCGAACTCACCTGGCGGGACTACCCCGGCAACTCCATGTTCCTGACCCTCGGCAACCTCGCCGCCGACCCCCGCGCCGGCCTCCTCTTCCTCGACTGGACGACCGGCACCACCCTCCAGCTCACCGGCACGGCCCGCACGGACCATGCCGCCGACGGCTCCCGCACCCTCCGCTTCACCCTCACCGAGGCGGTCCTGACCCCCTCGGCGAGCCCCTGGCGCTGGTCCGCTCCCGACTACTCCCCTGCCAATCCCGGCCAAGGGGACTAGCGTCACTCTGTGCACAAAGAGCTCCGGGTGGCGGCCTACGCCGTATGCGTACAGGACGGGCAGCTGCTGCTCGCCCGCTGGGTGGCGGGCGACGGCAGCAAGCGCTGGACGCTGCCCGGCGGCGGGATGGACCACGGCGAGGACCCGTACGACACGGTGATCCGCGAGGCCGACGAGGAGACGGGGTACGTCATCGAGCCCCGCGCGCTGCTCGGCGTCGACTCGCTGCGCCGCCGCTATCCGCGCAAGCTCGGTGCCGTCGCCGACTTCCACGGCCTGCGGATCGTCTACGAGGCGCGTATCACCGGCGGCGAGCTCCGGCACGAGCGGGACGGATCCACCGATCTCGCGGCCTGGCACGCGCTGGACGCCGTCCCCGATCTCGACCGCGTCGGGCTCGTCGACATCGGCCTCGACCTGTGGCGGACCCGGCCGGACGACGGACACCTCGCGGAGCCCCTCTGAGGCTCCGCAGCGCCTTCCCTTCCCCGGAAGATGAACGTGGAGTGACCGCCTCCTCTCGGCCCGGAGAGGGCTGCGTGACCGCGGAGGGTGCCCGCTGATCCACGTACGGTGATCGGCGCTGCCCGTTGCCGTCTCGTTAACGTGCAGGCCATCCCGGATGTCAACGATCCAGTACGAGCGGGAATTTCGCGCACTGCGGAGCTGCCCGCGACCACTGCCGACGCGTTCGCACTCGGGGAGACCGCGCCATGTCGCGCATACGCTCTGTCGCCACCGCCGCCCAGTCCGCCACCCACTCCGCCGTCTCCGCGGTGGACCGCCGGGCCTTCCTGGCGACCACCGGAGCCGTCTCCCTGTCCGCGGGCATCGGCTACGCCCTGCGGCCCGGCACCAGCCATGCCGCAGCCAGCGGCCCCGCCCCCGTCGCGCTCTCCCGCCAGGCGCCCGCCGCGCCCCTCGCGCCCTACCGGGGCGGCACCACGCTGGGGGCCGTCGCCACCCCGCGCGGCACGTCCGGCTACCGGCGGCTCGGCGACGGTCCGGCCTGGGACCGCGTGGTCCGCGGTGATCTCGCCGCCGCCAAGAACGGCCGCGAGGGGCGGCGCACCCCGCTCGCCGCGTTCGTCCAGTTCACCGACCTGCACCTGGTCGACGTGCAGCACCCGCTGCGGTACGAGTACCTGCGCGCCCAGACCGCGAGTGCCTGGCGCCCCCAGGAGGCCCTCTCGGTGGCCGGTGCGGTCGCCCTCGTCGAGCGGGTCAACGCACTGCGCGGCGCGCCCGCCACCGGATCGCCGCTGCACTGCGTGGTGACGACGGGCGACAACACCGACAACAACTCCCGCTCCGAGCTCGACTGGTTCCTCAAGACCATGAGCGGCGGGCGCATCAACCCCAACACCGGTGACCCGCGCCGCTACGAAGGCGTCCAGGACAGTGGCCTGAAGCTGTACTGGCACCCGGACGACGCCCGCCGCGACGCCGACAAGGCCCTCGGCTTCCCCCGGATCAACGGCTTCCTGGAGGCCGCCCTCCGCGAGGTCAACAGCCCCGGCCTCGGGCTTCCCTGGTTCTCGACCGTCGGCAACCACGACGCGCTGCCCGGCGGCTGCTGGGGGCCCGGAGACTCGTACTTCTCCGAATTCGCCGTCGGCGGGCGCAAGTTGATGTCCCTGGACGAGTCGCGCGGCGCCGCCCTGTGGAAGGCCGTGAAGAAGGGCCGTGATCCCAAGGGCGCGCACTTCAAGGAGCTCCTGAAGAGCGAGGCGCGGCGGATGCGGTCGGTCACCCCGGACGAGAGCCGCGCGCCGTTCACTCCCGCCGAGTACGTCAAGGCCCATCTCGATCCGGCGTACAAGGGCCACGGTCCCGCCGGGCACGGCTACACGCAGGAGAACCTCGACGCGGGCACCCAGTACTACTCCTTCCGCATCAGCGACGACGTGCTCGGCATCAGCCTGGACTCCACCGACCCCGGCGGGCACTACGAAGGATCGCTCGGCACGGCCCAGCTGGACTGGCTGGAGCAGGAGCTGAAGGCCAACGAGGCGAAGGACGGCGGCGGTTCGTACGTCATCGTCTTCAGCCACCACACCAGCAAGACCATGCGGAACCTGCGTCAGGACCCGGACCGCCCGCGCGAGGGCAGGCACGGCGGCGACGAGATCGTCGCGCTCCTGGCCCGCCACGGTTCCGTCCTTGCCTGGGTCAACGGCCACAGCCACAAGAACGACATCACCGCGCACCAGACCCCGCGCGGCTCCCTCTGGGAGATCTCCACGGCCTCGCACATCGACTTCCCGCAGCTCGCCCGCGTGGTGGAGCTGAGCGACAACCACGACGGCACGATCTCCCTCTTCACCACCCTCATCGAATCGTCGGCCCCGCACCGCACGGATTACGCCGATCTCTCCCAGACGGGTCTCGCCGCGCTCTACCGCGAACTGTCCTTCAACGCCCCGGGTGCCAAGCCCGCACTGGGCGGCGAGCCGGGCGACCGGAACACGGAACTCATCCTCAAGAAGGGCTGAAACCCGCTCAACCCGCGCGAGGCGGTCAACCCCCGCCTCAGTCCCGCGAGTCCCTCCCGCCGACCGCACGTCGTGACCAGAGGTCGTGAACAGAGGGGGAGACATGGCAGCACGCAGGAGAGGCCTGACGGGGGTGGCCGCGGGGGTGGCCATGACGGTGGTGGCAGGGGCGTTCGCGGGGCCGGCGCTCGCCGGGGAGTCCGGTGGCGGCACCGGGCACGGCGATCGGCACCGGGCGACCCAGAAGGCGATGGAAGCGGCCCTGAACGAGAACGGCCCCGGGGTGACCGTGCAGGCCAGGGACAGGCAGGGGGCCTGGAACTCCGCCGCGGGCATCGGGAACCTCGAACGGCAGAGCCCGCGCGGCGCCCATGACCGCTACCGCGTCGGCAGCATCACCAAGACGTTCGTCTCGACGGTGCTGCTCCAGTTGGTGGCGGAGAAGAAGCTGAGCCTCGACGACACGGTGGGGCGGTGGCTGCCGGGTGTCGTCGAGGGCCACGGCCACGAGGGGGACAGGATCACCGTCCGCCAGCTCCTCAACCACACGAGCGGCATCTTCGACGTGACGGGCGACGAGGACTTCCAGGACAAGGTGTTCACCGAGAAGTTCCTCGTGCACCGCTACGACACCTGGACCCCCGAACAGGAGGTCGCCATCGCGATGCGCCACAAGCCGGACTTCGCGCCCGGCACGGCCTGGAAGTACTCCAACACCAACTACGTCCTCGCCGGAATGATCGTCGAGAAGGTGACGGGCAAGTCGTACGCCGACGAGATCCGGCAGCGGATCATCAAGCCGCTCGGCCTGCGTGCCACCAGCGTCCCCGGGACCAGCCCGAAGATGCCGCAGCCGAGTTCGCGTGCCTACACCAAGCTGTCCGACGCCCCGGACGCCAAGAACCACGACGTGACGGAGCTCAACCCGTCCGTGGCGGGCCCGGCGGGCGAGATGATCTCCAGCTCGGCGGATCTCAACCGCTTCTACACGGCCCTGCTGCGCGGCAGGCTGCTGCCGAAGAAGCAGCTCGCCGAGATGAAGACGACCGTCGCGAAGGGCGCGGACGACCCCGGCACGCGGTACGGACTCGGCCTGGAGAGCCGCCAGACGTCCTGCGGCACGGTCGTCTGGGGCCACGGCGGCGACATCCACGGCTCGTCGTCCGGAGCGGTGGCGACCGAGGACGGCCGGCACGCGCTCGCGCTGAACTTCAACGGTCCGGACGGCGACCGTAGCGCGATCATCGACGCGGAGTACTGCGCGAAGTGACGTAGGGCGAAGCCTGGTTGCCTACGCGAGAGGGGGCGGACCCGCAGCCGCGGGTCCGCCCCCTCTCGCTCCCCTCCTGGCACGCGTCATCTGGGCAGTACGACCACATACGCGGCCGGATCGCGGTCCGTCGACGCCATCAGGGCGGTCCGCACGACGGTCGCCTGCTGTTCGAGCGACTCGCGCAGCTTCTTCGGCGTCAGGTGGACGACGGTGATGCCCAGACGTTCCAAATGGTCCCGCTTGCGCGCGTATTCGGACCACAGCGCGTCGTTGTCCGGCCGGAAGCCCTGCCGGGGCGCCCGGGTGTCCAGCTCCACCGCCACCGCGAGATCGGGCCAGTAGGCGTCGACGCCCCCGAGGTGCGGTCCGCCGGGCAATCGCAGGTCGACGTTCCACAGCGGATCGGGCAGACCGTGCTCGGCGACCATCCGGTACAGCCTGTCCTCGGCGATGGCCCGCCCCTCGGCGAGCAGCGAGTCCACCGCGTCCACGACATGCGGGCGGGTGAGCAGCTTCGCCAGGTTCAACTCCCTTACGATCGCCGCCGGTTCGCAGTGCCCGCCGCGCACCGCCTCGGTGAGCAGCCTGCGCACCGCGCTCGCCTCGGTGAGCCCCGCCACGGCGTCGGCGAGCGCGCGCGGCACGGGGGCCACCGGAACTCCGTTGATCTGTACGGCGGTCGGCAGCGCCTGGGTCCGCACGAGCCGCGTGAAGCCGGTGGAGCGCAGCCGCCGGGTGCGCGGGACGAGGACGTCGATGCGGTCCAGGGAGAGCAGCGGGGGAGCCGACGAGAAGCGGTGCAGGGTCAGCGCCGCGAGTCCCGTGATCAGGGCGTCCGCGTACGGGGCGTGGGGCTCGCCCGCGCCGGGCTGTGCGGGCACGGTCTTCGCTGCCCTGGCCGGCGGGCGCCCGGCGAACAGCAGGGCCCCGTGCAGGCGCTCTTCACTGGTCGGCGGGCCCGGGTGCAGCAGGCAGACGCCCGGGAGCAGCTGCTGCCACGGCCCTTCCGGGCGGCAGTGGGCGGTGACGTCGGCGGGGGAGATGCCGTGGGCGCGGAGCTGGGCGGTGCTCATGACGCGGCGCTGGACGTCCGCGAGGTGACGGAGGGGGCGGGGGGAGAGCGGGGTGTTGTGGTTCATGACCGGGCCATTCCCGCTGCCGGTCCGCCCCCTAACCGCTGTTACAGGCCCGTCGACATAACCGGACAACCCCGCACTAAAGTGCAGACGTTCGACTGCCGAAAAGGTCCGTTTGTGTGCGGTACGGGCGGTGGCCCATGTGAGGGATGGGACACGGGTGGGCGCGAGGTGCTCGCGCCCACCCGCACCACAGCCCTAGGAAGCGGCCGCCGCGTCGCAGGCCTGGGCCCGCAGCGACCGGGCGAGGTCGTCCCTGGCCTCAAGGACGAGCCGCCGCAGGGCGGGCGCGGCCGACTCGTGCGAGGCGAGCCACAGGTCCGCCGCATCCAGCGTCCCCTGATCGTCCTGGAGGTGCGGGAACAGACCCTTCACCACGTCCATGCCGATCTGGATGGACCGGTCGGCCCACACCCGCTCGATGGCGGCGAAGTACCGGGGCGCGTACGGAGCGGTCAGCTCACGCTGCGACGACTGCGCGAACCCCGAGATCGTCGCCCCCACCAGGGCGTTGGACAGGGAGTCGGACTCCACCACGGAGGCCCACGCCTGCGCCTTGACCGCCTCGGAGGGCCGCGCCGCCAGGCACCGCACCTGGTGCCGCTTGCCCGAAGCCGTGTCGTCCCGGGCCAGCTCGGCGGCGAGCACACCCTCGTCGGCGAGTCCGTGCGCGGCCAGCGGGCCGAGGAAGGACCAGCGCAGCTCCTGGTCGACGTCCAGGCCGTCGATCTTCGCCGTCCCGGCAAGCAGGCCCTGCAGCAGCTGGAGATCGGCCTCCGACGACGCCACCGCGGCGAAGAACCTCGCCCACGTCAGCTGGTTCTGACTGCCGGGCTCCGCGATCCGCAGCTCCCGCAGCGCACCCTCGGCGAGCGCGCGCCCGCCCTCCTCGCGCCATTCGGGAGCCGCGTAGAAGGTGAGGGCCGAGTCCGCCCAGGTGTGCAGCATCTGCAGCACGCCGATGTCGCTCTCGCGCCCCGCGAACCGCAGCACGAGACCGATGAAGTCCCGAGCGGGCATGAGCCCGTCCCGGGTGAGGTTCCACAGCGCGGACCAGCACAGCGCGCGGGCCAGGGGATCGGTGATGTCGCCGAGGTGCGTCCGCAGCGTGGCGAGGGAGTTCTCGTCGAAGCGGATCTTGCAGTACGTCAGGTCGTCGTCGTTGACCAGGACGAGGTCGGGGGCTTCCTCGCCGGCCAGCTCGGACACGATGGTGCGCGGCCCGTCGACGTCCAGCTCCGCACGCGCGTACCGCGACAGCTCGCCCTCGGGCGTGCGGCGGTACAAGCCCACCGCCACGCGGTGCGGACGCAGTTCGGGGTGCGACTCGGCGGCCTCCTGGACCACGGAGAGCTCGGTGATCCGGCCCTCCGCGTTCAGGATGACCTGCGGCGTCAGGGAGTTGACCCCCGCCGTCTGCAGCCACGACTGCGACCACGACGCCATGTCGCGCCCGGAGGTCTCCTCAAGGACCGAGAGGAGGTCACCGAGCCGGGTGTTCCCGTACGCGTGCCGCTTGAAGTAGCGTCGGGCGCCGTCGAGGAACGCGTCACGGCCGACGTAGGCGACGAGCTGCTTCAGTACCGAAGCGCCCTTCGCGTAGGTGATCCCGTCGAAGTTGAGCTTGGCGTCCTCCAGGTCGCGGATGTCGGCCGTGACCGGGTGCGTGGAGGGCAGCTGGTCGGCGCGGTAGGCCCACGCCTTGCGGTTGTTGGCGAAGGTGATCCAGCCGTTGGTGAAGCGCGTCGCCTCGACCATCGAGAAGGACCCCATGAAGTCGGCGAAGGACTCCTTCAGCCACAGGTCGTCCCACCAGCGCATCGTGACGAGGTCGCCGAACCACATGTGCGCCATCTCGTGCAGGATGACGTTGGCCCGGCGCTCGTACGACGCCTGGGTCACCTTGCCGCGGAAGATGTACTCCTCGCGGAAGGTCACACAGCCGGGGTTCTCCATCGCGCCCAGGTTGTACTCCGGGACGAAGGCCTGGTCGTACTTCCCGAAGGGGTAGGGGTAGTCGAAGTTGTCGTGGAAGAAATCAAGCCCCTGCTTCGTGACCAGGAAGACGTCGTCCGCGTCGAAGTGCTTCGCCAGGCCCTTCCTGCACATCGCGCCGAGCGGGATGTCCAGCGTCGTGCCGTCGTCGAAGGTGCGGCTGTAGGAGTCCGTCACGTAGTGGTACGGGCCCGCGACGACCGCCGTGATGTACGTCGAGATCGGCTTCGTCTCGGCGAACTTCCATACGCCGTCGACCAGCTCACCTGCGCCGTTCGACCAGGCGGTCCAGCCCTCGGGAGCCTGCACCTCGAACCGGAAGGGTGCCTTCAGGTCGGGCTGCTCGAAGTTGGCGAAGACGCGGCGCGAGTCCGCGGGCTCGTACTGCGTGTAGAGGTAGACCTCGCCGTCCTCCGGGTCGACGAAGCGGTGCATGCCCTCGCCGGTGCGGCTGTAGGCGCACTGGGCGTCCACCACCAGTTCGTTCTCCGCGGCCAGGTCCTCAAGCGTGATCCGGGTGCCGTCGAAGACCTCGGAGGGGTCCAGGTCCTTGCCGTTCAGGGAGACCGCCGTGACGCTCGGGGCGATCAGGTCGGCGAAGCTCGTGGCGCCGGGCTCGGCCGAGCGGAAGCGCAGGGTGGTGACGGAGCGGAACGTGCGCGGCTCCTGGTCGCTCTCGCCGATCGCGGAGCGCAGGTCGAGAAAGACCTCGTACCCGTCGACGGACAACAGCGCGGCCCTCTCGTGGGCCTCGTCGCGGGAAAGATTCTCACCGGGCACGGGCGGTACTCCCTTGTACTCGCAGATGTATGTCGTGGATCGCACGACCTGTACGAATGTCTACGATCCTCGCATGTGCCCCCAGTGCGCGGTATCGGGGAATGCCCGGGTAGATCACTGACGTTCTTCTGGCCAAGCGTGCACGCATTCCCTGGGAGAGACATGTCCGAGAACGGCCGGTCCGGCAAGACCCCTGTTGACTTCTGGTTCGACCCGCTGTGCCCGTGGGCCTGGATGACCTCGCGCTGGATGCTCGAGGTGGAGAAGGTCCGCGATGTCGAGGTCCGCTGGCACGTCATGAGCCTCGCGGTACTGAACGAGGACAGGCTCGACGAGCTGCCCGAGGAGTACCGCGACATGCTGGAGACGAAGGCCTGGGGCCCGGTCCGCGTGGTCATCGCCGCCCAGCAGAAGCACGGCGACGAGTACACCGGCAAGCTCTACACCGCCCTCGGCACCCGCTTCCACAACCTCGGCGAGGGCCCGACCCGTGAGGCGGTCGTCGGCGCGCTCAAGGACGTCGGCCTGCCCGAGGACCTTGCGGACCACATGGACTCCGACACCTATGACACCGAGCTGCGCGCCTCTCACAAGGAGGGCATCGAGAAGGTCGGCCAGGACGTGGGCACGCCCGTCATCGCCGTCCCCGGCGCGGACGGCGAGCAGGTCGCGTTCTTCGGCCCCGTCGTGACGCCCGCCCCGAAGGGCGAGGCGGCGGCGAAGCTGTGGGACGGCACGCTGCTCGTGGCGTCGACGCCGGGCTTCTACGAGATCAAGCGGACGCGGACGCAGGGCCCGATCTTCGACTAACGGAACTCACCGGGAAGATTGAAACCGTCCCGGTGCCTGAAGTAGTCCTGAACCCGAAGACAGCCCGGGTGGGTGCATCGCCAGTAGCTTCCGGCCTCCGCGCGACCCATCTCTGAGATGACGAATTCCAGTTCGTCGTCGGTGAGCCTGCGGAAGTTCTGGAAGCTGTCACCACAGCTGAGGCAGCGCCTGGATGGGGTAGACACGGGTCTACCGTCCCCCGGAACCCGGCATACCGAAAGGCCCCCGTGAGTCATGTCCTCACGGGGGCCTTTCGTCCATCCGCCCGCCCCGGTGAAAGTTGAGAAGACGATCACGAGGCAGGACGTTCTCAGGGGGCCAGCAGCAAGCTGTTCACGCGCTGCCTGGCGGCCTCGTAACGCTTCGCCACGTCCTGCCAGTTGACGACCTGCCACATGGCCTCGATGAAGTCGACCTTCTGGTTCTTGTACTGCAGGTAGAAGGCGTGCTCCCAGGCGTCGAAGACCAGGATCGGCGTGGAGCCCTGGCCGACGTTGCCCTGGTGGTCGTAGACCTGCTCGACGATGAGGCGGTTGCTGAGCGGCTCGTAGGCGAGCACGCCCCAGCCCGAACCCTGCGTGGTCGCCGAAGCCTTGGTCAGCTGGGCCTTGAACTTGGCGAAGGAGCCGAAGGACTCGGTGATCGCGTCCGCGAGGTCACCGACACCGTCCGCGGCCAGCGGCTCACCGCCGCCGCCGTCCTTCGGGCTGTTCATGTTGTGCCAGTAGATGCTGTGCAGGATGTGGCCGGAGAGGTGGAAGGCCAGGTTCTTCTCCAGGCCGTTGATGGCGCCCCAGGTCTCCTTGTCGCGCGCCTCCTCCAGCTGCTCAAGGGTGTCGTTCGCGCCCTTCACGTACGCCGCGTGGTGCTTGTCGTGGTGCAGCTCGACGATCTGGGGATTGATGACCGGCTCGAGCGCCGCGTAGTCGTACGGAAGTTCAGGAAGCGTGTAAATGGCCATGTCCGAGCCCTCCGACTGCTGCTCTGCTGTAGTGCAACGCTTATTGCAACCTATATGCAAGTGCAGGCTAGCAGCAGGAGTCGGCCGGAGTTGATCAGCCCTTCGTCCTAGGACCGGAGGCCGGGAAGACGCGAGAGGGCCCCGAGTCGGTCGACTCGGGGCCCTCTCGAAGGTCGGACAGGGGACGCGGCGGCTACTGGACCGCGGTCTTCTTCCCCGTCTTCTCCGCCGCCTTCTGGCGGATGAAGCCGATCACCGCGAGCACCAGCGTCAGCGTGCCCGTGGCCAGGAGCTGCTTGCGGGTGTCGGGCTGGTCCGTCATCAGGTAGAAGATGTACGCCATCGCGGCCAGGGCGATCCACGTCAGGAACGGGTACGCCCACATCTTCACGACCAGCTTCTCCGGCTCCTCGCGCTCCGTCCTGCGGCGCAGGATCAGCTGCGAGACGGCGATGAAGATCCAGACGACCAGGATCATCGCGCCGATCATGTTCAGGAGCCAGGGGAAGACGTCGTCGGGGCGCCAGTAGCTGAGCAGCACGCAGACGAAGCCGAAGACCGAGGAGGCGAGGACCGCGAGGCGGGGGACGCCGCTGTGGACGCGGCCGAGCACCTTGGGGCCCTGGCCGCGTGCGATCAGGGAGTACGACATGCGCGACGCGCCGTAGATGTTGGCGTTCATCGCGGAGAGCAGGGCGATCAGGACGATGACGTTCATGATCTGGCCCGCGCCGGGGATGCCCAGGTGGTCGAGGGTGGCGACGTACGGGCCCTTCGCCACGACCTCCTTGTTGTCCCAGGGGAGCAGCGTGACGACGACGAGCATCGAGCCCACGTAGAAGAGGGCGATGCGCCACATCGCCGTGCGCACGGCCTTGGTGACGCTCTGGACCGGGTTCTCGGACTCCGCCGCCGCGATCGTGACGGTCTCCAGACCGCCGTACGCGAAGACGGACGCGAGGAGGCCGATGATCAGGCCGTCCGTGCCGTTCGGCATGAATCCGCCCTCACCGGTGAGGTTGGCGGTGCCGGGGGCGGAGACGTCCGAGCCGGGCAGGATGCCGAGGATCGCCAGGACGCCGATGCCCAGGAAGAGGGCGATCGCGCCGACCTTGAGGGCGGCGAACCAGAACTCGAACTCGCCGAAGTTCTTCACGGCCGTCAGGTTGGCCCCGCAGAACACCAGCATGAAGAGGGCGACCCAGGCCCACTCGGGGCTGTCGGGGAACCAGCCCACCATGATCTTCGCGGCGCCGATGCCTTCCAGGCCGACCGCGACGCAGAGCAGGAACCAGAAGCCCCAGCCCGCGGTGAAGCCCGCCCACGGGCCGATCGCGCGCTCGGCGTGCACCGAGAAGGAGCCGGAGGCCGGGTTCGCCGCCGACATCTCACCGAGCATGCGCATCACGAGCATGACGAGCGCGCCGGATATCGCGTAGGCGAGGACGATGGACGGGCCGGCCGCGGCGATGCCCGCTCCGGAGCCCACGAAGAGGCCCGCTCCGATGACACCACCGAGGGCGATCATGGAGAGATGCCGCTGCTTGAGGCCGTGGACGAGCGGTGAATCGGCCTTGGGGGCGGCGTCGGGTGATGCGTCGGGTGATGCGCCCTGGGGGGAGGACGTCCGAGACATGGGCGTGCCCTGTTCAGTAGCTGAGACGGGGGAGCGAGCGGCCCACAGTCTGAAGTCCGGCACCGCTGACAGGGAACACCTGACCGCTATACGGACACGACGCTCACACGTTGTGAAGAAGTGGGCACGAGATGTTCACGTCCGTTTCGTGTGCCCCTGGCGCCTCTGACGCCCTTCGCGCCGCTCCCGCAGCCCCGCCACCAGAAGGACCAGGCCCGTCGCGCCCGCCGACCACAGCAGCTGCGGCCGCGCCCCGTCATCGGTCAGCATCAGGCCGAGCACGGCCGCCATCGCCGCGAGCGCCGCCCACGTCAGGTACGGGAACGCCCACATCCGCAGGACGAGCCGCTCCGGCGCCTCACGCTCGATGCGCCGCCGCAGCCGCAGCTGCGAGACGGCGATCAGGGCCCACACGAACAGCAGCACCGCGCCGACCGCGTTGAGCATGTAGAGGAAGACGGAGTCGGGCCACTTCAGATTGAGCACGACGGACACGAAGCCGAAGGCGACCGACGCGAGGACCGCCCGGCGCGGGACCCCGCCGCCGGACACCTTCAACAGGGCCTTCGGGGCCTCGCCGCGCTCGGCCAGGGAGAAGACCATCCGGGACGATCCGTAGAGGTTGGCGTTCAGCGCTGAGAGCAGCGCCACGAACACCACGATGTTCATGATCGTGCCGGCGGACGGCACCCCGATCGAGTCGAGGACCGTCACATACGGACTGACGCCGGCCTGTTCCGCGGTCCACGGAAGCACCGTCACGATGACGAGCATCGAGCCGACGTAGAAGAAGAGGATGCGGTAGACGGCGCTGCGCACGGCGCGGGCGACCGAGCGCACCGGGTCGTCGGACTCGGCGGCGGCGATCGTCACGACCTCCAGGCCGCCGAAGGCGAAGACGACGGCGAGCACTCCGGACGTCACGCCCTCCCAGCCGTGGGGCAGGAACCCGCCGTGCCCGGTGAGGTTGGTGAGGCCCACGGGGTCCGTGTCGGGCAGCACCCCGAAGATCGCGAGAAGGCCGAGCACCAGGAACGCGACGATCGCGCAGACCTTCAGCGTGGCGAACCAGAACTCGAACTCGCCGAAATTCTTCACGGCGGCGAGGTTGGCCGCGGTGAACACCAGCATGAAGATCAGCACCCACGCCCACTGCGGGACGCCCGGCGCCCAGCCGTTGGCGATCTGCGCGGCGCCGGTCGCCTCCACGGCGAGCACGACGACCAGCAGGAACCAGTAGAGCCACCCGACGCTGAATCCGGCCCAGCGGCCGAGGGCCCGCTCGGCGTGCACGGAGAAGGAACCGGAGGCGGGCATCGCCGCCGACATCTCGCCGAGCATCCGCATCACGCACATCGCGAGCGCGCCCGCGATCAGATACGAGACGACGATGCCGGGCCCCGCGACGGCGATCCCGGCCCCGGAGCCGACGAAGAGCCCGGCCCCGATGACACCGCCGAGGCCGAGCATGGTCAGATGCCGCTGCTTGAGGCCGCCGCCGAGGGGTTCGGGCGCGACGGACACGCGATCCCCGTCCTGTGGTGCCGGTGCGGCGGGGGGTGCGTCGTGCATGGTGCTCAGGCTGCTCTCAGGATCACTAAGGCTTGGCGGGAACCTACAGTGTCGCCGGGCCCCGGCCCCCCGCGCAAAACGGGCCCACATCGCCGCTCACCTCAGTGACGAGCGTCACGCCCCCTGTGGGGGTACAGCCCGCGCTTTGTACAGAGCCCACCACAACTGCACCCGGCGCCTTGTCACCCGTCGCCGGTGATCCGCGCCCCCGCCTGAGATAGCGTCGCGGAGTCCCATCTGCCCGTCCCACACCCCGCGGAGTCCCGATGAGCATCGCCGCCGTCTCTTCCCGTCCCGGCCAGGTCCTCGCGGACCTGCTCCCCGCGTCCCGTGCGAAGGACGCGGCCTTCGTCCTCGGCGGCGCCGCCCTCACCGGCATAGCGGCCCAGATCGCCGTGCCCGTCCCGGGCTCCCCCGTACCGGTGACGGGCCAGACCTTCGCCGCGCTCCTCGTCGGCACCGCGCTCGGCGCCCGCCGCGGCTTCCTCTCCCTCGCCGTCTACGCCCTCGTCGGCATGGCGGGCATGCCCTGGTTCGCCCAGGCGGGCTCCGGTGTCGCCGCGCCGTCCCTCGGCTACGTCCTCGGCATGCTGCTCGCCGCCACCGTGGTCGGCGCCCTCGCCCGCCGCGGCGGCGACCGCTCGGTCCTGCGTACCGCGGGCACGATGGTGCTCGGGTCCGCGATCATCTACGCGGTCGGCGTCCCCTACCTCGCCGCCGCGACCGGCATGTCCCTGACCCAGGCCGTCGCCGCCGGACTGACGCCCTTCCTGATCGGCGACGCCCTCAAGGCCGCGCTCGCGATGGGCGCGCTGCCCACGGCGTGGAAGCTCCTCGACCGCTGAGCAGTCACCGCTGAGCGTTCAACTGACGCCGTAGTTCCGCCTGAAGAGGTTCGCCGGGTCGTACGTGGCCTTCAGCCCGGCGAGCCTCTTCCGCGTCTCCGCGTCGTACAGCCCCTCACCGCGCTCCCCGGCGCCGAAGGCGAAGTTGAGCAGTCGCCCCTCGCCCGCGAACAGCCCGAACGCCCGCGCCTGCACGGCCCGTACCGCCTCGACGTCCGTGCCGTCCAGCGGCGAGAGCACCCGCACCAGCCACCCCGCGTCCCGGTACGGCACCGCATTCCCGGCGGGCTTCGCGAGCGCTCCGCCCAGCTGGTTGATCTGCACGACGTGCATCGAATCGGCGGCCGGACCGGTCAGCGCGAGGAGCTCGCCCGCCGCCGCGACGTCCAGCTCGCGCACCACCACGCTGTCCCCGTAGTAGGAGTGCGGGAAATCCGGGTCGCTGTGAATGGTGTGGCTGTCGGTGTACGGCATCTCCCGCACCGAGTCCGACACCACGGCCCCGATCTCCCGCAGCGGCGCCACGAGCCGCTCGCCCGTCTCCTCCGGCCCGGTGTACGCGACCCGCACCGTCACGAGATACCGCCCCCGCAGATGGGGCGGCAACTGCGGGATGTCCGGATAGACCAGCGCCGCCACCGACGAGGTCACCTCGTCCGGCACCGTCCGCGTCCACGCCTCGTACGCCCGCAGCACGGCCCCCGGATCCACCTCGCGCCCGTCGAACGCGATCGCCCCGCCGTACAGCCGCGCCACCGGCACCAGGCCGATCTCCAGGGCCGTCACCACCCCCAGGTTCGCGCCCCCGCCGAGCAGCCCCCAGAAGAGCTCCGGCTCGCTCTCCGCCGTGACGTGCCGCAGGGTGCCGTCCGCCGCGACGACGTCGAGCCACCGGACGTGGTCGGCCGCGTACCCGAACTCCCTCGCCAGGATGCCGAGTCCGCCGCCGAGGGTGTACGAGACGGCGCCCACGCCGGGCGCCGAACCGTTCAGCGGCGCGAGCCCGTGCGCCGCCGCGGCCTCGACGACCCGGCCCCAGCGGACACCCGCGCCGACGGTGACCGTGCGCGCGTCGGCATCGATGCGGACGGAGTCCATCCGCCGGGTGCTGATCAGTACGCCGCCCTCCGAAGCCCCCGGGAGCCCGTGCCCGGTGGCCTGGACCCCGACGGGCAGTCCCGCGTCCGCGGCGTACGAGACGGCGGCGACGACGTCATCGGGGCTGCTTGCCGCGAACACGATCGCGGGCCGCTGCCCGAAGCCGGTCTGGAACCCGGCGATCTCCTCGTCGTACCCGTCGTCGCCGGGCCGGAACACGAGTCGCTGAGCGGTGAAGTCCACGGTGATCCTCCAAGGTGCGCTGTCTGACGGGACAGAGCTTCCCCGGAAAACCTGACACCCGCCGTCAAGTTTTCCGGCCCTTCGGGAACCGCGCGAACTGTGCTGTCATGAAAGGGGACTCGGGGGTGAGCGCCCATGCCGGAGCTTTCAGTGGTCGCGGGCCGCTACCGCCTGCTCGACGTGGTCGGGCAGGGCGGCATGGGGCGCGTGTGGCGCGCCGCCGACGAGCTCCTCGACCGCCGTGTCGCGGTCAAGGAGATGCGGATCGACATCGCGGACGGCCTGGACGCCGAGGACGCCCGCGTCCGCAGGGAACGCGCGCTGCGCGAGGCGCGGGCCAGCGCACGGATCGACCACCCCGGTGTCGTACGCGTCCACGACATGGTCGAGGAGGACGGCCGGCTGTGGATCGTCATGGAGCTGGTCGAGGCCCGCTCGCTCGCGCGGTACATCGACGACGAGGGGCCCTTGGACGAGCGCGCGGCGGCGCGCGTCGGCCTCGCCCTGGCCGCGGCGCTGCGGAAGGTGCACGAGGCGGGCGTCGTGCACCGCGACATCAAGCCGGAGAACGTCCTGATCGGCGCCGGAGGTCCGGCCGGCCGGGTCGTCCTCACCGATTTCGGCATCGCCGCGCTCCAGGACACCGGGCACCTCACGCAGACGGGACTGCTGGTGGGCTCGCCCGAGTACATGGCGCCCGAGCGGGTCTCCGGGGCTCCGCAGGGCCCGCCGTCCGACCTCTGGTCCCTGGGCGCGACGCTCTGCACGGCGCTGCGCGGCAGCTCGCCCTTCGCCCGCGACGAGGCCCTGACCACGCTGGTGGCGGTCCTGCACGACGCGCCCGAACTGCCGTCCGAACCGAGCGGGTTGCGCCCGCTCCTGGCGGGGCTCCTGGCCAAGGACCCGGCGCGGCGGCCGGACCTGGACGAGGTGGAGGCGGCGTTGCGGGCGGTGCTCACGGGACCACCCCCGCGGCCACCGCGCAAGCCCGCGGGCGATCGGGTCAGGGCCTGGCGGCCGCATGTGCTGACCGCCGTGGTGCTGCTGGTGGCGGCCGCGTTGGCGGCCGTCATGTTCGTCACCGCGCGCGGTCCGGGCGGTGCACCACCGCCCGGACCGAGCACGTCTCCACCGACGGTGGCGGGTACGTCGACCACGCCACCGTCCGGCGGCACCGGCTAGGAGCCGATGTGGGTGTCACCGGCGTCGACGGCCGTGGCGCCCTCGACGGCGTCGCGGGGCCGCACCTTGTCGCGCACGAGCGAGAAGACGACCACGAACGCCGCCGCGAGCAGCGAGAGCAGCACCTGCTTGCGCCCGGCCTCATCGGTCAGCATGTAGATGAGCACGAACGAGATCATCGCGATCGTGACCCAGGTCAGGTACGGGAAGAGCCACATCTTCACGACGAGCTTCTCCGGCTGCTCGCGCAGGATGATCCCGCGCATCCGCAGCTGCGTGAACGCGATCATCAGCCAGACGAAGAGGGCCACCGCGCCCGACGAGTTCAGCAGGAAGTCGAAGACGGTGTCCTGCCACTGGTAGTTGAACCAGACGGCGACGAAGCCGAACACGACGGACCCGAGGATCGCTGCCTGCGGCACACCGCGGGAGTTGGTGCGCGCGAAGGCCTTGGGCGCGTCTCCGCGCTGGCCGAGCGAGAAGGCCATGCGCGATGCGGTGTAGAGACCGGAGTTGAGACAGGAGAGCACGGCGGTCAGGACGATGACGTTCATGACCTGACCGGCGTGCGGGATGCCGATCGAGTTCAGCGCGGCGACGTACGAACCGTCCTTGACGATCGACTTGTCGTTCCACGGGAGCAGCGTGATGACGACGAAGATCGAGCCCAGGTAGAAGACGCCGATACGCCAGATGACGCTGTTCGTGGCCTTGGTGACGGCGCGCTGCGGGTCCTCGGACTCACCGGCGGCCAGCGTGACGATCTCGGAGCCCATGAACGAGAACACGACCATGAGGACACCGGTGAGGATGGCGCCCGCGCCGTTGGGCATGAACCCGCCCGCGTCGGTGAGGTGCGCGAATCCGGCGCCGGGGTTGTCGGAGCCGGGCAGCACGCCGAAGACGGCGAGCAGACCGATGATCACGAACCCGCCGATGGCGACGACCTTGATCCCGGCGAACCAGAACTCGAACTCGCCGTAGGAGCCGACCGAGACGAGGTTCGTCGCGGTGAGCACCACCATCACGATGAGTGCCCAGCCCCACTGCGGGACGGCCGGTATCCATCCGTTGAGGATGACGGCACCCGCGGTGGCCTCCACCGCGAGCACGACGACCCAGAAGAACCAGTACAGCCAGCCGATGGAGAAACCGGCCCAGCGGCCGAGTGCCTGGTCGGCGTAGGTGGAGAAGGAGCCGGAGGTGGGCCGTGCGGCGGCCATCTCGCCCAGCATCCGCATCACGAGGACGACCATCGTGCCGACGAGGGCGTACGAGACGAGGATGGCGGGCCCTGCGGCGGCGATACCGGAGCTTGAGCCGACGAAGAGGCCGGCACCGATGACGCCACCGATGGCGATCATGGAGAGGTGGCGGTTCTTCAGCCCGGCCTTGAGGCCGTCGCCGGTGTCTCCAGACTGCGAATCCCCAGGATCGACGGGGTTGCGGTCTGCCTTCGCAAGGGAGGGTTGCGAGGTCATGGACGAATCCTTAAGTTCTCGGGTCACGAGCCCCCGCATTCAAACTCAGGGGTGAACGTGACGGAAGTCCCGACTCCGGATCGTTGTATTCCGGCCCATTGGCCCAGACCTGGTGACCGAGGGTGACCAAGGTCCGGGCCCCCGATCGCCGCTACCCGCTCCCCGACGTGCCACACTCAGTCGCATGCGCGTGTACCTCGGCTCGGATCATGCCGGCTACGAACTGAAGAACCACCTGGTCGAGTGGCTCAAGAGCCACGGCCACGAGCCCGTCGACTGCGGGCCCCACATCTATGACGCCCAGGACGACTACCCCCCCTTCTGCCTCCGCGCCGCGGAGAAGACGGCGGCGGACCCCGAGTCGCTCGGCATCGTGATCGGGGGCTCCGGCAACGGGGAGCAGATCGCCGCGAACAAGGTGAAGGGGGTGCGGGCCGCCCTCGCCTGGAGCGAGCAGACCGCTGCCCTCGGGCGTGAGCACAACGACGCGAACGTGGTGTCGATCGGCGGCCGGATGCACTCGCGGGAAGAGGCGACGAAGTTCGTCGAGATCTTCCTGGCGACGCCGTACTCGGGCGAGGCGCGTCACACTCGGCGGATCGACATGCTGTCGCGCTACGAAGAGACGGGTGAGCTGCCCGCCATCCCGGCCGGACACCCGCAGCAGTAGGCGTTACTCCCGTACACGATGTCCTCAAACGCCGGACGGGCTGAAAATTCAGCCCGTCCGGCGTTTGAGGACGAACTCGGCGAAGCCGGTGATTCTCCGGTGCGCCGAGGGGCAGTACTGATTGATCCGCACCCCCTGGGAGGACCCCGTGCCTGAGGGGCACACCATTCACCGGCTGGCTGCCGACCACCGGGAACGGTTCGAGGACCGCGGCCCTCTCCGCGTCACCAGCCCCCAGGGCAAGTTCTCCGACAGCGCGGCCCTCCTGAACGGTCAGGAGATGGACACCGCGGAGGCCCACGGCAAGCACCTCTTCCTGGGCTTCGCGGACACCGGCTGGATCCACATCCACCTCGGCCTCTTCGGCAAGGTGAACTTCGGCGGCACGGCCGCGGCGAACCCGCCCACGGACACCGTCCGACTCCGCATCGCCACCGAGGACGCGTACGTCGACCTCCGGGGCCCCACGACCTGCGCGCTCATCACGGACGAGGAGAAGCAGGCGATACACGCCCGCCTCGGCCCGGACCCGCTGCGGACCGGCGACGACCCGGCCGCCGCGTACGCCCGTATCTCCCGCAGTCGCACCACCATCGCCGCGCTCCTCATGGACCAGAAGGTCATCGCGGGCGTCGGCAACGTCTACCGCGCCGAGGTCCTCTTCCGGCACGGCATCGACCCGTACACCCCGGGCAAGGACATCAGCCCTGCCCAGTGGACGGCGATGTGGGACGACCTGGTCTTCCTGATGCGCGAGGGCGTGCGCCTGAACCGGATCGACACCGTCAGGCCCGAGCACACACCGGAGGCGATGGGCCGCCCGCCGCGCGTGGACGACCATGGCGGCGAGGTGTACGTGTACCGCAGGGCCACCATGCCCTGCCACATCTGTGGCGGCGAGATCCGCACCGCCGATCTCGCCGCCCGCAATCTCTTCTGGTGCCCCGGCTGCCAGCGAACGGCGCCCTGAGCCCGAGGGGCGGCTCGCATAAGATCACCGCTTGACCGAAATGGTCAGTTCAACGTCAGTTCAACGGGGGTCTCATGTTCCACACCAACTGGATAGACGGGCCGATCGGCATCGCGGTCGGCGTACTCTTCGTCGCCGTCTTCCTGCTCCCGTCCCTCATCGCCTTCAACCGGGGCGTGGAGCTCCGCTGGGTGATCCTCCTCATCAACCTCGTCTTCGGCGCCTCGATCATCGGCTGGCTGATCGCCCTGTACCTGGCCACCCGCGAGGTCAAGGCCCCGCTGCCGAAGACCACCTGAGGCCTCCGGCCGCACTCGGCTAGAAGCCGTGCGGCAGCCACGGCGCGACGTCCGAGCCGAACGCCGTCGTCGCCTCGGCCAGCGCGCCCGGCCGCAGCTCCCGCACCCGGCCCGCCGCCGCGAGCGACGCCAGGGACACACCGCCGAGGTAGGCCGAGCCCAAGTCCCGTACGGGCAGGGCGAGATCGGCGTCGTCGTCGGTGCGCTCGCAGGTCGCGTCCTTCAGGTCGCCCGTGAGCCGCCAACGGCCCGCGTTCCAGGGGCAGAAGGCGTCCTCGACGTCCAACACCAGGTTCACCGGCGTCCGGTAGGTGCGGGCCGCGAGGGCGGCCCCCACATCCACCAGGCGTACGTGCAGCGAGTCCCGCACCTGGAGCCGGCAGCGCCGCACGTCCGAGACGAGCTGGAAGACCGCGTCGTCCGTCGGGCGGCTGTGCGCCTCGACCGTCGACGTCAGGTCGATGCCGAAGAGGAACCGCCACAGCGCCGCGCAGGACGCCGGGTCGTCGGCCTCCAGGTCGCGCAGCCGGACCGTGCCCGAGGGGCCCGCGACGTTCCAGTCGGGCTTCACCTGGTAGCGCGCGTACCCGACGATCTCGCCGTCGCGCTCGGCGACCACGCACTGCAGTGGCGACGATCCCTGGCGCTCGCTCTCCGGGTCGAGCAGCCCGAGCCGGTCCCAGCCGGGCTGCCTGGCCAGCATTCCCGGCCGCTCGCTCACCCGTCGCGCGTACACCGCCTCGCACGCCTCGTGGACGTCGGCGGGCTTGGCGTACCGAAGGCGTACGTCATCGGTACCGGCCGGCACCGACAGGCTCACGCGTGCCGTGTCGATCTCGGCCTTCGTCGCGAACGTCGCCGCGCCGTACCCGAACCGTCCGTAGATGACCGGCTCGGAGGCGGTGAGCACGGCCAGGGACTCACCCTTCGCGCGTACGTCGTCGAGCTGGCGCCGCATCATCGACGTAAGGATGCCCCGCCGCCGGTGCGTCGCCGCGACGCTGACCATGGTCACACCGGCCGCGTCCACCAGGGAGCCGCCCGGCACGGAGAGGCGGAAGCTGAACGCTCCCGTCGTTCCGACGCAGGTACTGCCCTCCCAGGTGCCGAAGAAGCGGTCGAACTCGGTCAGCGCGTTCCAGAGCTCGTGCTCCTCCTTCGCCTCGGCGACGCCGCCGAAGGCGAGCTCCAGCGTCCCGTAGTACTCGTCCCAGTCTTCCTGGCACAACTCCCGCATTTCCGTCGTCATATGCCATGCCTACCAGGGTGAAGCGGGCGGAGCGACAGGATTTACGCGGGCTGACAGCATGCCTCTGTCGGGGGACAACAGGCACCTCCCGTGCGAAGTGCCTGGCCCGGTGGATAGGGTCCGGGAGCAATGGCAGGCAGGCGAGCGGAAGCCGAGACGTTTACAGCCCGGATGAAGAAGCGGATCCACCGGGCTCGCATAGGGCTGCGCAAATCCGGGGTCGACTACTTCAGGGGCGACGGCTCGGACTGGATCGCGCTCGCGGGCCTGCTCGTCACCATCCCGGTGATCACCTTCTTCACCATCGTCAACAACGTCTGGTGCTCGCCCGCCGCGCTCGTGCTTCCCATCGTGGCCGGCGGCCTGCTCCTGCGGCCCTCCAGCCTGCTCGGCCTGTACGCGACGGCCGCCGCCGCGCTCATCGTGGAGTCCGTCCAGCTCGGCCCGTACACGCAAGGGCCCTCACGGGTCACGCCCGGAGTGGTCCTGGTCGTCGCGGCCTGCGGTTTCTTCGGGCTGATCATCGCCCAGTTCCGCAGCCGGGTCGGCGTGCCGTGGCGCGGCGGCGGAACGATGCTCTTCGACCTGCGTGAACGTATCCGCGTGCAGAGCAAGCTGCCGAAGCTGCCCCGCGGCTGGCACCGCGAGATGGCCCTGCGGCCCGCCGGCGGCCAGTCCTTCTCCGGGGACTTCGTGGTCGCGGCCCGCACGAACGGCGGCCGCACCCTGGAGGTCGTCCTCACGGACGTCTCCGGCAAGGGCATGGACGCGGGCTCCCGCGCCCTGCTCCTGTCGGGAGCCTTCGGCGGCCTGCTCGGCTCGCTCCCGCCGCACGCGTTCCTGACCGCGGCCAACGGCTACCTCCTGCGCCAGGACTGGGACGAGGGCTTCGCGACCTCGATCCATCTGGTCCTCGACCTGGAGAGCGGCGACTACGAACTCTTCACGGCGGGCCACCCGCCGGGCCTCCAGCTGAGCGCGGGCAGCGGCCGCTGGGAGCAGAAGGCCGCGGAGGGACCGCTCTTGGGGGTCTACGACGGGGCGCAGTTCGACCCGGTGAAGGGCTCCCTGCGTCCCGGCGACGTCCTGATGCTGTTCACGGACGGACTCGTCGAGACCTCCGAACGCGACATCAGCGAGGGCATCGACCGCCTCACCGGGGAAGCCGACCGCTATGTGGCGGGCGGCTTCCACGGCGCCGCGTGGCATCTGATCGAGGCGGTCGCGAAGGACGTGAACGACGACCGGGCGCTGCTCCTGATCTGCCGGGAGCCGTCAGCGAGCGCCTGACAGCTCGGGCTCCGGCTCCGGTACGGGATCGCGCCCGCCCGGCAGGATCCGGGCCAGCCACCGTGAGCGTCCCGCCGCCAGCGGTCCGAGCACCGCGAGCAGCAGCACGTACCCGGCGATGAACGGCGAGAGCCGTTCGTCGAGGCCCGCGGTGGCCGCCATGGTCGCCAGGATCAGGGCGAACTCGCCGCGCGCGAGCAGGGTGGTGGAGATGTTCGCCGCGGGGCCCGCCCCGAAGCCGTAGATCCGCGCCGCACCGAGTCCGGCGAGGACGTTCATGAGCAGCGTCACCGCCACGGCGGCGAGCACCGGCCAGAGCACCATGGGCAGGTCGCCCGGGTCGATGGAGAGACCGAAGCCGAAGAAGAAGATCGCCCCGAACGCGTCCCGCAGCGGGTGCACGAGTTTGCGGACGCGCTCGCCGGACGCCGTGCTGCCCACCATCAGACCGACCATGAAGGCGCCGATCGCGTCCGCGACCCCGAACCACTCCGAGACCCCGGCGACGAAGACCGCGGCCCCGAGGAAGGAGATGACGAGCAGCTCGTCGTCCCGGGTGTCCATGAGCCGCCCGACGACCTTCGTGCCGAAGCGCGCCACGAGGGCGAGCAGCAGCAGGAAGCCGAACGCCTTGCCGCCGTCCATGACGGCCGCCGCGAGGCTGTCGGCGCCGGACAGGACGGGCTGCAGCGCCGCGAGGTAGAGCGCCAGGAAGATGTCCTCGACGACGATGATGCCGAGGATCGGCTTGGTCTCCGGGTTGCCGAGCCTGCCGGTGTCGACGAGCACCTTGGTGACGATCGCCGACGACGAGATGCCGAGCACCCCGGCGAGGACCAGAGCCTCGGAGGTGCCCCAGCCGAGGGCGAATCCGAAGCCGAGGCCCGCGCCGACGTTCAGCGCGAGATACGTCCCTCCGGCGAGGGCCATCTTGCGGCCGCCCGTCTTGAGGTCGTCCATGTGGAACTCGAGGCCCAGGTAGAAGAGCAGCAGCACCAGGCCGAGTGCCGAGAGCATCTCCAGGTCGTGGGGGTTGGAGAGCAGGACCACGCCGGGAGTGTGGGGGCCGAGGAGGATCCCGGCCAGGATGAAGAGCGGAATGGTGGGGAGTCCGATGCGGCCGCCCACGCGGGCGAGCACGGCGGCGGCGAGAAAGGCGCCGCCCATGGCTATCAGGGTGTCTGCGTGTCCGATGCCGTTCCTCCTGGTGATCCGAAGACGCACACTCCGCACGTCGTTGGCAAAGGGAGCGTCAAGAACGCGTCAATAGTTAGCTTACCAAACGATGTGGCGGCACCCCGGTGGGGCGGACGTGTGGGGTGGACATCCGCTCTCTGCGGGGGATATCCCCACCCCCGATTCGCCGGGGGACCTCATGGTCCACAGAGCCCCCGAATCCGTACGTTCGAGGCATCACCTACGGAAGGCGGAGAGAGCCATGGGGCTGCGTCGCAAGAAGGAAACCGTCGGAGGCCCGGTGCCCCCGATGCCCGGCGAGGCGCCCCGCCGCTCCGACTGGGCCGTCGAACTGCGCGGCGTGCGCCGCAGGTACGGCAGGGGATCCGGCGCCGTGCACGCACTCAGCGGCATCGACCTCGCCCTGGAGCGCGGGAGCTTCACCGCCGTCATGGGCCCCTCGGGCTCCGGCAAGTCCACCTTCCTGCAGTGCGCGGCCGGACTCGACAGGCCCACCGAGGGCACGGTGCACCTGGGCGGCACGGAGATCACGTCCATGAGCGAGAACAAGCTGACCGCCCTGCGCCGCACCCGCCTCGGCTTCGTCTTCCAGGCGTTCAACCTGCTTCCCTCGCTGACCGTCGAGCAGAACGTCGTCCTGCCGATGCGCCTCGCGGGCCACCGCCCCGACCGCCGCAGGGCCGCCGACCTGCTCCAGCGCGTCGGCCTCGGCGGCGACAAGCACAAGCGCCGCCCCGGCGAGCTCTCCGGTGGCCAGCAGCAGCGCGTCGCGATCGCCCGCGCCCTGGTCACGAACCCGGACGTGATCTTCGCCGATGAGCCGACCGGCGCCCTGGACACCACCACGGCCGCCGAGATCCTCACCCTGCTCCGCTCGGCCGTCGACGGCATGGGCGCCACGGTCGTGATGGTCACCCACGACCCCGCCGCCGCGGCCTACGCGGACCGGGTGCTCTTCCTCGCCGACGGCGCGATCGTGGACCGCCTGGAGAGGGCCTCCGCGGCACAGATCGCGGCCCGCATGACGACGCTCACCGCCCCGGCGTACGCGACAGCGGCGGCCTAGGGCCCTAGCCCCGCACCCGTGCCCCGCCCCTTCACCGACTCCGGAGAACCCTGATGCCCAACGGCCTCGCCCGCGCAGCGATCCGTTTCAAGCCCGCGGCCTTCGCGGGCACGTTCGTCGCCCTGATGATGGCCGCGCTGATCGTGTCCGCCTGCGGCATCCTCCTGGAGACAGGGGTGCGCGCATCGGTGCCGCCCACCCGGTACGCGGGCGCCCCCGTGGTGGCCGCGGCGTCCCAGACGGCCCACTTCGTCACCGGCAGCGGCGACAGCCGCTCCGAGTCGAACACCCCGCTGCCCGACCGGGCCCGCATCGACGACTCCCTGGTGGCGAAGGCCGGTTCGGTGCCCGGAGCGCGCGCCGCCGTCGCGGACGTCACCTTCCCGGTGCAGTCCGGCGGCAAGAGCGTCACCGCCCACGGCTGGGGCTCCACCGCCTTCACCGGCGAGAAGCTGACCGCGGGCCGCGCCCCGCACCCGGGCGAGGTCGTCCTCGCCGCACCCGGCGCGTCCGTCGGCGGGCACACCACGCTCACCACGGCGGACGGACCGCGCGACTTCCGGATCTCCGGCACCGTACGAGGGCAACAGGGCGCACCCACCGCCTGGTTCACCGACTCCGAGGCCATACGCCTCTCCGGCCACCCGGGCCGCGTGGACGCCGTCGCCGTCCTGCCGAAGGACGGCGTCACGGCCGCCGCCCTCAAGTCCCAGGTGGCGCACGCCGTCGGCAAGAAGGCGGACGTCCACACCGGCGACGACCGCAGCGAGGCCGAGGGCTCCGAACTCGCCTACGCACAGGAGATGCTCACCGGTCTCGGCGGCTCCTTCGGCGGGATCGCCGCCCTGGTCGCCATGTTCACCGCCGCCGGCACCGTGGCGCTCTCCGTCGGCCAGCGCGCCCGCGAGTACGCGCTGCTCCGGGCCATCGGCACGACACCCCGGCAGATCCGCCGCACCATCGCCACGGAGTCCCTGCTCGTCGCGCCCCTCGCGGGAGCGGTCGGCGTGCTGCCCGGAATCGGCCTCGCCCGCTGGTGGTTCGGCCAGCTGAAGGACAAGGGCGCGATCCCCGATGCCCTGGACCTCTCGGTCTCGTTCATCCCGCTCGTCTCGGCCGTCGGCGTCGCCGTGGTCACCGCCCTGGTCTCCGGCTACGCGGCGGCCCGCCGCCCCTCCCGCATCAGGCCGGGCCAGGCGCTGAGCGAATCCTCCGTGGAACGCCTGCGCTTCGGCTGGATCCGTACGCCGCTGGGGATCGCGGCGGCCGTCGGCGGCTGTGTGCTCGCCGGGATCGCCTCCTCCCTGACCGGTGACGACGCGGCCAACGTGGCGCTCGGCATCGTCATGCTGTTCATGCTCGCCGTGGCCCTGCTCGGCCCGCTGGTCGCCCGCGGCTGCGCGGCCCTGTTCGGACTCCCGCTGCGCGGCGCGGGCGCGTCCGCCTCGCTCGCGGCGGCCAACTCCCGTACGAACGCCCGCCGTCTGGCCTCGGCGATCACCCCGATCGTGCTCGCGATGGCGTTCTCATCGACCCTCGTCTTCATGCACACCAGCGAGGAACGGGTGGCGTCCGACCAGCAGCGCGACGGCATCACCGCGGATCACATCGTCTCCGCGTCGGGAGCGGGAGTGACCGCCGACGGGGTGACGAAGGCGGGGCAGGCCCCGGGCGTCACCTCGGCCGTGGGCCTCCTCAAGACCTCCGTCCTGGTACCGCTGGGTTCGGGCGGCGACCGCTGGCTGGAGTCGGCGTCGACGCAGGGCGTGACGGGCTCGTCCCGTGACCTGGCCAGGGTCCAGGACCTGGGCGTCAGGACGGGCACGATGGCCTCGCTCGGCAAGGGGGAGATCGCCGTCGACGCGAAGCTCGCGGAGTCCGCGCACGTGAAGACGGGCGAGCGCCTCGCCCTGCGCATGCCCGACGGCACGAAGGCGTCACCCAAGGTGGTGGCCACGTACGACCGGGGTCTCGGCCTCTCCCAGGTCACGCTCCCCGCGGCGGACCTGAAGCAGCACGTGACCTCGTCCTTCTCCTCGGAGATCTGGACGAAGGGCGGGGCGCCGCAGGTCCGCAGTGCCCTCAGCGCGCTCGGCACCCTCCGGGACCGCGACGGCTACGCCACCGCCCAGTCCACGGACCGTGCGGTCAACGCCTGGGCGAACGCGGTGATGGCGGCCGTCCTCGGCGGATTCGCGGCGATCGCCGCGGTCAACACCCTGGTGATGACGGTCCTTGACCGCCGCCGTGAACTCGGCACGCTGCGCCTGATCGGCTCCACCCGGCGCCAGGTGATGGTGATGGTCCGGTGGGAGGCGCTCCTGGTCGCCTGCGCGGGCATCGTGATCGGCTCGGCGATCGCACTGGCCACGCTGGTCCCCATGATGAACGGCCTGACGGGGGAGTCGCCGTACATCCCGCCGCTGCTGTACGGATCGTTCGTGGCGGCGACCCTGGCACTCGGCCTCGCGGCCACGGCGCTGCCGGCAAGGGCGGCGCTCAGGGAGCCGAGGCCGTAAGAATGGCCGTATGAAGCCCAGCCACACACTGCCCCTCGCGGAAGTGGAAGCCATCGCCCGCGAGGCGCACGCCACCCAGCGGGACAAGGCGGGCCGTCCCTACGCGGAGCATCTGCGGGCCGTGGCGGACGGCGTGCGGTCCCGGGGCGGCTCACCGGAACAGATCGCCGCGGCCTGGCTGCACGACGCGATCGAGGACCACGCCCTGAGCGAGCGGTGGCTGGAGACAGCGGCCCTGACCCCGTACACGAAGGACATCGTCCGGGCTTTGACGAAGCAGCCGGGCGAGGCTCCGGAGACGTACGCGCGGCGCATCCTCGACACCCCCGGTGCCCGCCTGGTCAAGGAAGCGGACCTGGCCCACAACGCGAATCCGGCCCGTCTGGCAGAGCTGGACGGGCCGACCCGCACTCGCCTCACGGCCAAGTACGCCAACATGCGCGCCCTGTTGGGCATCGGGTCACCGGGCTGAACCCCGCCCGGTGACCCGGTGTTGAACCGGCTACGAACATGAACCGGCTACGAAGAGGACTTGGCCCGCTCCCGGGCCAACGCCGCGGCATCCCGCTTGAACGCCCACTCCATCTTCGGCTCCATGGCGAAGCGGAACATCCGCTGCACCGGAGGCGTACAGAGGAGCGTCACCACAGCCGCGGCCACCAGCGTCACGATCACCTGACCGACCGGCGTGTGCATCCACTCGTAGTTGTCGAACCAGCCCCAGAAACGCGAGCCCTTGGCGAGGAACCCGTGCAGCAGGTAGCCGTACAGCGTGCCCGCGCCGAGCACCGTGAACCACATCTTCCGGCGCGGAACCCACGCGAAGAAGCACGCGGTCAGGATGGCCGAGCAGCCGAACAGCGCCAGCGTCATCACGACACCGGCCCACCACGGCGCACCCAACTCCTGTGCGCTGTCCCGGCGGTAGAACCAGGCCGACGTCATACGGGGAGCGGCCCAGTACGCGAGGAGCAGCGCGCTCGCGAAGATCGGGATGGAGAGCAGCCGCACCTCGCGGCGCCGCACGAGCTGGAAGTGCTCGGGCTTCATGAAGAGGCCGAGCACGAAGAACGGCAGGAACTGCAGCACGCGCTGCAGATCGAGGTCGTCACCGATGTCCGGCGAGACCGAGGCGAGCACCGCGACACCGAGCGCGAGCGGAATCGGCCAGCGGACCAGCTTCCACAGCGGGGTCGTCAGACGCCAGACGAAGAGCGCGACCAGGAACCAGGTGAGGTACCAGGGGTCGAGCAGACTGATCGGCTGCGTCGGATCGTTGTCCGCGTAGCGCTTGAAGAGGGTGTACGCGACCTCGAAGATGACGTACGGCACGGCTACGCCGGTCACCAGGCGCTTGAGCCGGTCGGACCGCATGTCGAAGCTGCGTGAGAAATAGCCGGAGATCAGGATGAACGCCGGCATGTGGAACGTGTAGACGGTCATGTACAGCGCTTCCGCGCTGCGACTCCCGTCGGTCAGCGGCTCCCAGGAGTGCGCCATCGCGACCAGGACGATCGCCAGGTACTTGGCGTTGTCGAAGAACGCGTCGCGCTGCTTGGCGGGTTGACCCGTGGATGCGGGTCTGCCCGTGGGAGCGGAGTGGCCCGTGGAGCCGGAGGGGCTCGTCGAGCCGGGGCGAGCGGTGGGGCCGGCCGGGGCGTGGGGAACGGTCGCGGCCATGGTGGACTGGGGGGCGCGGGGGCCTGGAACTCCGTCCGCGGGCACGTGTGCCGGGGGGAGCGGCGCCCGGTGGCGGCCGTGCGGTTGAACCGAGTTCGTCACAGGCCCTCCCACCAAGAGCTCGGTGAGACGATCCTGGACCGCACTGCGCTTGCGGGGATGGTGGCAGCGTGGAACATCTGAGGCACCCTAGCGTCGCTTGTGTGTATTCGTAAAACCCCCAACTCGCCTGTCAGCTCAATCACAGACGGATCAGGGCTATTGAGGTCCGAGTACCCAGAAATCATCGGAGTGGACAGGGGGATTTACCCCCTGTCACGGTCGATTCACCGTCGATATGACAGGATGAATGTCCGGTACGTCACAACTCATCCCCCTTAAACGTTGCATAACGCCCGCAGGCGACTCTGGTGAAACGTCCGATTGATTGGCTCTTTGTGGAACCGGTGATGTGCGCCTGGCGACAATTCGAATTTCTGGCGAACGAGTTGTGTGGCGATGGAAACGATCAAGCCGAATTAGCGGCGACGCGCGGGCTTCGAATTGCCGTGCGGGGGCGCGGGGTTCATGTGCCCCAAGGGCGCACGCGCGCGCCGGGTCCGCGCCGGGCGCCGGAGGCCTTGGCCGACGATGTGTCACCTGCCGCATACGGAAGGCGCGTTGGTGGCACGATGGTCCTGGCGGGGGTGTGCGGGGTCGTACCCCCCGGGCCGGGGAGAGACCGACCTAGGGTGTGATCAGTGTGGCCATTTCGCTGTCAGTGGTGTTGCTGTTGGCGATCATCCTCATCGTGCTGATCCGCGGTGGATCGATCAAAGCGGGGCCCGCCATCGTGGCGGTGCTCTTCGGGTTCTTCCTCGCCTCAACCGGAATGGCCCCCTCCATAAACCGCTTCCTCAATGAGGTGGCCGAGACCATCAACTCGATCAGCTTCTGAGCGGCACCCACGGCGGCAGTGCGTACGCGGCTGTGTGCGCACTGCCGTGCAGGTGAGGTCACCCAAAGAGGGACACGGGCGGCGGGACGCGGAAATGCCTCAGGCCCGGTTCCTGGGAACCGGGCCTGAGGCCACAGAGAGCGGGTGACGGGAATCGAACCCGCGTAGCTAGTTTGGAAGACTAGGGCTCTACCATTGAGCTACACCCGCACGGCTCGCACCGCGGAACGTCGAGGACGCTGCTGGTCAGCGACCGCGGCACGGCAAGCATCGTAGCGGGTCGGACGCCCTCCCCGCACACCCCGTACGTACTCGCGATTAAGCGGGCGCCGCACTGCCTGCAGGCATGTACCCTACGTGTCGCACCGACGGGGTGTGGCGCAGCTTGGTAGCGCGTCCGCTTTGGGAGCGGAAGGCCGTGGGTTCAAATCCCGCCACCCCGACCAGCAAGATCTCCCTCACAAGATCGCATTGTGGGTCGGCTCCCGCTTGCCGTTACTATGCAAGCTGTGTGCCCGTGTGTCTCTGAGCCGGGCTCAATCCCAAGAAGTCAGCCCCAAGGAGACCGAACCGTGAAGAGCGCCGTGGAGACCCTGAACCCGACCCGGGTTCGGCTCACTGTTGAGGTGCCCTTCGAGGAGCTCAAGGAAAGCCTCGACGCGGCCTACAAGAAGATCAACCAGCAGGTCACGGTGAAGGGCTTCCGCAAGGGCAAGATCCCGGCCCGAGTCATCGACCAGCGGTTCGGCCGTGGCGCCGTCCTCGAAGAGGCCGTCAACGACGCGCTCCCGAAGTTCTACACCGAGGCCGTGAACGAGGCCGAGCTCAACGTCCTGGGCCAGCCCGAGGTGGACATCACCGAGCTGAAGGACAACGAGACCCTCAACTTCACCGCTGAGGTCGACATCCGTCCCGCGATCGAGATCCCGGACTACTCCGGCATCGAGGTCGAGGTCGACGCCGTCGAGGTCAGCGACGAAGACGTCGAGAAGGCCGTCGAGGAGCTCCGTGAGCGCTTCGCGTCCACCTCGCCGGTCGAGCGTGCCGCCGAGGACGGCGACGTCGTGACGCTGGACCTGGAGGCCAAGGTCGAGGGCGAGGTCCTGGAGGACGGCGTCGCGTCCGGCGTCTCGTACACGATCGGCTCCGGCGAGCTCCTCGAGGGCATCGACGAGGCCGTGAAGGGCCTGGAGGCCGGTGGCGAGGCCACCTTCACCTCCGAGCTCAAGGGCGGCTCCGCCGCGGGCAAGGAGTCCGAGGTGACCGTCAAGGTCACCCAGGTCGCCGCCCGTGAACTGCCGGAGCTCGACGACGACTTCGCGCAGCTCGCGTCGGAGTTCGACACCCTCGACGAGGTCAAGGCCGACAGCCGCAAGCGCCTCGAGAACATGAAGCAGTACGACCAGGCGACCCAGGCGCAGGAGCGCGTCCTGGAGAAGCTGCTCGAGCTGGTCGAGGTCCCCGTCCCCGAGAAGCTCCTCGCGGACGAGATCGAGACCCGCAAGCACAACCTGGTGAACCACCAGCTCGGCCAGATGGGCCTCGACCTCGCGAAGTACCTGGAGATCCAGGGCAAGACCGAGGAAGAGTTCGACGCCGAGACCAAGGAGCAGGCCGAGAAGGGCATCAAGACGCAGTTCGTCCTCGACGAGCTCGTCAACAAGGAGAAGCTGAACGTGAACCAGGAGGAGCTCACCGAGCACCTCATGCGTCGCGCGCAGTCCTCCGGCATGTCCCCCGACCAGTTCGCCCAGGCCGTCGTCGAAGGCGGCCAGGTCCCGATGCTGGTCGGCGAGGTCGCCCGCGGCAAGGCCCTCGCGGTCGTCGTGGAGGCCGCGACGGTCAAGGACACGAACGGCGAGGTCGTGGACCTCGACGACGACGAGGAAGAGGCTGCCGCCGAGGGCGAGCAGGCTTCCGAGACGTCCGACTCCGCCGAAGAGAAGACCGAAGCCTGAGCTTCGCTCTGACGCTCGTACGACAGGCCCCCGGGATCTCGATCCCGGGGGCCTGTCGCGCCCGAAGGGGCGCGGGCCGCGCAGTCCCCGTGCCCCTGTCGGGGCTCCCCGGCGGCCCTGACGAGGCGCCCCCGCCAGAACCTGCGCTCACAGCGAACAGTCACCTTTGCGGGATTCCCCGGAGGGGGCTGAGCGTTAGGGTCCATGAATACGAGGGCAGGGGAGTCCCCGAAGCCGCCCCGGAGCGGCGAGCACGCGGGGTCCCTAGCCTCAGAAGAAGACGTGAGACGGCCCGGCGCCGTCGTAAGACGAGCAGGTGGATACGTGACGAATCTGATGCCCTCCGCCGCCGGCGACCCCTCCATCGGTGGTGGCCTCGGCGACCAGGTCTACAACCGGCTGCTCAACGAGCGGATCATCTTCCTCGGCCAGGCCGTGGACGACGACATCGCCAACAAGATCACCGCGCAGCTGCTGCTCCTTGCCGCAGAGCCGGACAAGGACATTTTCCTTTACATCAACAGCCCTGGTGGATCCATCACGGCCGGCATGGCGATCTACGACACCATGCAGTACATCCAGAACGACGTGGTGACGATCGCGATGGGCATGGCGGCCTCGATGGGCCAGTTCCTGCTCAGCGCCGGCACCCCCGGCAAGCGCTTCGCGCTGCCGAACGCCGAGATCCTGATCCACCAGCCCTCCGCGGGACTCGCGGGCTCCGCGTCGGACATCAAGATCCACGCCGAGCGTCTCCTTCTGACCAAGAAGAAGATGGCCGATCTCACCGCGTTCCACACGGGTCAGACCGTCGAGCAGGTCACGCACGACTCGGACCGTGACCGCTGGTTCGACCCGGAAGAGGCCAAGGCGTACGGCCTCATCGACGACATCATGCCCAACGCGGCCAGCATGCCGGGCGGCGGCGGCACCGGAGCCTGAGCCCACCGCTCAGCCCTCCGAAGCCGACCCAGCCCACGCTCCTCAGGAGACCTACAGAGATGAAGAACTACCCCGGCAGCGGCCTCTACGAGCGCACCCAGGCCGAGTACAGCGGCGCCTCCGCCGAGTACACCGGCCCCTCCGCCGAATCCCGCTACGTCATCCCGCGCTTCGTCGAGCGCACCTCGCAGGGCGTGCGTGAGTACGACCCGTACGCGAAGCTCTTCGAGGAGCGCGTGATCTTCCTCGGCGTGCAGATCGACGACGCGTCCGCCAACGACGTCATGGCGCAGCTCCTGTGCCTGGAGTCGATGGACCCGGACCGCGACATCTCCATCTACATCAACAGCCCCGGTGGCTCGTTCACGGCCCTCACGGCCATCTACGACACCATCCAGTTCGTGAAGCCGGACGTCTCGACCGTCTGCATGGGCCAGGCCGCCTCGGCCGCCGCCGTGCTCCTCGCGTCGGGTACGCCGGGCAAGCGCATGGCGCTCCCGAACGCCCGTGTGCTGATCCACCAGCCCTACAGCGAGACGGGCCGCGGTCAGGTCTCCGACCTGGAGATCGCCGCGAACGAGATCCTCCGGATGCGCGCGCAGCTCGAGGAGATGCTGGCCAAGCACTCCACGACGCCGATCGAGAAGATCCGCGACGACATCGAGCGCGACAAGATCCTCACGGCCGAGGACGCGCTGGCGTACGGCCTGATCGACCAGATCATCTCCACTCGGAAGATGAACAACTCGTCGGTCGTCTGACGCAGGGCTGTAGCATCTGCCGTTCCCTGGCACGGTTCACGTCAAAGTGAACCGTGCCAAGGGGGGCCCGTACGGGGGGCCGGGCAAGGTACCGTCAGATATGAGGCACCAGGAGTCGCTGAACGTGGCGTCTCCCAGGCGAAGGGGAAGCACCTCGTGGCACGCATCGGTGACGGCGGCGATCTGCTCAAGTGCTCGTTCTGCGGGAAGAGTCAGAAGCAGGTCAAGAAGCTCATCGCAGGTCCCGGTGTGTACATCTGCGATGAGTGCATCGACCTCTGTAACGAGATCATCGAGGAAGAGCTCGCGGAGACGAGCGAGGTGCGGTGGGAGGAACTCCCCAAGCCTCGCGAGATCTACGAGTTCCTCGAGGGGTACGTCGTGGGCCAGGAGCCCGCGAAGAAGGCCCTCTCGGTAGCGGTCTACAACCACTACAAGCGGGTTCAGGCCGGGGAGGCCGGCGGCGCGCAGGGCCGTGACGACGCGATCGAACTCGCGAAGTCCAACATCCTGCTGCTCGGCCCGACCGGTTCCGGCAAGACGCTGCTCGCGCAGACGCTCGCGCGCATGCTGAACGTCCCGTTCGCCATCGCTGACGCGACGGCGCTCACGGAGGCGGGCTATGTCGGCGAGGACGTCGAGAACATCCTCCTGAAGCTCATCCAGGCCGCTGACTACGACGTCAAGAAGGCCGAGACGGGCATCATCTACATCGACGAGATCGACAAGGTGGCCCGCAAGAGCGAGAACCCTTCGATCACGCGCGATGTCTCGGGAGAAGGCGTCCAGCAGGCCCTGCTCAAGATCCTGGAAGGCACGACGGCTTCGGTGCCCCCGCAGGGCGGCCGCAAGCATCCGCACCAGGAGTTCATCCAGATCGATACGACGAACGTGCTCTTCATCGTGGGCGGCGCGTTCGCCGGCCTCGAGAAGATCATCGAGTCGCGGGCGGGCGCGAAGGGCATCGGCTTCGGCGCCACGATCCACTCCAAGCGCGAGCTGCAGGAGAAGGACCGGTTCGAGGACATCATGCCGGAGGACCTGGTGAAGTTCGGGATGATCCCGGAGTTCATCGGCCGCCTCCCCGTGATCACCTCGGTCCACAACCTGGACCGCGAGGCCCTGCTCCAGATCCTGGTGGAGCCGCGCAACGCACTCGTGAAGCAGTACCAGCGCCTGTTCGAACTCGACGGCGTGGAGCTGGACTTCGAGCGCGAGGCGCTCGAGGCCATCGCCGACCAGGCGATCCTGCGCCAGACCGGCGCGCGCGGCCTGCGCGCCATCATGGAGGAGGTCCTCCAGTCGGTGATGTACGAGGTCCCGTCCCGCAAGGACGTGGCCCGCGTGGTCATCACGGCGGATGTCGTCCACTCGAACGTGAACCCGACCCTGGTGCCGCGTGACGCGCGGGGCCCGGGGACGGGCGAGATGAAGTCCGCGTAGCTTCCAGGGCTGCGTGACGTACGTGAGAGGGGCGCCCGGCGATTCGATCGCCGGGCGCCCCTCTCATGTGGTGCTGTACCGCGCTGCCGTCAGAGCTTGACGCGGACTTCCTTGCGGAACTTGGCGGTCTTCTCCGCGGCCTCGTCGAGGTCGGCGCTCTTGCCGCCCATCGCGTTCGCCACGTCCGTGGTGATCACGATGCCGAGCGTGCTGTTGTCACCCCAGATGCAGGTGGCCATCGACATCTCGCTCGGGCCCTGGCTGCTGCCGGCCGACGTCGACGAGCCGAAGTCGAGCTTCATCTCCTGGCACTTGAGCACCGCGCCGTCGAGCCCGGCGGGGCTGTACGACTTGGGGCTGCCGACCAGCGTCATCTTCTCGCCGCCGCTGGTGCTGCCGGCGCCTTCCTGGGCGTTCTTCTCGGCCTCGCCGAACATCGCGTCGACGACCTTCTCGGGGTCCGCTATCTCGCCGTAGACGCCGTTGAACTGCAGGATCTTCTGCGACAGCGGGTTGCTCTTGTCGCCCGACTGGTACTGGCCCGCGACGTCCTTGGCGTTCTTGACGCCGTGCTTCTCGGCTTCCCTGACGTCGCTGGAGCTCATTCCGCTCTCGCTGGCGCCGTCCTCGCCCTTCTTGTAGTCGGTGAGGACCGTCTCCGGCGTGATCAGCTTGTGCGGCCCGTCGTCCTTGACGCCGGACTCGTCGCCTCCGCCGCCCGCCACGTTCGAGGAGCCGCCGCCCTTGCCCTTGTCGTCATCACCGCCCGCGAGAACGAAGTAGCCCCCCACGGCCACCGCGACGACCGCGACCACGGCGGCGATGATGACGCCGGTCTTCTTGCCGCCACCCTGCGGCGGAGGCGGCGGGACCTGCCCGTAGGGAGCCTGCGGCTGCTGCCCGTACGGGGCCTGCTGCTGGCCGTAAGGACCCGGCTGCTGCGGCGGCACGCCCTGCGGGGCCTGCGGCGGGTAGCCGTAGCCGGGCTGGGGTGCCTGCGGCTGCTGACCGTAGGGGCCGGGCTGCTGCGGCTGCTGGCCGTAAGGACCGGGCTGGTTGTAGCTCATGCGTGGGTTCCCCCGTGAGTGCGCTTATGTGATCCCGACATCCTGACGGAAGCAGCCCCGGCCGAAGCGACCGGGGCTGCTGTGCGCGACGTCGCGCCCGTCAGTGCGTCAGGCTTTGACGCGGACTTCCTTGCGGAGCTTGGACGCCGTGTCCGCCGCGTCCCCGAGCGAGGCGCCCTTGCCGGTCATGGCGGACGCCATGTCGACCGGGATCACGATGCCGAGCGTGCTGTTGTCGCCCCAGATGCAGACGGGCATGCGGATGGACTTCGGCCCGGAGCCGCCGCCCTTGACCTCCGTCTCCTGGCACTTGAGGACCGCGCCGTCCGCGTCGAAGCTCTTCGGGCTGCCGATGAGCTTGCCGGTGGAGGTGGAGGCGTCCTCCTTCTCGGACTCCGTCTTCATCTTGTCGAACATCCCGTCGACCACCTTGGACGGGTTGTCGATCTCGCCGTAGACGCCCATGAACTTGATCATCTTCTGCGCCAGCGGGTTGCTCTTGTCGCCCGACTGGTACTCGGCGTCGACGGGCTTGCCGTTCTTGACGCCGTCCTTCTCGGCCCGCTCCATGTCGTCGTCGTTGAAGCCGTCACCGGTCGACGCCTGCTTCTTGTACTCGGAGAGCACCGTCTCGGGCGTGACCAGCTTGTGCGCCCCGTCGTCCGACACCGCCGCGTTGCCCGCCGACGAGGAGCTGTCGTCCTTGCCCGCCGTGAACCACCACACGCCGCCGCCGATCGCGACGAGCGCCACGACCGCGCCGATGATGAGGCCGGTCTTCTTGCCGCTGCCGCCACCCGCGGGCGGGGGCGGCGGGACCTGCCCGTACGGGCCGCCCTGCTGGTTCATGTCGTACGGACCCGGCTGCTGCGGCTGGCTGTAGCCGCCCTGCTGCGGAGGGACGCCCTGGGGCGGCTGCTGGGGGTAGCCGTAGCCGGGCTGGGGTGCCTGCGGCGGCTGGCCGTAGGGGCCAGGCTGACCCGGCTGCTGCCCGTAAGGACCGGGCTGCTGGGGCTGCTGCCCGCCGTACGGGCCAGGCTGGTTGTAGCTCATCGCGTGGGTTCCCCTCCGAACGCTTATGTGATGCCGACATCCTGACCGACGCCGGAGCGCCATGGGGCACCGGGCCGCAACCGTTACTGAAGAATCCGGTTTCGGGACGGGTCTGTGACACCTCTAAACTGGCCCGGTGACCGAGAACACTCAGCAGCAGAATTCAGCGCCCATCACCGAACTGCCGACCCAGTACGCGCCGGCCGAGGTAGAGGGGACGCTGTACGAGCGCTGGGTAGAACGCGGCTACTTCTCCGCCGACGCGGCGAGCGAGAAGCCTCCATACACCGTCGTCATCCCGCCGCCGAACGTCACGGGCTCCCTGCACCTGGGCCACGCCTTCGAGCACACGCTCATCGACGCCCTCACCCGCCGCAAGCGCATGCAGGGCTTCGAGACGCTGTGGCAGCCGGGCATGGACCACGCCGGCATCGCCACCCAGAACGTCGTGGAGCGCGAGCTCGCCAAGGAGGGCAAGTCCCGCCACGACCTGGGCCGCGAGGAGTTCATCGAGCGCGTCTGGCAGTGGAAGGACGAGTCCGGCGGCCAGATCTCCGGGCAGATGCGCCGCCTCGGCGACGGAGTCGACTGGTCGCGCGAGCGGTTCACGATGGACGAGGGCCTCTCCCAGTCCGTCCAGACCATCTTCAAGAAGCTCTACGACGACGAGCTGATCTACCGCGCCGAGCGCATCATCAACTGGTGCCCGCGCTGTCTGACGGCGATCTCGGACATCGAGGTCGAGTACCAGGACGACGACGGCGAGCTCGTCTCGATGAAGTACGGCGAGGGTGACGAGACCATCGTCGTCGCCACCACCCGCGCCGAGACGATGCTCGGTGACACCGCCGTCGCGGTCCACCCCGACGACGAGCGGTACAAGCACCTGGTCGGCAAGCAGATCAAGCTGCCGCTGACCGACCGCACGATCCCCGTCGTGGCCGACGAGCACGTCGACCCCGAGTTCGGCACCGGCGCCGTCAAGGTGACCCCGGCGCACGACCCGAACGACTTCGAGATCGGCCAGCGCCACGACCTGCCGAACATCGCGGTCATGGACGAGCACGCGGTCATCACGGTCCCCGGCCCCTTCCAGGGCCTGGATCGCCTGGAGGCCCGCAGCGCCATCGTCGGCGCCCTGCGCGCCGAGGGCCGCATCGTCGCCGAGAAGCGCCCGTACACCCACTCCGTGGGCCACTGCTCGCGCTGCAAGACCACCATCGAGCCGCGCCTGTCGATGCAGTGGTGGGTCAAGGTCGGCCCCCTCGCCAAGGCCGCCGGTGACGCGGTCCGCGACGGCAAGGTCGCCATCCACCCGCAGGAGATGGAGAAGCGCTACTTCGACTGGGTCGACAACCTCCACGACTGGTGCATCTCGCGCCAGCTGTGGTGGGGCCACCGAATCCCCGTCTGGTACGGGCCGAACGGCGAGGTCGTCTGCGTCGGACCCGACGACGAGGCGCCCACCGGCGAGGGCTGGACCCAGGACAGCGACGTCCTGGACACGTGGTTCTCGTCCGGTCTGTGGCCGTTCTCCACGCTCGGCTGGCCCGAGGAGACCGAGAGCCTGGCGAAGTTCTATCCGAACTCCGTCCTGGTCACCGGCTACGACATCCTCTTCTTCTGGGTCGCCCGGATGATGATGTTCGGCCTGTACGCGATGGACGGCACCCCGCCGTTCCACACGATCGTGCTGCACGGCATGGTCCGCGACCAGTTCGGCAAGAAGATGTCGAAGTCCTTCGGCAACGCGGTCAACCCGCTCGACTGGATGGACAAGTACGGCTCGGACGCCGTCCGCTTCACGCTGGCCCGCGGCGCCAACCCCGGTGTCGACGTGCCGATCGGCGAGGACTGGGTCCAGGGTTCGCGGAACTTCGCCAACAAGATCTGGAACGCCACGCGCTTCGCGCTGATGAACGGCGCCACGATCGAGGGTGCACTCCCGCCCGTGGAGCAGCTCTCGGCGACGGACCGCTGGATCCTGTCCCGCCTGAACGCGACGGTCGCCGAGGTCGACGCGTTCTACGACGACTACCAGTTCGCCAAGCTGTCGGACGCCCTCTTCCACTTCGCGTGGGACGAGGTCTTCGACTGGTACGTCGAGCTGTCCAAGACGACGTTCATGGGCGGCGGCGAGGCCGCGAAGGTGTCGGGCCGCGTCCTGGGTGAGGTCCTCGACGTGACGCTGCGCCTCCTTCACCCGATCGTCCCGTTCGTGACGGAGACGCTCTGGACGACCCTCACCGGCCGCGAGTCCCTCGTGATCGCCGAGTGGCCGTCCGACAGCGGTTTCCGTGATGCCGGTGCCGAGCGGGAGATCGAGACCCTCCAGCAGGTCATCACCGAGGTCCGCCGCTTCCGCGCCGACCAGGGGCTCCAGCCGGGCCAGAAGGTCCCGGCCCGGCTCTCCCTGGACGGCACGGCGCTCGCCCCGCACGAGGCGGCCATCCGCCAGCTCCTGCGCCTCCAGCCGGAGGGCGAGGGCTTCGCGGCCACCGCCACGCTGCCGGTCTCGGGCGCCACGGTCGCCCTCGACCTGTCCGGCACGATCGACGTCGCGGCGGAGCGAAAGCGCCTCGCCAAGGACCTCGCGGCGGCCGAGAAGGAGAAGGCGCAGGCCACGGCGAAGCTCGGCAACGAAGCGTTCCTGGCGAAGGCGCCGGACAACGTGGTCGACAAGATCCGCGGCCGCCTCACCAAGGCGGACGGCGACATCGCCCGCCTCCAGGCCCAGCTGGACGGTCTGCCGCAGGCCTAGCCGGTCAGGCAGTCAGTTCAGTCAGTCCAGTCAGGCAGTCGAGACAGGGCCCATGGGACCGCAGGGTTCCAGGGGCCCTGTCCCGTTTTCGGGGGCCGTCTCCTGCTCCGCCCCTGTCTCCTGCTCGGCGATGTGCAGGCCGAGGCGCACCAGCTCCGCCTCGGCGAGCGCGTCGATGATGTCGGGGTCGCCGCCGCGCCACCCCTCGGCGAGGCTGCCCGCGGTGGCGTCAGGGAGTTCGTACGCGGTCCGTGCGACCTCGTCCAGGGGCCGCAGCAGGGCGCGCAGGGCGAGCAGCTCGCGGCCGTCGTAGCTCGCGGCGAGCTCCTGGGCGGCGGCGGCCTGCCGGATCCAGCGCAGACGCCGGGGGAGCCAGCTGCTGAGCACGAGGCCGACGGGTACGAGGAAGACGGCGACGGCGCCCACGATCACCGCGGCGCGCACGGTCACCGGGTCCCCGGCTCCGGCGATGTCGGCGGCGGCCCGTAGCGCGGCGTCGACGCGATCACCGACCAGCGGCAGGCGGGAGGGGTCGCCGATGGGCGGGGGCGGTGCCTCCGGCGCGGGGCGGGTGAGCAGACAGGCCAGCCGGTAGGCGACGACGGCGGCGCCGGTCCACAGCGCGGTCCAGAGCAGGACCGCGCCGTCGCCGAGGAGCTGGCGGGTCCGTCGGCCGGGGTTCTGGGCATACCACATGGTCTGATTTGACCCCCGGAGAAGGCCTTTCGGGGACCGCCACGCCGACGTGTCACACTTCACGAAATAAAGGTCATAAGTCTGATGATTCGGGCAGAAAGACCTTGGATGATGGATCCATGCACGACCTGCCCGCCGCCCAGGCGCTTCGCGGGGCGGCGGCCGCGGGCCGCCGTCACGCCGGGCGCTGGGCGCGTGCGCCCCGGGTGCAGGACGCTCTCACCGCGCTGAGCTGCCTGGCCCTGATGAGCCTGGACATCCCCGGCCTCGCCGAGGCGGACAACTCCCTCAACGGCCCCCTCGCCGCCCTGGTCCTCACCCTCGGCGCCGCCTCCCTGCTGCTGCGCCGTGCCGCGCCCTGGGTGACGTACGCGGTCGCGCTCGCGCTCGTCGGCTGGCTGCACGAGCTGACCCTCGCCCAGTTCGCGCTGTACTCCCTGGGCAGGTACCGGGGCCGTCTCGCCGGCACGTTCGGCGTGCTCGGCTATGTGGCTTTCGCGTACGTGATGTTCACCCTGCCCGGCTGGCCGGTGCACCGCGGGGACAGCCTGAGCTCCTTCCTCAGCCTGGTCGTGCCGATCGGTGTGCTCGCCGCGGGGGTCGGCGTCGCGGCCAACCGCCAGGACCTGGTCCGTGCGCTGCAGGCGCAGCGGGCCGAGACGGATGCGCTGCACGCGGTCCAGCGGGAGCGGTCCCGTATCGCACGGGACGTGCACGACTTCGTCGGCCGTGAGCTGACGCTGCTGAGCGTGCGCTCGCAGGTGCTCGCGCGGCGGGCGTCGGGAGGTGACTTCGAGGACGGCTTCGAGGAGCTCTCGGAGACGGCGCGGTCGGCGCACCGGATGCTGAACGAGATCATCGTGCGGCGGGGCGTGGACGGGGCGCCCACGCCCGGCCTGGACGCGCTGCCCGAACTGGCCGAACGCAGTGAGCGCGCGGGCACGCCGGTCGACCTCCAGGTCGACGGGTCCGCCCACCGCCTCTCGCCCATCCGCCAGGCCGCCGTGCACCGGGTGGTGCAGGAGTGTCTGACGAACGCGGCGAAGCATGCGCCGGGGGAGCGGGTGGATGTGCGGGTACGGGTGGCCGGCGGGCACCTTCGGGTGAGCGTGCGCAACGCCCTGCCCGGGGCGGGGCCTTCTTCGTCGCCCGTCTCCGCCGGGACTGGCACCGCGGGGATGGCCGAGCGGGTCCGCACGGTGGGCGGCAGCTTCTCGGCGGGGCCCCGGGCAGGGTCCTACGAGGTCCTGGCGACGCTCCCGGCGGGGAGCTTGGCCTGAGGCCGATGCTTGCCCCGCGGTGCCCCCTGCACGCACAAGCTCTCCCACCCACCCGTCCGTTCACCCCGCAGCACCAGCCTCCACGAACAAGCCTTTCCCTCCCTCCCCACCCGCCTGATTGCCCCGCGGTGACGGGGGCGGACACGGTGGGTGGGCAGCCCCCGCAGGCGGCATCGCCCGCCCGCCAAAGCCCTACGCCGCAGACATCACCCGCTCCAGCCCGTCGAAGTCCTCCACGCACTTGCCGCACCCCATCGCCACGCTGTCCAGCGGATCGTCCGCCACGAACACCGGGATTCCCGTGGCCGATGCCATGCGCAGGTCGAGGGCGGGGAGCAGTGCGCCGCCGCCCGTCAGGACGATGCCGTGTTCCATGACGTCGCCGGACAGCTCCGGCGGGCACTCCTCCAGCGTCGTCCGCACCGCCGCGATGATCGCCTCCACCGGCTCGTCCAGCGCCGCCCGCACCTCACGCACCGTCAGCTCCACCGTCTTGGGCAGCCCCCGCACCTTCTCCCGCCCCCGCACGGTGAACGTCCGGGACTCCAGCGCGTCGTCCCCCGGCACCGGCCATGCCGAGCCGATCGCGACCTTGATGTCCTCGGCGGTCCGCTCACCGATCAACAGCCCGTGCTCCTTGCGCACGAAGTTCGTGATCGCCTCGTCCAGGCGGTCCCCGCCCACCCGCAGCGACTGCGCCGTGACGATCCCGCCCAGCGAGATCACGGCGACCTCGGTCGTGCCGCCGCCGATGTCGACCACCATCGAACCCCGCGGCTCCGCCACCGGAAGCCCCGCCCCGATCGCCGCGGCCATCGGCTCCTCCACCAGGTGCACGGCGCGGGCCCCCGCCCGCTGCGCCGCGTGCACGATGGCCCGCCGCTCGACCTGCGTGACACCGCTCGGCACGCAGATCACCATCCGCGTACGAGGGCGGCGTCCGGGCACGGCCTTGCGCACGAAGTGCCGGATCATCTCCTCGGCCGCTTCGTAGTCACTGATCACGCCGTCCCGCAGGGGGCGGATCGCGGTGATGGAGCCCGGAGTGCGGCCGATCGTCTCCTTGGCCTCCGTCCCGACGGCGAGGGCGGTCCGCGCGCCCTCCTTGACGGCGACCACGGACGGCTCGTTGAGCACGATCCCCTGGCCGCGGACGTAGAGAAGGGTGTTCGCTGTGCCGAGGTCGATACCTATGTCCATGATCGCCAAGTTTGCCCGCCGATTGACCGGATCGGCGGGACCAAAGTCCCGAATCGGGCGGGACCAAGGTCCCCGGGCGGCGTCGCACAGGTCCCGACGGCGGCTGTCGTACCCCGTCCGTAGACTGGCCTACGTGAGTGACCTCCCCCCGCCTGACAGCGAGCACCCCGACCGCGACCACAGCGACGACCGTTTCGAAGAGATCGTCGAAGCCGAGACCGACCGTGACCCCGACCTCGCCGTGATCGAGGCGGGCAGCCGCACCCTGCGCACCCAGGCGGGCCCGCCCCAGAGCGACATCCCCTCCCGCCCCACCGACCCGGAGATCGACAAGGCGCTGCGCGAGGTCGAGACGGAGCTCGCCGGCCGCTGGGGAGAGACGAAGCTGGAGCCCTCCGTCAGCCGGATCTCCGCGCTGATGGACGTCCTGGGCGAGCCCCAGCGCGCGTACCCCTCGATCCACATCACCGGCACGAACGGCAAGACGTCCACGGCCCGCATGATCGAGGCCCTGTTCAGCGCCTTCGAGCTGCGCACCGGGCGTTACACCTCGCCGCACGTCCAGTCGATCACCGAGCGGATCAGCCTGGACGGCGCCCCCATCGAGGCCGAGCGCTTCGTGGAGACGTACAACGACATCAAGCCGTACGTGGAGATGGTCGACGCCAAGGAGGAGTACAGGCTCTCCTTCTTCGAGGTGCTCACGGGCATGGCGTACGCGGCCTTCGCCGACGCCCCCGTGGACGTCGCCGTCGTCGAGGTCGGCATGGGTGGCAGCTGGGACGCGACGAACGTGATCGACGGCTCGGTCGCCGTGGTCACGCCCATCGACCTGGACCACACCGACCGCCTGGGCAACACGCCGGGTGAGATCGCCGCCGAGAAGGCAGGCATCATCAAGCCCGACGCGACGGTGATCCTCGCCCAGCAGCCGGTGGACGCGGCGCAGGTGCTCCTGAAGAAGGCCGTGGAGGTCGACGCGACCGTGGCCCGCGAGGGCCTGGAGTTCGGCATCGTCTCCCGCTCGATGGCGGTCGGCGGCCAGCTCCTGACCCTGCGCGGCCTCGGCGGGGAGTACGAGGAGATCTTCCTGCCCCTGCACGGTGCCTACCAGGCGCACAACGCGGCCGTCGCGCTCGCCGCGGTGGAGGCGTTCTTCGGCATCGGCTCGCAGCACGCGCGCACCCTGGACATCGACACCATCCGCAAGGCCTTCGCCTCGGTCTCCTCGCCGGGCCGCCTGGAGGTCGTGCGCACCTCGCCGACCGTCGTCCTGGACGCCGCGCACAATCCGGCGGGCGCCCGCGCCACCGCCGAGGCGATCAGCGAGGTCTTCGACTTCAGCCGTCTGATCGGCGTGGTCGGGGCGAGCGAGGGCAAGGACATGAAGGGGCTGCTCGAAGCCTTCGAGCCGATCTTCGCCGAGGTCGTCGTCACCCAGAACTCCAGCCACCGGGCGATGGACGCGGACACGCTGGCCGGGCTCGCCGTCGAGGTGTTCGGCGACGACCGCGTCCAGGTCGAGCCGCGTCTGCCGGACGCCCTGGAGGCCGCGATCACCCTCGCCGAGGAAGAGGGCGAGTACGCGGGCGGTGGCGTCCTGGTCACCGGATCCGTCATCACGGTCGGCGAGGCCCGACTGCTCCTGGGGAGGGGCTGACTCCTGTGCGTACGCTCTGCGCTTCGACGCTGATCGGCGAGTTCTTCGTCATCGGCTTCGCCGGTCTGGTCGCCATGAAGGACCCGGACCTGTCGATGGGCACGGTCTGGACGGTCTGCGGCGTCGCGATGCTGTTCAGCGTCCTGCTGTGCGGCATGATCACCCGGCCCGGCGGGGTGCAGCTCGGCTGGGCGCTGCAGATCGCGCTCATCGCGAGCGGCTTCGTCGTGCCGATCATGTTCTTCATGGGGGCACTGTTCGCCGTGCTGTGGTGGGCGTCCCTGCACTTCGGGCGGAAGATCGACGAGGCGAAGGCCAGGTTCGCGGCGCAGGCGGAGGCCGGGGCGGGAGCCTAGGCCCCGGGCCGCACGGCCGCCGGCCGCAGCGCTTCCGGGGCCGGAGGTAACGCGGTGTAGTGGGTGCCGGTATCGTGCCGGTCAACCCACACGCTCGTAGAAAAAATGCTTGGAGCCGCACATGACCCAGCGCACTCTCGTCCTGCTCAAGCCCGACACCGTCCGTCGTGGCCTGATCGGCGAGATCATCGGCCGCATCGAGCGCAAGGCGGGCTGGACGATCTCCGCGCTCGAACTGCGCTCGCTCGACCAGGAGACGCTGGAGCAGCACTACGGCGAGCACAAGGGCAAGCCCTTCTACGAGCCGCTGGTCGACTTCATGTCCTCGGGTCCGGTCGTCGCGCTCGTCGTCGAGGGTGAGCGTGTCATCGAGGGCGTGCGCGCCCTCGCGGGTCCGACCGACCCGATCGCCGCGGCGCCCGGCTCCATCCGGGGCGACTTCGGCACCATCGTCCGGGAGAACCTGATCCACGCCTCGGACTCCGAGGAGTCCGCCGAGCGCGAGCTGAAGATCTTCTTCCCGAGCGCCGTCTGACGTCCGTATGCAGAGACGCGCGGAAAGAGTTCCGTAAAGACTTCTGACGCCTAGTCAGCAGGGCACCGCCCTGACCAGGGGTGGCCGAGAAAACCGGCCGCCCCTTGGCATATGCGCCCCAATTGGGGGAACCCGTGCCTCCGATGGCACGTCTCCAAGGGCGAGGCGGCGCATCATCTGCTGACAATGGCGAAGACCCTAGCGCCGTGTTCGTGCAGGCGAGACTACGATGGAAGCCTCCACGCCACACAGCACCCACCTCGCCTACCTAAAAAGCCATCAGAAGCTCCAGGGAAGGCCAGACGCATCCTCATGGGGAACAACATGTCGTTCATCGGCCGTGACATGGCTGTCGACCTCGGGACCGCCAACACGCTGGTGTACGTCAGGGGTCGCGGGATCGTTCTCAACGAACCGTCCGTCGTCGCGATCAACACCAACACTGGTGGCATCCTCGCTGTCGGCGCCGAAGCCAAGAAGATGATCGGTCGCACGCCGGGCAACATCGTTGCCGTGCGACCGCTGAAGGACGGCGTCATCGCCGACTTCGAGATCACCGAGCGGATGCTCCGCTACTTCATCCTGAAGATCCACAAGCGGCGGTACCTCGCCCGCCCGCGTGTCGTCGTCTGTGTGCCCTCCGGCATCACCGGAGTCGAGCGCCGCGCCGTCATCGAGGCCTCCTCGCAGGCCGGCGCGCGCCAGGTGCACATCATCGAGGAGCCCATGGCCGCGGCCATCGGTTCCGGCCTGCCGGTCCACGAGGCCACGGGCAACATGGTGGTCGACATCGGCGGCGGCACCACCGAGGTCGCCGTCATCTCGCTCGGCGGAATCGTCACGGCACAGTCGATCCGTGTCGCGGGCGACGAGCTGGACAACGCGATCATCCAGCACATCAAGAAGGAGTACTCCCTCCTCCTCGGTGAGCGGACGGCCGAGCAGATCAAGATCACCATCGGTTCGGCGTACGACATGGACGCCGACGAGCACACCGAGATCCGCGGCAGGGACCTGGTCTCCGGACTGCCCAAGACCGTCGTCATCTCCGCCGCCGAGGTCCGCAAGGCCATCGAGGAGCCGGTCAACGCGATCGTGGACGCGGTCAAGACGACCCTCGACAAGTGCCCGCCGGAACTTTCCGGTGACGTGATGGACCGCGGCATCGTTCTCACCGGAGGCGGCGCCCTGCTGCGCGGCCTCGACGAGCGTCTCCGCCGCGAGACGGGCATGCCGATCCACATCGCCGAGGACCCGCTGGACAGCGTGGCGCTCGGCTCCGGCAAGTGCGTCGAGGAGTTCGAGGCGCTCCAGCAGGTCCTCGACGCATCACCGCGCCGTTGAGGGTGGCGCGAACCCGCTGAAAGGGTGTCCGCCGTACGAGTGCCTGTCACCTCGTGCGGCGGATCGTTGATATAGAGGGCTTTAAAGGGCACGCGCAGTTGCCCGGACATAAGTGAATGCTCAGAATTCCAAGGATTTCCAACTGAGGAAGGCACGGCCGCCGCACGTGAGGGACACACGAGAGAGCCGGCTGCTCCTGGTGCTGCTGATCGCCATCGCGTTCGCTTTGATCACGGTGGACATCCGTGGTGGCGAGGACTCGCCGGTCGACGGTGCCCGCCAGGCCGCCGCCACGGTCTTCGGCCCGGTCGAGGACGGCGTGTCGTCCGCCGTCGACCCGATCGGCAACGCCATCGGCGCGGTCCGGGACTCGGGCGACCGGCATGACCGGATCGCCGAACTCGAGCGTCAGAACGCGACGTTGAAGGCGAAGCTCGGCAGCGACGACCGCAATCGCAGCCGGGTCAGACAGCTGGACAGCATGCTGAAGAACGCCGGTGCCGGCCAGTACGGCATCAAGGGCGCCGAAGTCATCGGCATAGGAGCGGCCCAGGGCTTCTCCTGGACCGTCACCATCGACGCGGGCGCCAACGACGGACTCAAGCGCGACATGACCGTCCTGAACGGCGACGGCCTGGTCGGCCGCGTCACCACGGTCGGCCCGAGCACCGCGACGGTCCTGCTCGCCAACGACCCCGACTTCACCGTCGGCACCCGCATGGAGAAGACCGACGAGCTCGGCTTCGCCACCGGACAGGGCGACCGCCCGCTCTCGGTGCAGATGCTCAACGGCAAGGCCAAGGTCAAGAAGGGCGACCGCCTGGTCACCTTCGGCTCGCAGGCCGACAAGCCGTTCGTGCCGGGTGTGCCGGTCGGCGAGGTCGTCCGCGTCGACCCGTCGGGCGGTGACCTGACGCGCAACATCTACATCAAGCCGTACGTCGGCTTCACCAAGCTGGACATCGTCGGAGTCGTCGTCGAGGCGCCCCGCGAGGACCCGCGCGACACGGTTCTGCCGAAGAAGCCCGCCAAGCCGAAGCCGACCCCGACGGTGACCGTGACGGCCACCCCGTCAGGACAGGCCCAGGCCGACGGCGCCGACAACGGCAACGAGCAGTAGGAGCCCCCGGACTTATGCGCTTCAACCGAATCCTGCTCTCCACCACCCTGGTCGTCGTCGCCCTGGTCATCCAGGTCAGCGTCCTGGCCCGGCTGCAACTGCCGGGCGCGGTCCCGGACCTGGTGCTCCTCACGGTGCTCGGCCTCGCCCTGGTCTACGGCCATGTGGGCGGCGCCCTCGTCGGCTTCGGCGCCGGGCTCCTCGCCGACCTGGCCCCGCCGGCCGACCACGCGGCCGGGCGGTACGCCCTGGTCCTGTGCGTCGTCGGCTACCTCGCGGGCCTGGCCAAGCCGGAGACCGGACGGCTCAGGTCGGCCACCGGACCGCTCGTCGTGGTCGTCGGCGCCGCCATCGGGTCGACCCTGCTGTACGCGGGCGTGGGCGCCCTCGTCGGGGACACCGCCGCCCGCCATGTGGGCCTGGGCGGGCTCCTCTTCACGGCCGCCCTGTACGACCTGCTGCTCGCGCCGTTCACGGTGCCGCTGATCATCGCGCTGGCCCGCAGAGCCGAGAACGACCCGCTGGGGGAGACCTCACCGGCCAACAAGGCCACGGACGTCGCGTCCGGCTGGCTCTCCTCCGGCACCGGTCTGCGCATCGGCAACCAGCGCGGCGGCATGCGGATGAAGGCGGCCAAGGCCCGCGTCGCGCGCGCCGGACGCATCAAGGGGGTCAAGCGCCTGTGACCGCAGCGCGGCTGGCCCCGTACACGACCGGCGGCACACACAGGCCGGTCGTGTACACGTACCACTCGTACACACACTGAGAGGGGGAGGAACAGCAGTGACCAATATCCCCGAGACCGGGCGGACCCCAAGGGTCCAGATCCGTCTCATCGTCATCCAGATCCTCGTGCTCTCCCTCCTCCTCACCCTCGGCGGCCGCCTCTGGTATCTCCAGATCCGCAACGGTGAGGAGTACGCCGAGGAAGCCTCGGGCAACCACGTCCAGCAGGTCGTCCAGCCCGCCGTACGCGGCTCGATCCTGGACGCGCGCGGCGTGCCGATCGCCGACAACGAGACCCGTTTGGTCGTCTCCGCGTCCCGCACGGACCTGATGAAGATGAAGGACGACGGCAAGGCGGCCCTCGCCAAGCTCGCCGACGTCCTCGGCATGAGCGCCAAGGACGTCTCCGACAAGGTCAGGCTCTGCGACTCCAAGACCCCGCAGCCCTGCTGGAACGGCTCGCCCTACCAGCCGATCCCGATCACGGACGAGGCCTCGCCCAAGCAGGCCCTCCAGATCCGCGAGCGCGCCGAGGACTTCCCCGGCATCACCGCCGAGCCGACCGCCGTCCGCCGCTATGCCGCACCCGGCAAGTCCAACACCGCCCAGGTGCTCGGCTACCTCTCGCCCGTCACCGACGAAGAGATCACCAAGGCGGAGCACACCGACTCGCCGTTCCTGCGCTCCGACCAGGTCGGCCGCTCCGGCCTGGAGCGGACCTACGACGCGCAGCTGCGCGGCAAGGCCGGCGTCACCCGCTACGAGGTCGACAACCTCGGCCGCGTCATCGGCAAGGCCAAGGACGACCCGGCCCAGCCCGGCGCGAACGTCGTCACCAGCATCGACGCGCGCGTGCAGGCCCTGTCCGAGTACTGGCTGAACGACGCGATGAAGAAGGCCCGCCAGGAGTTCGACAAGAACACCGGCGAGAACTACAAGGCCGACGCGGGCGCCGTCGTCGTCATGGAGAACAAGACCGGACGCATCGTCTCCATGGCGTCCAATCCGACCTACGACCCGAACGCCTGGGTCGGCGGCATCTCCGGCAAGGACTACGCGCAGCTCACCGGCAAGAAGTCCAACTACCCGCTCCTGAACCGCGCCATCCAGGGCCAGGCGGCCCCCGGCTCGATCTTCAAGGTCATCCCGACGGCGGCGGCGGTCAACGCGGGCTACGACTTCAACGGGCGCTACCCCTGCCCCAGCTCGTACTCCATCGGCGGCCAGACCTTCAAGAACTTCGAGTCCAAGGGCCACGGCAGCATCACGCTCGGCCAGGCCCTGGAGGTCTCCTGCGACACCGTCTTCTACAAGCTCTCGCACGACCAGTGGGCCAAGGACGGCGGCAACAAGCCGAAGAAGGACGCCAAGGACTGGTTCTACAAGACGGCCCACCAGTTCGGCCTCGGCAAGGAGACCGGCATCGACCTGCCGAACGAGGTCACCGGCCGCGTCCCGGACCGCCAGTGGAAGAAGGACTACTGGAAGTCCAACAAGGACGGCTGGTGCAAGCAGGGCAAGAAGGGCGGCGACTACGCGGAGCAGATCGCGTACGAGAACTGCCTCGAAGGCATGAAGATGCGCGCCGGTGACTCCGTCAACTACTCCATCGGACAGGGCGACACCCTCGTCACCCCGATACAGATGGCCACGATCTACTCCGCCATCGCCAACGGCGGCACCCTGCACGACCCCACCGTCGGAAAGGCGATCATCAGCGCCGACGGCAAGCAGGTCCAGGAGATCAAGCCGAAGTCGCACGGCAAGCTGCCCATGAACCAGAAGACGCGCGACGACATAGACGGTGCCCTCGCCGACGTCGCCACCAAGGGAACGGCCGCCTGGCGGTTCGGCGGCTGGCCGCAGGACAAGATCCCGATGCACGCCAAGACGGGTACGGCCGAGGTCTACGGCAAGCAGACCACCTCGTGGTTCGCGACGTACACCAAGGACTACTCGATCGTGATGACGATCTCCCAGGGCGGTACGGGTTCCGGAGCGTCCGGCCCCGCGGTCCGCAAGATCTACGACGGCATCTACGGCCTGGACGACAGCGGCAAGCAGAACCTGAAGAAGGCCCTGCTGCCCCAGCCGCAGAAGAACCTGCCGAAGATCGAGACCGACGGTTCGATCGACTCGCCGAAGATCAAGCCGTACAAGCCGGAGGCCCCCAAGCCGCCGCAGGAACAGCAGGAACTGGCGGGCGCGCCCGCGAACGGGAGGCGCGACTAGTGGCCGGCAACCATGGCTTCTCCGTCTCCGGCTACGGGCCCGAGCGCTCGTCCATGTCGGCCCGTCTGTTCGCCCGCGACTCGCTGGTGCGCCGGATGGACTGGCCGATACTGCTCTGCGCGCTCGCGCTCTCCGCGATCGGCTCCGCGCTCGTCTACTCGGCGACCCGCAACCGCACCGAGCTCGTCGGCGACGACCCGTACTCCTTCCTGTTCAAGCACGTCCTGAACACCGGCATCGGCATCGCGCTGATGGCGGGCACGGTGTGGCTCGGCCACCGGACGCTGCGCACGGCCGTGCCGATCCTCTACGGCATCTCCGTCTTCCTCGTCCTGCTCGTCCTCACCCCGCTCGGCGCGACGATCAACGGCGCGCACGCCTGGATCGTGATCGGCGGCGGCTTCTCGCTGCAGCCCTCCGAGTTCGTGAAGATCACGATCATCCTGGGCATGGCGATGCTGCTCGCGGCACGGGTGGACGCGGGCGACCGCGACCACCCCGACCACCGCACGGTCCTGCAGGCCCTCGGCCTGGCCGCCGTACCGATAATGATCGTGCTCCTCATGCCCGACCTCGGGTCGGTCATGGTGATGGCGATGATCGTCCTCGGCGTGCTGCTCGCCTCGGGCGCCTCCAACCGCTGGGTCTTCGGACTCCTCGGCACGGGCGCGGCGGGCGCGGTCGCCGTCTGGCAGCTCGGCATCCTGGACGACTACCAGATCGCCCGCTTCGCGGCCTTCGCCAACCCCGCCCTCGACCCGGCGGGCGTCGGCTACAACACCAATCAGGCACGCATCGCCATCGGCTCCGGCGGGCTCTCGGGCACCGGCCTCTTCAAGGGGTCGCAGACCACGGGCCAGTTCGTGCCCGAGCAGCAGACGGACTTCGTGTTCACCGTCGCGGGCGAGGAGCTCGGCTTCGCGGGCGCGGGCCTCATCCTCGTCCTGCTCGGCGTGCTGCTCTGGCGCGCCTGCCGCATCGCACGCGAGACGACCGAGCTGTACGGCACGATCGTCGCCGCCGGGATCATCGCCTGGTTCGCCTTCCAGGCCTTCGAGAACATCGGCATGACGCTCGGCATCATGCCGGTGGCCGGTCTGCCACTGCCCTTCGTCTCGTACGGAGGTTCATCGATGTTCGCCGTCTGGGTCGCCGTCGGCCTGCTGCAGTCGATCAAGGTGCAGCGGCCGATGTCGGCGTAGGCCGGTTGCAGGTCTGCCCTTGGCCTGGGATCGCGTCTAGATTCGGGTCATGGCGGAGACACAGCGCGAGATCGAGCGTAAGTACGACGTCGAGGCGGACGCGGCGCTGCCTGACCTGACCGGGGTCGCCGGGGTGGCCGACGTCGTCGACAAGGGCGTCGTCGAACTGGACGCCGTCTATCACGACACGACCGACCAACTCCTGCTCTCCGACTCGATCACGCTGCGCCGCCGCACGGGCGGCGCAGACGAGGGCTGGCACCTGAAGCTGCCGGTGTCCCTCGCGCAGGGCGTGCGGGACGAGATCCGGGCCCCGCTCTCGGACACGGTGCCGCCCGAGCTGTCCGGGCTCGTGCGGTCCCGGGTGCGCGATGCCGGACTCGTGCCCGTCATGCGCCTGTTGACCGCGCGGGACCTGCGCCACCTCCTCGACGGCAAGGGCGCGCTCCTCGCCGAGCTGAGCATCGACCGGGTCAGGGCAGAGCGGCTCACGGAGGGCGGCGGCACCTCCGAGTGGGCCGAGATCGAGGTGGAGTTGGCGGACGGCGCGGACCCCGCGCTGCTCGACCGGATCGAGAAGAAGCTGAAGAAGCTGGGCGTCCAGCGGTCGTCCTCCGCGTCGAAACTGGCCAGGGCGCAGGCGGACACGGCGCTGAGCGAGACCCGGCAGCGGCTCGCGGAGGGCACGCTGAAGCCTGCCAAGGCCGAGAAGGGGAAGGCGGATGAGCAGTACATCGTCATCCAGCTGAAGGACTCCGCCGTGCGACCTGACCCCGTCACCGCTGCCGACCATGTCCTCGCCTACGTCCGCACCCAGCGCGACGCCCTCGTCGCCCTCGACCCCGACGTCCGCCGCGACGTGCCGGACTCCGTGCACCAGATGCGGGTCGCCACGCGCCGGATGCGCAGCGCGTTCCGCTCGTACCGGAAACTCCTCGACCGTGCCGTCACCGACCCGATCGGGGACGAGCTGAAGTGGCTCGCGGGCGAGCTCGGGGTCGACCGCGACCAGGAGGTCCTCGCCGAGCGGCTCACGCACCGCGTGGACGCCGTGCCGGGGACCCTGCTCCTGGGTCCGGTACGGGCCCGCCTGCAGATCTGGGGTGTCGCCCGCGCCGGTGACGCCCGGAGCCGGACCGTCGCCGCGCTCGAAGGAAAGCGCTATGTGCAGCTCCTGAACTCCGTCGACGCACTGCTCGCCGACCCCCCGCTGCGCAAGGCCGCCACCGCGTCCCCGGACAAGGCCCTCCCCAAGGCCGTACGGAAGGACTACGCCCGCCTTGAGGCCCGCATCGAGCACGCCCTCGCGCTGGAGCCGGGGGAGGAGCGGGATGTGGCGCTGCACGGCGCCCGCAAGGCGGCCAAGCGTGCCCGGTACGCGGGCGAGGCGGCCAGGCCCGCGCTCGGCAAGCCCGCCAAGCGGTTCGCGAAGCGGATGAAGGCCGTCCAGAAGGTCCTCGGCGATCACCAGGACAGCGTCGTGGCCCGTGAGGCGCTGCGGAACCTGGCGGTCCAGGCCCATGCGGCGGGCGAGACCGCCTTCACCTGGGGACTCGTGTACGGCCAGGAGGAGGCCACGGCCGCCGAGCGCGAGAACGAACTGCCGGGGGTGTGGCACCGGGCGTCCCGGCCCAAACTGAGGGCGGCATTGAGCAGCTGACCGCCGGGGTACGCTTGATGGTCACCCCTGCCAGATCATGAGAACCCTGCCGAAAGACGCTGTGATGCCTGTCGAGTCCGTCTTCCCACGCCTGGAAGCGCTTCTCCCGCACGTCCAGAAGCCCATCCAGTACGTCGGCGGAGAGCTCAACTCCACCGTCAAGGACTGGGATGCGTGTGACGTCCGCTGGGCGCTCATGTACCCCGACGCGTACGAGGTCGGGCTGCCCAACCAGGGCGTCATGATCCTCTATGAGGTACTGAACGAGCGCGAGGGCGTCCTCGCCGAGCGCACGTACAGCGTCTGGCCGGACCTCGAGGAGCTGATGCGGGAGCACGAGGTCCCGCAGTTCACCGTGGACAGCCACCGCCCCGTCAGCGCCTTCGACGTGTTCGGCCTCAGCTTCTCCACGGAGCTCGGGTACACGAACATGCTCACGGCCCTGGACCTCGCGGGCATCCCGCTGGAGTCCAAGGACCGCACGGTCGACCACCCGATCGTCCTCGCCGGAGGCCACGCGGCCTTCAACCCCGAGCCGATCGCGGAGTTCATCGACTGCGCGGTCATCGGCGACGGCGAGCAGGCCGTGCTCGACATGACCGCGATCATCCGCGAGTGGAAGGCCGAGGGCCGCCCCGGCGGCCGCGAGGAAGTCCTCTTCCGGCTCGCGCGGACCGGCTCGGTCTACGTCCCCGGGTTCTACGACGTCGAGTACCTCCCGGACGGCCGGATCGGCCGCGTCGTACCGAACAAGTCCGGTGTCCCGTGGCGCGTGTCCAAGCACACCGTCATGGACCTGGACGAGTGGCCCTACCCCAAGCAGCCCCTCGTGCCGCTCGCGGAGACCGTCCACGAGCGCATGTCCGTGGAGATCTTCCGCGGCTGCACCCGCGGCTGCCGCTTCTGCCAGGCCGGCATGATCACGCGCCCCGTGCGGGAGCGAAGCATCACCGGCATCGGCGACATGGTGGAGAAGGGCCTCAAGGCGACCGGCTTCGAGGAGGTCGGCCTGCTCTCGCTGTCCTCCGCGGACCACACCGAGATCGCGGACGTCGCCAAGGGCCTCGCGGACCGGTACGAGGAAGACAAGATCGGCCTCTCCCTGCCCTCGACCCGCGTCGACGCCTTCAACATCGACCTCGCGAACGAGCTGACGAGGAACGGCCGCCGTTCGGGCCTCACCTTCGCCCCCGAGGGCGGCAGCGAGCGGATGCGCAAGGTCATCAACAAGATGGTCTCCGAAGAGGACCTGATCCGCACCGTCGCGACCGCGTACGGCAACGGCTGGCGCCAGGTGAAGCTGTACTTCATGCTCGGCCTGCCCACCGAGACCGACGAGGACGTCCTGCAGATCGCGGACATGGCGGCGAACGTCATCGCCAAGGGCCGCGAGGTCGCGGGCAACGACATCCGCTGCACTGTCTCCATCGGCGGCTTCGTGCCCAAGCCGCACACGCCCTTCCAGTGGGCCCCGCAGCTCTCGGCCGAGGAGACGGACGCCCGCCTCACGAAGCTGCGCGACAAGATCCGCGGCGACAAGAAGTACGGCCGCTCGATCGGCTTCCGCTACCACGACGGCAAGCCCGGCATCGTCGAGGGCCTGCTCTCGCGCGGTGACCGCCGCATCGGCTCCGTCATCCGCGCCGTCTACGAGGACGGCGGCCGCTTCGACGGCTGGCGCGAGCACTTCAGCTACGACCGCTGGATGGCCTGCGCCGAGAAGACGCTGCCCGCCTTCGGCGTGGACGTCGACTGGTACACGACGCGTGAGCGCACGTACGAGGAGGTCCTGCCCTGGGACCACCTGGACTCCGGTCTCGACAAGGACTGGCTCTGGGACGACTGGCAGGACTCGCTCGACGAGACCGAGGTCGAGGACTGCCGCTGGACCCCGTGCTTCGACTGCGGCGTCTGCCCGCAGATGCAGACCGAGATCCAGATCGGCCCGACCGGCAAGAAGCTCCTCCCGCTGTCGGTAGTGAAGTAAGTGACGCGGCGAGCGCCGGTGGACGGGGCGGGTGGTCCCCGACTCGCCCCGCCTTCCGGCCTCGTGCATCTCTCCTTCATCGCCGCGATGGAGGAGTTCCGCGCCGAGGGCCGCGGCGGCCGTGACGACGACACGACGCTCGGCCGCACGCTGCGGGACTACGGCGAGAAGTGGCACGACCCGGTGGTCTTCGAGCGTTACGTGACCGAGGTCCGCACCGCCACCCACCCGGCCGAGCCGCTCTCCGTACCGGTGACGACCCTCTGGTACGCGGACGGAGCCGACTACTTCGGCCGTCTCGCCATCCGGCACAACGTCAACACGCGCTTCCTGCGCGAGTACGGCGGCCACATCGGCTACGACGTACGGCCCACCGCCCGCCGCCGCGGCCACGCCACGGCGATGCTGATCGGTTCCCTGCCCTATGCCCGTGCACTGGGACTGGAATCGGTGCTGGTCACCTGTGACACCGACAACACCGGTTCGCGCAAGGTGATCGAGGGTGCGGGCGGCGTCTTCGAGGACGAACGCGGCGGAAAGCTGCGTTACTGGATCCAGACCGCCGCCTGACGAACCAGCACCCGCCACTGACGCGTCTAGGACGGCATGGACCTGGAAAAGCGGCCCCCGCTCGACGAGCGCGCGCCCGAGCCCGAGCAGCGGCTCACCGCACCTCAACCGCAGGCCGACGGCTGTCTCGCCGTGGCGATCCGCATTCCGGTGCGGATCGTGGTGCTCGTGCTCGTCGTGCCGGTGCGCCTGGTGTGGGACGCGCTCGCCGTGTGCGGCCGCTTTCTGTACTTCAGGGCCCTGCGGCCCATGGGTCGTGCGTTCGCCTGGGTGGGTCGGACACTGATCATGACGCCACTGGTGTGGCTGCTCAAGGCGGTGTTCGTGTGGCCGTGGGTGGGGTTGTGGCGCTATGTGGCCGTGCCGGTCGGCAAGGGTCTCGCGTGGCTGGGTCGCGTGCTGATCGTCATCCCCGCCACCTGGCTGTACGCGTCCGTCCTCACGCCCCTCGGCCACGGCATCGCCTGGCTCGCGCAGGGCACCACCTTCGCCGCGATGTGGCTGCTCAAGGCGGTGTTCGTGTGGCCGTGGGTGGGGTTGTGGCGCTATGTGGCCGTGCCGGTCGGCAAGGGCCTCGCGTGGCTGGGTCGCGTGCTGATCGTCATCCCCGCCGGCTGGCTGTACGCGTCCGCGCTCACGCCGCTCGGCCACGGCATCGCCTGGCTGTGCAGGGCCATCGGGCACGGCGCCGTCTGGCTGGGGCGGACGCTCGTCGTGATCCCCGCCGTATGGCTGTACGCGTCCGTCCTGACGCCGGTCGGGCACGCGATCGCCTGGCTGGCCAAGGGAATCGGGGCGGGCATCGCCTGGACGGCACGGGGGATCGGCTCCGGGACGATGTGGCTGCTGCGGGGGATCGGGACGGTGCTCGCCACCCTGGGGCGCTGGATCTTCGTCGTGCCCGCCGTCGCCCTGTGGCGCTGGGTCCTCGCTCCCATCGGGCGGGGTATCGCGGTCGTCGCGCACGAGATCGGTGCCGCGCTCGGACACGCCTGGCGCATCGCCGGATATGTCTCGCTCGCCGTGGGCCGCTTCCTGGGCAAGCTCCTGCGGTGGCTCTTCGTCGACCCGGTGCGCTGGGTGTACCGCGCGGTCCTCACTCCCGTGGGGCACGCGGTACGTGACGGGATCTGGCGCCCGGCCGCCCGGGCGGTCAAGGACGCGGGCCGCGCCACCCGGCAGGCCCTGGCCGCCGCCCGCCAGAGCGTGCGGGACGCCCGTGCCGACGTACGGCGCATGCTGTTCGGCGCGCCGAAGGAGCGGGTCCCCGTGGCGGCGGCCCCGAGGGAGCCCGCGCCGGTGCCGGTGGCCCGGCGGGAACCTGACACGGCGGGGACACGTACTCTAGGTAGCAGTACGACCGCACTCACGAAGGACTAGAACACTGGGCAAGCGACAGCCCGAAGGCCCGCCGCCCGCTCCCGCGGTGCAGCGCATCCGACTGCGCTACACCAAGCGCGGCCGCCTCCGGTTCACCAGCCACCGTGACTTCCAGCGCGCCTTCGAGCGGGCGCTGCGCCGCGCCGAGGTACCCATGGCGTACTCGGCGGGCTTCACCCCGCACCCGAAGGTGTCGTACGCCAATGCCGCACCCACCGGCACCGGCAGCGAGGCCGAGTACCTGGAGATCGCGCTCACCGAGGCGCGTGACCCCGACAAGCTGCGCGTGCTCCTCAACGAGTCGATGCCCACCGGCCTCGACATCGTGGACGCCGTCGAGGCCCGCACGTCAGGGCTCGCCGACCGGCTCACCGCGTCCATCTGGGAGCTGCGCCTGAACGGCGTGGAGCCCGCGGACGCGGAGCGCGCCGCCGAGGCCTTCCGGGCCGCGGAGGTGGTCGAGGTCCAGCGCCGCGCGAAGAACGGCATGCGGACCTTCGACGCCCGCGCGGCCGTCGTGAGTCTTGAGACGCTCGCTCCCGGCGAGGCGCTCAGTCACGACGCTGATAGGCCGACCGACCAGCCCTGTGCGATACTGCGGCTGGTTGTTCGGCACTTGACACCTGCCGTGCGACCCGACGACGTCCTGTCCGGTCTCCGAGCTGTGGCCGACCTGGCGCCGCCGGTCCCCGCAGCGGTGACCAGGCTGGCGCAGGGGCTTCTTGACGACGAGACCGGCACGGTGACCGACCCGCTCGCGCCCGACCGCGAGGCAGCCACGCCCCCGTCTGAGAATGACGGGGCCGCCACAGCCACCGCGAAGACGCCGGCGCAGGAAGGTCCCGCGTAGGGACGGATGTCGTAGCGCCGCCCTGGTACTCGGGAGCCACCTGGGTCGGGCAGCGCACTGACCGAGACTTTCGCCAGGCCGTCCGCATTTGGGCGTACGGAACCGGCGAGACAGACACATAGAGCTCCCGTGCGGCGCCCACGCCCCCGGATGGCGGCCCCGCGTAGCTGAGCGAGGGCCGCGGACATCACCGGACCAGGCGCGGCGCCCGGGAGCGTGACGGGAGAACCGCCCGCATGCATGAGCCGAACGAACCCACTGAGGGCTCGGACAACAACACACCCAGCGACACCCTGCCGCCGCGCCGCAGGCGCCGTGCGGCGTCGCGCCCCGCGGGCCCGCCCGTGGGGGCCACCGAGGCCACCGAGGGCACTGCGCCAGCCATACCGGCCACCCCCGCCGCCGAAGAGCCCGCAGCGGCCGTGACCCCGGAGCCCGCAGCGGCCGAGGAAGCCGCGCCCGCGCCGCGCCGCCGCCGTGCCACCCGCCGTGCCTCGGCTCCCGCCGGTGCGCCGCAGGGCGCCGAGACGCACGCCGAGGCGCCGGTCGCCGAGCCCGCCCCGGCCGCGGCCGAGGCCGAGCCCGAAGAGACCGCTCCCGCCCCGCGCCGCCGCCGCGCCACGCGCCGCGCCTCCGCGCCCGCCGGTGCGCCGCAGGCCGCCGCCGAGACGCCGGTGGCCGCTGAGTCCGCCGTGCAGGAGCCCGCCGCCGAGGCCGCGCCCGAGGCGCAGCCGGAGTCCGGCGACGCCGCCCCGCGCCGTGCCCGCCGCCGCGCGACCCGTGGCTCGTCCGCGCCCGCCGCCGAGCCGCAGGCCGCCGAGCAGGCCCCCGCCGCCGAGCCGAAGGCGGACGCCGCGCCTGCCGCGGCCAAGCAGACCCCCGAAGCGGAACCCGCCGAGGAGGACGCGCCCACGGGCCGCCGTCCCCGCCGTGCCACCCGCAAGGCCGCCGCCGGATTCTCGGCGCCTGCCCCGACGCGGGCCCGCAAGGCGCGCGGCGGTGACTCCGACGAGGACTCCGGGCGCAAGCCGCGCCCCGCCGTCGCCGTCTTCCAGGCGCCCGTGTTCGCCGCGCCGATGTTCCAGACCCCCGAGAGCGCTGCCGCCGCTGCCGCCGCCGAAGCGGCCGACGAGCCCGCCGAAGAGGTCGAGGCCGAGCCCGTGGCCGCCGCCCCCGTGGTGGAGGAGGAGACGGGCCCGCGCCGTCGCCGTCGCCGCGGCCGTGCCTCCGACGAGCAGCCCGCCGCCGAGCGTGAGCCGGCCAAGGCCGCGCCGCAGCCCGTCGAGGCCGAGGCCCCCGAAGCCGAAGAGGCCGAGGACACCGCCGAGGACGCCGACAGCCAGGACAGCCAAGACAGCCAGGACACGGACGAGTCGGACGACTCCGGTGAGCGGCACGGCCGCCGTCGCCGTCGCGGTGGCCGTCGCCGCCGCCGCGGTGAGTCCGCCGACGACTCCGGCGACCAGCAGGACTCCGACCACGAGTCCGACACGGACGCCTCAGCCGAGCAGGGCCAGTCCACCGACGACGCCGAGGACACCGCCGATCAGGGCGACGAGGACGCCGACGACAACGGCTCGGGCTCCGGCTCAAGCAGCAGCCGTCGCCGTCGTCGCCGCCGTCGTCGCGCCGGTGACTCCGGTGAGGGCGAGAACACCGCGGACGGCGACCCGGAGCGTACGGTCGTCAAGGTCCGTGAGCCGCGCAAGAAGGAAGAGCGCGAGCTCGGCACCGGCGTCGACGAGGTCACGTCCATCAAGGGCTCGACCCGCCTTGAGGCCAAGAAGCAGCGCCGCCGCGAGGGCCGCGAGCAGGGCCGCCGCCGCGTCCCGATCATCACGGAGGCCGAGTTCCTGGCCCGCCGTGAGGCCGTCGAGCGCGTGATGGTCGTCCGCCAGAACGGCGAGCGCACCCAGATCGGCGTCCTCGAGGACAACGTGCTCGTCGAGCACTACGTCAACAAGGAGCAGGCCACCTCGTACGTCGGCAACGTCTACCTGGGCAAGGTCCAGAACGTGCTGCCGTCCATGGAGGCCGCCTTCATCGACATCGGCAAGGGCCGCAACGCGGTCCTGTACGCCGGTGAGGTCAACTTCGAGGCGCTCGGGATGGCCAACGGCCCCCGCCGCATCGAGTCGGCCCTGAAGTCAGGACAGTCGGTCCTCGTGCAGGTCACGAAGGACCCGATCGGCCACAAGGGCGCCCGCCTCACCAGCCAGGTCTCGCTGCCCGGCCGCTACCTGGTCTACGTGCCCGAGGGCTCGATGACCGGCATCAGCCGCAAGCTGCCCGACACCGAGCGCGCGCGTCTGAAGACCATCCTCAAGAAGATCGTCCCCGAGGACGCGGGCGTCATCGTGCGCACCGCCGCCGAGGGCGCGAGCGAGGACGAGCTGCGCCGTGACGTCGAGCGTCTGCAGCAGCAGTGGGAAGAGATCCAGAAGAAGGCGAAGAACGGCGGCGCCGCGCCGACGCTGCTCTACGGCGAGCCGGACATGACCGTCCGTGTCGTCCGCGACATCTTCAACGAGGACTTCTCGAAGGTCATCGTCAGCGGCGAGGACGCCTGGGAGACCATCCACGGATACGTCTCGCACGTCGCCCCCGACCTGGCCGACCGCCTGCAGCGCTGGACCTCCGAGGTCGACGTCTTCGCGACGTACCGCATCGACGAGCAGCTGATGAAGGCCCTGGACCGCAAGGTCTGGCTGCCCAGCGGCGGCTCGCTGGTGATCGACAAGACCGAGGCGATGATCGTCGTCGACGTCAACACCGGGAAGTTCACCGGCCAGGGCGGCAACCTCGAAGAGACCGTCACGAAGAACAACCTGGAGGCGGCCGAGGAGATCGTGCGTCAGCTGCGGCTGCGTGACCTCGGCGGCATCGTCGTCATCGACTTCATCGACATGGTCCTGGAGCAGAACCGGGACCTGGTGCTGCGGCGCCTCCTGGAGTGCCTGGGCCGCGACCGTACGAAGCACCAGGTGGCCGAGGTCACCTCGCTGGGCCTGGTCCAGATGACCCGCAAGCGGGTCGGCCAGGGCCTGCTGGAGTCCTTCTCCGAGACCTGCGTCCACTGCAACGGCCGCGGTGTCATCGTGCACATGGAGCAGCCGACCTCCGCCGGTGGCGGCGGCAAGCGCAAGAAGCGCGGTCGCGGCGGCTCGGAGCAGGGCCAGGAGCACACGCACGAGCACGACCACGAGGCGCTCGACATCACGGACGAGGTCGAGACCGAGTCCGAGGCCGAGGTCGCCGCGGAAGCCGCCGCCCCGGTGGCGCTTCCCGAGCCCGAGTTCGTGCCGGACGAGGAGCTGTACAGCAGCGCCTCCGAGGCCGAGGCCGCGGCATCCCGCGGTGGCCGTTCGCGCCGCAGGGCGACCCGTCGGGCCTCGGCTCCGGCCGGCGCCCCCAAGGCGGAGTCGGCTCCCAGGGAGGAGGCCGCGCCCAAGGCGGAGAAGCGGGGCAGGTCCCGTGCCGCCAAGGCCGAGGCACCTCAGGCCGAGGCTCCGGTGGTCGAGGCCCCGGTGGTCGAGACCCCCGCCGCCGCGGAGGACCCGGTCGTCGAGGTGGCCCACGAGGCGCCCGCGGACGACGCGGCACCCAAGGGGCGCACGCGCCGTCGTGCGACCCGCAAGGCGACGTCGCCCGCCGGTTCGCCGAAGACGGACCGGACCACCGAGCCGGAAGCCGCCGAGGTGATCGTCACCGAGGCGCCCAAGGCGGAGCCCGTAGCCGAGCCGGTCGCGGCCGAGCCGGTGGCCTCTCCCGACAAGGCCGACGCCGCCCCGGCCCGTCCGCGCCGCCGTGCGGTCCGCAAGGCCACCGCGCCGACCGCGTCGGAGGATGCGGCCGTCCTGGTCGTCCCGTCGGCCGAGAAGGCCGCTCAGGCCCCTGAGAAGGCCGACACGGACGCCGAGGCTCCCGCCGAGGAAGCCGCTCCGGCCAAGAAGGCGGCGCGTAAGACCGCCGCCAAGAAGGCGCCCGCGAAGAAGGCGGCCGCCAAGAAGACCGCGGCCAAGAAGACGGCCGCAAAGAAGACGACGGCCAAGAAGGCGTCGAAGACGACGAAGAAGACCGCTGCGGCGGAGCAGGCACCGGCCGGTGTCAAGGCTTCCGCGGCCGACGAGGGCTGACCTCCTTCTTTGTAGTCCGTACATATGACCGGATGCCCCCGGCATGGTGATTTCTCCATGCCGGGGGCATCTGGCTGTTGGAACGCGGTGAAGCACCTGTAAAACTCATGCGGTTGGTGAAGGAGCACACGGGCGTGGTGTCTGGGGAGACGTCGCGTTCGTGTCAGGGAGGGGTTGGACAATGGCGCACGGTCGCCTGAGAGGCACGGGTCGTCACCGTGCCGCGAAACAGATCAAGGGCGGCCGGCAGGCCGTCGCGCTGGCCACGGTCCTGTCGGCGGCGGGCATCCAGTCCGTGAGCGCCGTGGGGACGGCGGCGGCCGACGGGGAGCCGCCCCTGGTGGAGGCGCCGATCTTCAACGATCCGCTGGGCACTCCCGAGCAGCAGTACGCGATCCGGACGCGGCTCATCGAGCTGACGAACGCCGCGGTGCCCGGCTCGACCATCAAGGTCGCTGTCTACCACGTGTGGGAGGCCTCGGTCGTCGACGCGCTCGTGCAGGCCAAGCAGCGCGGTGTGCACGTACAGATGGTGCTTGACGAGACCAGCAGGAGCGATCGCCCCACGAACACCTCGTACAGCAGGCTCGCGGCGGAGCTGGGCACCGACAAGAGCAAGTCGTCCTTCGTGACGCTCTGCCCGACGGGCAAGTCCTGCCTGGGCGACCCCAGGTACGGCAAGTCGATCATGCACAACAAGTTCTGGCTGTTCTCGCAGGTCGAGGGCGCCAGGGACGTCGTCGTGCAGACCACGTCGAACTCGACGCCCTCCGCGCACACGAAGTTCTACAACGACGCGCTGCAGCTCCCGAACAACCCGACGATGTACGAGGCGTACGCCGACTACTTCGCGGACATGACGCGCAAGGACTGGCGGAACTGGGACTACCGCACGGTGAGCGACGGCCTCTACAAGGCGTACTTCTTCCCGCGCTCCGGCACGGTCAACGAGACCGACACCATGTACTCGGTCCTGAACAACGTGCAGTGCAACTACAGGGACGCGGCCGGGGTGGCCCGGCACACGAACGTCCGCGCCTCGATCTTCAAGATCACCCGGAAGCAGATCGCCGACAAGCTCGTCTCGCTCAAGAAGGCGGGCTGCACGGTCAGCATCGTCTACGCCGAGACCGACAGCGCCAAGAGCCAGGGCGGCACCCCCGGCACCTGGGAGGCGCTGCACAAGGCCGGTGGCCCCACGATGCGCTGCTTCAACGACGACCGGGACCCGCTGCACCCCGGCACCAAGCTCGTGACGCCCTACATCATCCACTCGAAGTACCTGCTCATCGACGGCATGTACGACGGGAAGCAGAACAAGATCTCCTTCACCGGGTCGCAGAACTACACGGCGCCCGCGCTGCGCGAGAACGACGAGGCGATCGTGAAGGTCGACGACGACTCGGTGCACGACGCGTACCGCGGTCATTTCGACCGGGTGCGGACCATCGCCTGGCCGGGCAAGGCCGACAGCACGGATCTGTGCAAGGGCGTCAAGCCGCTGCCGCCGGACGGCGAGAAGCCGGTTTGACCCTTGTGGCCCAGCCCCGTAATCTTGAGCGTCGGCGTGTCAATAGACACGCTCAACCCCTGTAAACCTAATTTCCTTCCGGCGCCTGGCGCTCGGGAGAGGCCGACCGTGCGAACGGCCGGCTGGACTGCGGGGGTCCCGTTCCGAGCGAGAGAGAGATCCGCGTGTACGCCATCGTGCGCAGCGGTGGTCGCCAGCACAAGGTTGCTGTCGACGACATCGTTGAGGTTGACAAGATTCCCACCGCCAAGGTTGGCGACACGGTCGAGCTCTCGACCCTGCTCGTTGTCGACGGCGAAGCCGTCACCAGCGACCCGTGGGTGCTGGCCGGCATCAAGGTCACGGCCGAGGTCGTGGACCACCACAAGGGCGTCAAGATCGACATCCTTCGGTACAAGAACAAGACCGGCTACCGCCGTCGCCAGGGTCACCGCCAGCAGTACACGGCGATCAAGGTCACCGGTATCCCCACGGCTGCGAAGTAAGGGACTGAGACATGGCACACAAGAAGGGCGCATCGTCCACTCGGAACGGGCGCGACTCCAATGCTCAGCGGCTCGGCGTGAAGCGCTTCGGCGGTCAGACCGTCAACGCCGGTGAGATCCTGGTCCGCCAGCGTGGCACCCACTTCCACCCGGGCTCGGGCGTCGGCCGCGGCAAGGACGACACCTTGTTCGCGCTGGACGCCGGTGCGGTGGAGTTCGGCACCCACCGTGGCCGCAAGGTCGTGAACATCGTTCCGGTCGCCTGAATCAGGCTTCCGTAGAACAGGTTCTTCGCGAGGGCGGACCTCACTTCCCTGTCGGGAAGCGGGTCCGCCCTTCGCGTGTTACACCTAGGGGCATTTCGCCCCGACATTCCGCACGTTTCTGGAGGCACACCCCATGACCACCTTCGTGGACCGCGTCGAGCTGCACGTCGCCGCGGGTGCCGGAGGCCACGGCTGTGCCTCCGTCCACCGTGAGAAGTTCAAGCCGCTCGGCGGCCCCGACGGCGGCAACGGCGGCCGTGGCGGTGACGTGATCCTGGTCGTCGACCAGTCGGTCACGACGTTGCTCGACTACCACCACTCCCCGCACCGCAAGGCCACCAACGGCGCCCCCGGCGCCGGCGACAACCGCTCCGGCAAGGACGGCCAGGACCTCGTCCTGCCCGTGCCGGACGGCACCGTCGTCCTCGACAAGCAGGGCAACGTCCTCGCCGACCTCGTCGGCCAGGGCACGACCTACGTGGCCTCGCAGGGCGGCCGTGGCGGCCTCGGCAACGCGGCGCTGGCCTCGGCCCGCCGCAAGGCGCCGGGCTTCGCGCTGCTCGGTGAGCCGGGCGATGCCGGCGACGTCGTCCTGGAGCTCAAGACCGTCGCGGACGTCGCGCTCGTCGGCTACCCGAGCGCGGGCAAGTCCTCGCTGATCTCGGTCCTGAGCGCCGCCAAGCCGAAGATCGCGGACTACCCGTTCACGACGCTCGTCCCCAACCTCGGTGTGGTGACGGCCGGTTCGACCGTCTACACCATCGCCGACGTGCCCGGTCTGATCCCGGGCGCGAGCCAGGGCAAGGGCCTCGGCCTGGAGTTCCTGCGGCACGTCGAGCGCTGCAGCGTCCTGGTGCACGTCCTGGACACGGCGACGCTGGAGTCCGACCGTGACCCCGTCTCCGACCTCGACATCATCGAGGAGGAGCTGCGGGAGTACGGCGCGGGCCTGGAGAACCGTCCGCGCGTCGTCGTCCTCAACAAGATCGACGTACCGGACGGACAGGACCTCGCGGACCTCGTCCGGCCCGACCTGGAGGCCCGCGGCTACCGCGTCTTCGAGGTGTCGGCCGTGGCGCACAAGGGCCTCAAGGAGCTGTCCTTCGCGCTCGCCGAGGTCGTCGGCGCCGCGCGTGCCGCGAAGCCGAAGGAGGAGGCGACCCGCATCGTCATCCGTCCCAAGGCCGTGGACGACGCGGGCTTCACCGTCAAGCTCGGCGACGACGGCATCTACCGCGTGCGCGGCGAGAAGCCGGAGCGCTGGGTGCGCCAGACGGACTTCAACAACGACGAGGCCGTCGGCTACCTCGCGGACCGCCTGAACCGCCTCGGCGTCGAGGACGCGCTCATGAAGGCGGGCGCGGGCACCGGTGACGGCGTCGCCATCGGCCCCGAGGAGAACGCGGTCGTCTTCGACTGGGAGCCCTCGGTGATGGCCGGCGCGGAGATGCTGGGCCGCCGCGGCGAGGACCACCGCCTGGAGGAGCCCCGTCCCGCGGCGCAGCGTCGCCGGGAGCGGGACAGCGAGCGGGACGAGGCGGAGAAGGCGTACGACGACTTCGAGCCGTTCTAGGCGGGGCGCCCGGAGCAGTGCAGTACGGAGAAGGCCCCCGGAGCTTCGGCTCCGGGGGCCTTCTCTTGTTCGTACACCGCGTGCGGGTGCGTGGGGGCTTGTCGCGCAGTTCCCCGCGCCCCTACGGGGCCTTACGCCGTGACCGAGTCCTCTGCGCCGTTCTGTTCGGCCGGGTCGGACTCCATTTCTTCCGCTGCGTCCTCCGCCGCGCGCTGGCCGGGGATTTCCGCGTCGATGCGGGTGGCCATGCGGATGCGGCGTTCGTCGGCCTTGGCCGAGAGCGCGAGGGCCGCCTGGTTGAAGCGGACCAGCGAGGGCGGGTCCGAGGGGCCCAGGAGGTGCTCCTTGAGGGCCGCGCGGGCCTCGGCGTGGGCGTCCTTCTCCGGGGAGCGGACGGCCTCCAGGAGGGCCGGGACGCCCTCGGCGGTCGGGGAGAGGATCGTTGCCGCGCTCACCGTCGGGAAGCCCGCGCGGAAGTCCGCCTCGGACATGCCGGACGTGTTGGCGACCGCGTACGGCTTCTCGTTCGTCAGCCAGTCGGAGACGACCGAGGAGACATCGCTGATCAGCAGGTCCGCCTGGTTGAAGCAGGAGAAGATCGCGGGGCGCGCCGTGGTGATGATCTGGTGCTCCCACTCGGGGAACGACGCCCAGTACGCCGCCTCCCACGCGGCCGTCGCCTCGGCGACCGCCGCCTGCTGGTCCCCGTCGGGGGTGCCCTGGAGCATCATGCGCTCCATCTCGTCCACGCTCTTGCGGAACGCGGTCGAGGTCAACTGGTCCAGCTCGGCGGCGCGGCGCGCCAGTTCGGCGGCCGCCTCCGGGCCGGGACGCTCGCCCGAACGCTTGGCGGCGGCCTCGCGGATCATCGCCTTGATGCGCAGGTCGGCGGCGCCGGCGCGGGGGTCCTGCGAACCGGTCATCGGGTGCGGCTTGTAGATGAGCCGGACGCCAGGGTCGGCGAGGAGGTGCCGGACGATGTTCTCGCCCGCGAGGGTCACCGACGTGTTGCCGGGGTTGCCGTCCCAGCCCTCCCAGGTGGGGGCGTACAGCACGGTCGTGAACGGGCCCGTGGGGGCGCCCGTGGACCGCAGGATCGGGGACAGCTGGGGGCGGCCGACCTCGACCACGTCCTTGTCGTCCACGCCGACGTCGGCGGCTTGGTAGCGGTCGCGCGCGGCGGGTCCGGCCACCCACACCTCGTCGTACGCCTTCGCGTACGGGTTGCAGGAGGACAGCTTGTCGCTCTCGCCGTGGTTGATGAAGGCGTGCTTGATCGTCGGGATGCGCAGGACCTGCGAGGTCTTCGCGGCGTTCGCCGGGTGCAGCATCATCTTCAGCGTCGAGGTCTCCAGGGAGAACATCGTCGCGACCTTCGGGAAGCAGATGATCGGGACGTCCGTCGCGTCGATCTTCTGCACCATGAACCGCTCACGCAGCACGATCAGCGGCTTGCCGTCGAGCTTGGAGAGCGTGGAGAGCCACATGTTCGCCTGGTACGCGGACGTGGCGCCGCCCGAGAAGTACATGGCGACGGACGGCTGGTACTCGGCCAGCCAGTTGTCCAGCCACTCCATGACCTTCTCGTCGTTCTTCGCGCGCTTCTTGGGGAGCAGCCACGTGGCGAGGTAGATCGCGCCGAGGCCCATCAGGGCGATGGAGATCCCCAGGCCGATGCCGCCCCAGTACGCGTCCGTGGTGCCCGCGGTGACCATCAGGCCGGCCGTGGCGGGGATCGAGAACGTGAGCAGGCGGTGGGCCTGGCGGCGCGAGAGGATCCGCGGCGGGGCCTTGGTCAGGTGCAGCTCGGACGTGTCGATGTTGCGCGTGACGATCGGCAGCTGCCGGCGGCGGCGCACCAGTATGGCGGTGGCCTGGCAGCCGAAGTGCAGGAAGTAGAAGGCAAGCAGCGAGATCGTCAGCGGCGACTGCTCGGCGAGCGGCTCGATGCCGTCGATGCGCAGCAGGCCGACCAGGATCAACATGTCGCGCAGGAGCTGCCTGACGGTGACATCGAAACGGATCTTGCCAAGGAGGGAGAGGAGCCCCGGCTGCTTGTACTGCAGATAGACGTCGAGCGCGAGGTTCGCCGCCGATGCGGCGATGAACACCGGTACGTACGGGACCAGCGCGCTGACGAGCTGGGCCGTGAAGAGCGCGAACATCGCGAACAGCGCGGTGAGCTGCACGATGCGGCGGGGTGCGAGTCCGGCAGAGGGCACGGGCTTGGGCTCCTGGCGGGGGATCGGATGGGGGTGATGGGGGGAAGGCGGGGAAGTCGACCACTGACCGTATGACGTGCGGTGGTCCTGTAGCAATCTTCCGTGACGACAATCACCGGATAAAGGGGCAAAGGTACTGAACCTTCGGGCGAGGATTTGCCTCCGGGGAGTCTTCGGTCCGTCCCTCGAAATGGATGGGCGGCACACGCGCTCACTCGCGTAGATTGCTGGTCCGGCAGGGATCCGGCAGGGATCGGGATCTTCGGGATCATTGGGGAAGCACGTGGCTGGGGCAAGGCAGGGCATCGCAGAGGCCCACAGGATCGTCGTCAAGGTCGGGTCCTCGTCCCTGACCACCGCGTCGGGGGGCCTGGACGCCGACCGCGTCGACGCCCTCGTCGACGTGCTGGCCAAGAGCCGCAGCGGCGGCGAGCGCGAGGTCGTGCTCGTATCGTCCGGTGCCATCGCGGCCGGTCTTTCGCCGCTGGGGCTCCGTAGGCGCCCCAAGGACCTGGCGAGGCAGCAAGCGGCCGCCAGCGTCGGCCAGGGGCTTCTCGTGGCCCGCTACACCGCTTCCTTCGCGCGCTACGGCGTACGCGTCGGGCAGGTGCTCCTCACCTCCGACGACATGGCACGGCGTGCCCACCACCGCAACGCCTCCCGCACCCTCGACCAGCTCCTGGCGATGGGCGCGCTGCCCGTCGTGAACGAGAACGACACGGTGGCGACGGACGAGATCCGCTTCGGCGACAACGACCGGCTCGCCGCGCTCGTCGCCCATCTCGTCCACGCCGATCTCCTCGTCCTGCTCTCCGACGTGGACGGCCTCTACGACGGCGACCCGGCCAGGCCGGGCACCTCCCGGATCTCCGAGGTGACGGGCCCCGCCGACATAGCGCACGTCCAGATCGGCAGCGCGGGCAAGGCGGGCGTCGGCACCGGCGGCATGGTCACCAAGGTCGAGGCCGCGCGGATCGCCGCCGCGGCCGGGATCCCGGTGGTCCTGACCTCCGCCAGCCAGGCCGCCGACGCCCTCGCTGGCCGCGACACCGGCACGTACTTCCACCGCACGGGCCGCCGCTCCGCCGACCGGCTCCTCTGGCTCCAGCACGCCTCCGAGCCGCAGGGCGCACTGACGCTCGACGACGGGGCGGTGCGCGCGGTCGTCGAGGGGCGCAAATCGCTGCTGCCCGCCGGCATCGCGGCGGTCGAGGGCGACTTCGCCGCGGGCGACCCGGTCGAGCTGCGGGACACCGCGGGGCGGGCCGTGGCGCGCGGTCTGGTGAACTTCGACGCCAAGGAGCTCCCGCAGCTCCTCGGCCGTTCCACGCGGGATCTCGCGCGGGAGCTCGGACCGGCGTACGAGCGGGAAGTGGTGCACCGGGACGACCTGGCGCTGCTGCACGACCAGCTCCGCGCGCCCCGGCCGAAAACAGCCGCGAACGCCGTGCGAGGACCGGCCCCTGCGAGGTGAAACTCCCCAAAACCGCCCCGCGGAGGCGCTTGGCCTGCTCAACTTTGTTCCAGACACTTCCGCACGACCATTGCGTATCCGCACCACCATTGCGTAGAGGAGGCCGTCGTGAGACGAGTGCGCCCGGGGGCTCCGTCCCGCGCGCCGGCCGAACGGTCCCTGACCAGCGTTGCCGCGGGGGCCACGTACACCGGTGACACGCAAGCGGCGGGCGAGACGGACGAGAGGGAGGGCGAGACGGTGGACGCGCCCCGTCTGTGGCACGTCACCCTGAGTGTCTCGGGGAGCGAAGCCCCGCTGAAAGAGGTCAGGCGTGGCCTCGAACAGCTCGCTCACGACCACCCCTTTCTGCTGACCAGCAGGTATGCGCCCGACCACGCGGAGATCCGGTACTGGGAAGAGGCCCGCGACCTGCACGACGCGGCCGCGGTCGCGCTCCGGCTCTGGGGCGAGCACCGGCAGAGCGCGCAGCTCCCGCCCTGGGAGATCGTGGGGCTGGAGGTGATCGACCGCGACACGTACCACCAGCGCATCGCGGAGGGGTACGGTCCGCTTCCGGCGACCCCGGTGGGCGTGCACCCTTTTTGAGCCGTCGTGAGCACCGTGGTCTCGGCTGCTGAAACAGTGGGTGGACCCCGGCCGCCGCCTATTACGCTGCGGGCATGACGTCCCTCACCCCTCCGTTCTCGGGCCTGCCGTACGACAACCTCTCGCCCGTCGCCCAGGCCGCCTACCGCGCCCGCGGCGCCGCCGCGACGCTCGCGCCGCTGCCGCGTGCCGCCAAGGACGACGCGCTCCTGGCGATCGCCGACGCCCTTGAGGTGCGCACCGCCGAGATCATCGAGGCCAACGGCAAGGACACCGCCCGTGCCCGTGAGGCCGGGACGAGCGAGTCCATCGTCGACCGTCTGACGCTCACCCCGGAGCGGGTCCGCGCCATCGCCGCCGACGTGCGCGACGTGGCGGGCCTGCCCGACCCCGTCGGTGAGGTCGTCCGCGGCTCGACCCTGCCGAACGGCATCGACCTGCGCCAGGTCCGCGTCCCGCTGGGCGTCGTCGGGATCATCTACGAGGCCCGCCCGAACGTCACCGTGGACGCCGCCGCCCTCTGCCTGAAGTCCGGCAACGCGGTACTCCTGCGGGGCTCGTCGTCGGCGTACGAATCGAACACCGCGCTGGTCCGGGTCCTTCGCGACGCCGTCCACGGAGCGGGTCTGCCCGCCGACGCCGTCCAGCTCGTGCCGGGCGACAACCGCGACTCCGTGCGCGAGCTGATGCGCGCCCGCGGCCTCGTCGACGTCCTCATCCCGCGCGGCGGCGCCTCGCTGATCAAGACCGTCGTCGAGGAGTCCACCGTCCCGGTCATCGAGACCGGCACCGGCAACTGCCACGTCTACGTGGACGCCGAGGCCGACATCGACATGGCCGTCGACATCCTCATCAACTCCAAGGCCCAGCGCCCCAGCGTCTGCAACGCCGCCGAGACCCTCCTGGTGCACGCGGACATCGCCGACGCCTTCCTGCCGCGCGCGCTGGACGCCCTCGCCGAGGCCGGGGTCACCGTGCACGCCGACGAGCGGGTCATCGGGTACGTAGAGGGCACAGACGGGTCCAAGGCCACCGTCGTGCCCGCGACGACCGAGGACTGGGAGACCGAATACCTCTCGTACGACATCGCGGCCGGCATCGTCGACTCCCTGGAGCAGGCCGTCGAGCACATCCGCCTGTGGACCTCCGGGCACACCGAGGCGATCGTCACCACCTCGCAGCAGGCAGCGCGCCGCTTCACCCAGCTCGTGGACTCCACCACGGTCGCCGTGAACGCCTCCACGCGCTTCACGGACGGCAGCCAGTTCGGCTTCGGCGCCGAGATCGGAATCTCCACGCAGAAGCTGCACGCCCGGGGCCCGATGGGGCTTCCCGAGCTGACGTCGACGAAGTACATCCTCACCGGCGACGGCCACACCCGCTGAGGCCGCCGAGTCGGAGAGCGGCGGCCTAATTCCCTTACCGTCTGCCCAGATTGCCCCTTCCGGGGCTAGGCTGGAAGGGTGCCGGAGGACGTGGGGGGCACGCCGTCGTTTCCTGACGGCTGGGAGCCCGACGACGACCACGACCGCGGGGGTGCGGACGAAGAGTTCGCCTCCGTGGTCTTCGACGAGGCCTTCGTCAAGGCCGCCGAGATACATGAACCCACCGCGGTGGAGCGGCTGTTGGCCGCCGCCCAGGCGCGGGCCGAGGCCTCCGAGGCCGAGAGCCGCCGGGCCCGCACCCGGGGCTCGGGCCGTGACGCGGCGGACGACGACCTCTACGACGAGGGCTTCGGCCCGGACGGCGGCGAGTTCGGCCACGACGCGGACCTCGACGACGTGTACGACCGGGAGTTCACCGAGGACGGATACGGCCGCCAGGGCTATGGCGGCCGCAACCGCTGGCACCGCCCGGTCGCCTGGATGCTCGCCCTCGTGATGGGCATAGGCATGGTCGCGCTCGCCTTCACCGCTGTCTACCGCGGCGCGTCGGCGGGCCGCCAGGACCCTTCCCCGCCGCCGGTGTCCACGGAGCCGTCGGCCTCCGCCGAGTACGGCCCGCCGCCGGTGTCGGCGACGCCCCGCACCCCGTGAGAAGTTGTCAGAACTTGTCGCGTACCAGGGCGTTTACCTGACCGCGCGGAGACCTACCCTGAAGGTATGGGCGGGCCAGGAGAACCACCTGAGGGGACACCCGAGGGTGCTCCCGCCGGTGGTGAGGACGAGTACCGATCCGTCGTGTTCGACGAGTCGTTCGTCCGCGCCGCGCGGCTCCAGGAGTACTCCGCGCAGGAGCGCATGAGTGACCACACCCATGCGGTGCGCCGCCGTCCAGCCCGCCACCGGCACCTCTCCAGACAGGCCGTGATCCTCGTCGTGCTGATCGCCGTCGCCTTCGGCACCGCGATCTACATGGGCGTACGCCACCCGTACCAGAACCCGGCCGCCCAGCGCCCCGAGCCGCTGCGGATGACGGTCATCCCGCTCGCCCCGCCGGGGCCCGTGCCCGGCGCCGAGAAGGTGGCCGAGCTGTACGAGCACAGTCCGGCCGCGCAGTTCCGGGTGGGCGCGTCCGGCATCAACCTCCCCGCCGCGCACCGGACCTCGCACTTCTCGGACGGTCAGGTGATGACCGCGCTGACCACCGCCAAGGACTATCTCGTGGAGTCGTCGCTCGACCCGGACGTCCTCACCGGCGGCGCCGTGCGCTCCACGAGGATCCTGCTCGACCCGAGGCAGCTCGACCAGTTCGACGAGAGCTTCGCCCACCCGGCGGCCGACGGCCGGCACGCGCCCACCGGCTGGCTGGTGCGGTTCGACCCGACGAGGACCGCCCTCGCCTCGCCCGGCATCCGCGTCCACGGCACGCTGCACGCCACCGAGGCGGACAAGAACACCCTTGAGGTGTCCTCGGACCACACCTTCGTCTACGCGCTGCGGCCGGCCGGCAAGGGCGAGCACGTCAAGGCCTCGCTGTTCACCGTCCGCCGTGAGCTGCAGTTCCGCTTCGACCGCGACGACCTGCGGATGCGCCAGGCCGAGCTGCTCGTCTCGTACATGCAGGCGGGCCCGCTCGCCTGCTCCGCCGACGCCGCCAACCAGCTGCGGCCGCTGCTCGCCGGACAGAAGGCGAAGGCGGGCGGCCCCGCGGGCACCGACCCGTACGCGACGGGCGATGCCACGGCGCTGTGCGGCTCGCTCTCGGCGGCCGCCCAGCCCTCGCTCTGAACCCTGCGGGTCCTGCGGGTCCTGCGGGTCCTGCGGGACCTGAGGGTCCCAGGGGCCCTGACCGGCTTCGGCGGTTACCCGGCTTCGTCGGTCGGCGGGTCGTCGTTCCGGCCGCCGCCCTGCTTCCCGCTCTGTCCGCCCTGCCCGGTCTGACCGCCCTGCCCGGTGAACTTTCCGCGCAGTTTGCCGCCCAGGTCGCCCGCGCCGCCCGCGATGTCGGTGACCAGCTTCATCAGCGGGTCCTTGCTGTTGCGGACGTCGTCCGTGTAGCTGGAGGCCGACTGGCGGAAGGAGTCCGACACCGAGGTGTCCTTGTCCTCGTCGCGGCGGGGGTAGTGGCCGTCCATGATCCGCTGGTAGTCGCGGGTCTCGGCCCACTTCTTCAGCTCGGCCGCGCGCACGGTGGTGAAGGGGTGCGTACGCGGCAGGACGTTCAGGATCTTCAGGACCGAGTCGCGCAGATCGCCCCCGGCCTCGTACTCCTTGGCCTGCTCCAGGAACGCGTCCACGTTCATCTCGTGCAGGTGGTTGCCGCCCGCGATCTTCATCAGGCCGCGCATCGACGCCTTGAGGTCCTGGCCCACCAGGAGCCCCGCGCGGTCCGCCGACAGCTCGGACTTGCGGAACCACTCGCGCAGGGCGGTCACGATCGCCATGATCGCCACGTTGCCGAGGGGGATCCAGGCGACCTTGAGCGCGAGGTTGGTGAGGAAGAGCAATATCGTCCGGTACACCGAATGGCCGGAGAGGGCGTGGCCCACCTCGTGACCGACGACCGCGCGCATCTCCTCCTCGTCGAGCAGCTCGACGAGACCCGTGGTCACCACGATGATCGGCTCGTCCAGGCCGATGCACATCGCGTTCGGGTTCGGGTCCTGGGTCACGTACATCGGCGGGACCTTCTCCAGGTCCAGGATGTAACAGGCGTCGCGCAGCATGGTGTTGAGGTGCGCGAACTGTGCGTCGGAGACCCGTACGGAGTCCGAGAGGAACAGGAGACGCAGGCTCCGCTCGGGGAGCAGCCCGCTGAGTGCCTTGAAGACGGTGTCGAAGCCGCTGAGCCTGCGCAGGGCCACCAGGGCCGAGCGGTCGGCCGGGTGTTCGTACGCCCGTGACGAGATGCCGGGGAAGCGCCTGCGCTGCCTGCTCGGCACGTTCTCGTGGCCACCGCCCTGCCGGCCGTGGTCGTTGTCGTCGGTCATTGCCCCATCCCCCATGCTCGTCCAGTCATGCCCCCGAGGTGGGCCCCAGCCTAGGCGGAGATACCGTGACAGGGCAGCACAGCGAATGGAGTCGCCCGTCATGCCCGTCATGGAGCACAGCGCCGCAGCCCGCCACTGGGTCACGGAGGCGGCCGCGCTGGCCGCGAAGGAGCAGGGGGCGGGCAATCTGCTCCGCGTCGTGCTGATCGTCATGGTCGTCGGCTGCGTGCTCGTGGCGTGGTTCCTGCTGCGCGGTTACCGCCAGGGTGCGGACGCCGAGCGGGGGAGCGGTGACGCCGAGCGCCCCGGCAAGGGTGCCGAGCCGGATGCGGCGCCGGATGCCGAGCCGGATGCCGCGCCCCGTGAAGGCCGTGCCGGTGAGGGCGACGAGAACGACCGCGCCGACCACAACAGCTGAGTCGACGTGAGCTCTGCCGGTGCCCCCGCATACGATGGCCCGGAAGTCTTTGTCCCGCCCACCTCCGGATAGGTCCTGCCGACGATGAGCCTCCACAGCACCGCCTCCCAGCTGGTCACTCTCGCCTCCGAGGGTGAGCACGGCGGCAGGCACGAAAGCCTCAGCCCTCTCATCACCGGTGGTGGCGCGTTCGTCGTGCTGCTGCTGCTCCTGTGGATCACCACCCGTTTCAACCGCGACCGCTGACCGGTCTCACGGAACGGACGGCTGAAACAGAGCCCGTCGACCGGGCCGGTAGGGTCTGCACGCATGGGAGAGCAGGACATGCCTACCGGTCCCGGCACCGGCCCGGCCAGCAAGGGGAAACGCCGCCTGGGCGTCATGGGCGGAACGTTTGACCCGATCCACCACGGACACCTCGTGGCGGCCCAGGAGGTCGCCGCGCAGTTCCACCTCGACGAGGTGGTGTTCGTGCCGACCGGGCAGCCCTGGCAGAAGAGCGACAAGGTGGTGTCCCCGGCGGAGGACCGTTATCTGATGACGGTCATCGCGACGGCCGAGAACCCGCAGTTCTCGGTGAGCCGCATCGACATCGACCGCGGCGGACCGACCTACACGACGGACACGCTGCGCGATCTGCGCACGCTCAATCCCGACACCGACCTCTTCTTCATCACGGGCGCCGACGCCCTCGGCCAGATCCTCACCTGGCGCTACACCGAAGAGCTGTTCTCCCTGGCGCACTTCATCGGGGTCACCCGGCCCGGCCATACGCTGGCCGACCCGGGCCTGCCGGAGGGTGGCGTCTCGCTGGTGGAGGTCCCGGCCCTCGCCATCTCGTCCACGGACTGCCGTGCGCGGGTCGCGAAGGGGGACCCCGTCTGGTACCTGGTGCCGGACGGTGTGGTGCGTTATATCGACAAGCGAGAGCTGTACCGCGGCGATTGAGCCGAGAGGGGCACCGGTGAACGACCGACAGTACGACCCGTATGCGGGCGGCGACCCGTATGCGGGCGAGTACGCGGCTGATCAGTACCAGGTCGTCGGGTACGACGAGTACGGGCAGCCGGTGTACCAGCAGGTACAGCCCTCGGCTTCGTACGACCAGTACGGGGCTCAGGCCCAGCAGCAGCAATCGCAGCAGCAATCGCAGCAGCAGCCGCCCCAGCAGCAACAGCAGCAGCCGCAGGGCTACGGGTACGACCCGTACGCGACGGGGCAGCAGGCTCCTGTCCCGCCGTACGACTCTTCGTACGGCACCGGGGCGTACGGCTCCGATTCCTACGACTCCGCTTCGTACGGGACGTACGACCAGCAGCAGGCCCACCAGCAGCCCCAGCAGGCCCACCAGCAGCAGGCAGCCCAGGCCCAGCAGACGCAGACCGGCTGGATCCCGCAGCAGTCGCGGCAGCCGGAACCGGAACCCGAGGCGGAGCCCGAGCCCCGGCGCCCGCAGGAGCGCGAGCGCGACCCCGCGTACGAGACCCAGCAGTTCTCCTTCATCGAGGAGCCGGACGAAGAGTCCGAAGACGTCATCGACTGGCTGAAGTTCACCGAGAGCCGCACCGAGCGGCGCGAGGAGGCCAAGCGGCGCGGGCGTTCGAGGGTCGTCGCCCTCGTCGTGGTGCTCGCGCTCGTGATCGCGGGCGGCGTCGGCTACCTCTGGTACGCGGGCAAGCTGCCGGGCCTCTCGGACGACGCGGCCGGCGGCGGCGACGTGGCGGCCGGACCGCAGAACCGCGACGTGATCGTCGTCCACCTGCACAACACCAAGGGCGGCGGCACCTCCACCGCGCTCCTGGTGAACAACACCACCACCAAGCGCGGTGCCACCGTCCTGCTGCCCAACTCCCTCTCCGTGACGGACGACGAGGGCGCGGGGACGACGCTCGGCAAGTCGGTCGACGACGACGGTTCGACCGGTACCCGCGAGTCGATCGACAGCCTGCTCGGCACGCAGGTCGAGGGCACCTGGCGCCTCGACACCCCCTACCTGAACAACCTCGTCGAGCTGGTCGGCAACATCGACATCGACACGGACGCCAATGTGCCGGACCCCAAGGCCAAGAAGGGCGAGGCGCCGCTCGTCAAGAAGGGCGAGCAGCAGACCCTGAGCGGCCCGATGGCCGTCGCGTACGCCACCTACCGCGCGACCGGCGAGTCCGAGACGGCCCAGCTGGGCCGGTTCGGGCAGGTCATGCAGGGCGTCCTGCGGAAGCTGTCGTCCGACCCGCAGGCCGCGACGACCACGGTCCAGTCGCTGGCCCAGATCCTGGACCCGTCCCTCAAGGAGAAGGACCTCGGCGCCTTCCTCGCCAAGCTCGCCGACCGTGCGAAGGGCGGCGACTACGCCACGCAGCTCCTCCCGGTGCAGCAGGACGGGACGCTGTCGGAGAAGGCCGGCGCGAGCGTGGTCAAGAACGTCCTGGGCGGCGCGGTCAAGAACCCGGACAAGGACGCGGCCGTACGGGTCGGCGTCAAGAACGCGTCCGGCAGCAAGGGCGCGGGACAGGAAGCGCGCATCTCGCTGGTCAATGGCGGCTACACCTTCGTGGACGGCGGCGCGGGCTCCGGAGCCCAGGCCGCATCGCGGGTCACGTACGCCGACGCGGACAAGAAGGCGCAGGCCACCGAGGTCGCCAAGACCCTCGGCCTGCCGGACAGCGCGGTCCGCAAGGGCAAGACCGCACCGAACGCCGATGTGTCGGTCGTCCTCGGCCAGGACTACAAGGCGGGCTGACGCACGGACCCCGGCCGGGGGCCTTTCCGGCCGGGGTGACGCAGCAGACAGGGTGATCGAGCGATCGTCGGGGGTGGTGTCGGCGGTCCGTGAGACCCTTGGGGTGTCTTGACCACCTGAAGGAAAGCTCAACTGTGACCGCCACGGACCGCTCCATCGAGCTCATCAAGGTCGCCGCGCAATCGGCCGCCGACAAGCTCGCGCACGACATCATCGCGTACGACGTCAGTGACGTGCTGTCGATCACCGACGCCTTCCTGCTCGCCTCCGCGCCCAACGACCGCCAGGTCAAGTCGATCGTCGACGAGATCGAGGAGCGGCTCAACAAGGAGCTCGGCGTCAAGCCGGTGCGCCGCGAGGGCGACCGCGAAGCCCGCTGGGTCCTCCTGGACTACGTGGACATCGTGGTGCACGTCCAGCACAGCGAGGAGCGTGTCTTCTACGCCCTTGAGCGCCTGTGGAAGGACTGCCCCGAGATCGAGCTGCCCGCGGACGCCGTCGCGACCCGCGGCAAGGCCGCCGAGCACGCAGAGCAGCGCGCCGCGGAGGAGGCAGCCGACCTGGACGGTGAGCTTCGGTGACCAGCCCCGGCTGCCGGATCATCCTGTGGCGGCACGGCCAGACGGCCTGGAACCTGGAGCGCCGCTTCCAGGGCTCCACGGACATCGAGCTGACCGACACAGGTGTCGCGCAGGCCAGGCGCGCCGCCCGGCTGCTCGCCTCGCTGAAGCCGGACGCCATCGTGGCGTCCGACCTCAAGCGGGCGGCGGCCACCGCGAACGAACTCGCGACCCTCACCGGCCTGCCCGTCCAGCACGAGCAGGGTCTCCAGGAGACGTACGCCGGTGAGTGGCAGGGCCTGACGCACGACGAGATCATCGCGCGCTTCGGCGACCAGTACGCTGCGTGGAAGCGCGGCGAATCGGTGCGCCGGGGCGGCGGCGAGCTCGAGACCGAGGTCGCCGACCGGGCCGCGCCGATCGTGCTGCGCCATGCCGAGAAGCTGCCGGAGAACGGCACGCTCGTGGTGGTCAGCCACGGCGGCACGATCCGCACGACCATCGGCCGTCTCCTCGGCCTGGAGTCGTATCACTGGGAGGGCCTCGGCGGGCTCTCCAACTGCTGCTGGTCCGTGCTCGGCCAGGGCGCGCGGGGCTGGCGCCTGCTGGAGCACAACGCCGGCACACTGCCGGAGCCGGTGCTCGGCGACGACGACTAGCGCGGGTGCGGGAGCGGATGCCAGAGCCGCTGGTCGGAGGGCCCGGGAGGGCCCGCCACCCGGATTTCACATTCCGGCCCGGCGCAGGCTAAAGTTCTTCTTGTTCGCCCGCCGAGCGGGACAGAACATCATGCGGCTCCGCCGCATGGCGCACGGGGCTATAGCTCAGTTGGTAGAGCGCCTGCATGGCATGCAGGAGGTCAGGAGTTCAATTCTCCTTAGCTCCACAATCCGGATCCCGTCCTCATCAGAGGGCGGGATCCTTCCGTTTCCGCCGGTCTGAGCGCCCGCAGCTCGGCGGCCCGCGTGCGGCTCTCCTCGTCGTCCGGGGTGTACGCGACGATCCTGCACTCCGGCATGCCGTTGATGGACAGCGAGACCGACGTCATCCGCAGCTCGCCGACCGCCTCGTGCCGGAACGTCTTCACGCGCGGCCCCGGCGGCGCCACGACGCCGCTCTCCCACAGCTCGGCGAAGTGCGCGCTGGCGGCGGACAGGCGGTGTATGAACTCCTCCCAGGCGGGCTCGCCCACATGCCGTCCGTACGAACCGCGCAGCGTGGCCACCATCACCGGCAGCTCCTCGTCGCGGAAGACCAGCGGGCAGACCGGGTCGGGTGCGATGAACAGCGTCCACAGCACGTTCGGCGCCCCGAAGGCCTCCAGCTGCGGGACGAAGAACAGGTCCCGGTAGGCGGGGTTGGTGGCGAGGATGTCGTACCGCTCGTTGTAGACCACCGCCGGGTGCGGGTCGAGCGCGTCGATGATGCCCTGGATCTCCGGGCCGACGGCCGCGGGGGATGCGGCCCTGCGGTCCGGCTCGAACGGCACCTCGGCCAGGTGGTACAGGTGCTCGCGCTCCGCCCTGTCGAGGCGGAGCGTGCGCGCCACGGCGTCCAGGACCTGCGCCGAGGCGTTGATCGGACGGCCCTGCTCCAGCCACGTGTACCAGGTGACGCCGACTCCGGAGAGCTGGGCGACCTCCTCCCGGCGCAGGCCGGGCGTGCGGCGGCGCAGGCCCGGCGGCATACCCACGTCGGCCGGTGTCACCCTGGCCCTGCGGCCGCGCAGGAAGGCGGCGAGCTCCGGCCGGCGTCGCTGAGTCGTCCCCATCGTCGTCACATCCCCCATCGTCGGTCCTCGCCCCGAGCCTTGCCAGGTGCTGCCAGTACCAGCATCAGCGGGCTCTCGTTACCCGTACCAACTCGCCACCACGCTCGGTGTCATGACAACCACCACCCCGTCCACCGCGGCGGATCCCGCCGGTTCGAGCCCCGCGACCAGTAAAGCCCCCGGCACTGACAATCGCCCCGGGCGGCTGCTCGCCGTCGTCATCGCCGCGCAGTTCATGGCGCTGCTCGACGTCTTCATCGTCAATGTCGCCGCGCCCACCATCCGCACCGAACTGCACGCGTCGGGCGCCGGGTTGCAGCTGGTGATCGCCGGTTACACCATCACGTACGCCGTGCTCCTGATCACCGGTGCGCGGCTCGGCGACCGCCTCGGGCACCGCCGCGTCTACCTCATGGGCCTCGCGGTGTTCACCGTCGCCTCGCTCGCCTGTGGACTCAGCCAGGGCACGGGCGAGTTGATCGCCTTCCGGCTGCTGCAGGGCGCGGGTTCGGCGCTGCTCATCCCGCAGGTGCTCAGCCTGATCCAGCGGAACTTCACCGGCGAGGCGCGCACGAAGGCGCTCGGCGCGTACGCGGCCGTCCTCGCCGTCGGTGCCGCCGCGGGGCAGGTGCTCGGCGGGGTCCTGGTCAGCGCCGACCTGTTCGGCACGGGATGGCGTCCGGTGTTCCTGGTGAACGTGCCGGTGGGCGTGGTCCTGCTGATCATGGCGCGGCGCGTGCTGCCGCGTGACGCCGGGGAGCCGGGACAGGGGCGGGGGCTCGATCTGCCGGGGCTCGTCCTGCTCGGTGCCGCTGTGTCGCTGCTCACCGTGCCGCTGGTGCTCGGCCAGCAGGAGGACTGGCCGCTGTGGTCCTGGCTCTCGCTGGCTTCCGCCGCGGTGTTCTTCGCCGTCTTCTGCGCGTACGAGTCCCGGCTCGCCCGGGGCGGCGGTGCGCCGCTGATCGCGCCGAGGGTCCTGCGCCTCCCCGGCATGGGTCTGGCGGTGTTCCGGATCGCCGCGGTGATGGGGGGCAACGCGGGCTTCCTGTTCGTGCTCACGCTGCACATCCAGGGCGGACTCGGCTACAGCGCGCTGCGGGCCGGTCTGACGTTCGCGCCGACCGCGGTGGTCTTCGGTGTCGTCGGCTTGACGTGGCGCCGCTGGCCCGCGGCGCTCCAACGGGCGCTGATCCCCGGTGGGTTCGCGCTCACCGCGGCCGCGTCGGTCGGCGTGGGCCTGCTGCTCCGGGACGGCGGGGAAGGCGGACCGTGGCTGTATGTGGCCTTCGTGGCCATCGGCGCGGGTCTCTCCCTGGGGTTCAGCCCGACCCTCACCCGGGCGCTCTCCACGGTGCGTCCCGAGGACGCCGCGGACGCCAGCGGCCTCCTGTCGACGGTCGCTCAGCTCGGCCAGCTGATCGGCGTCGCCTGTTATGGCGCACTTTTTCTCAACCGGCTTGAGTCACAAGGGGCTCCGGGGGCGTATTCATCCGCGGACGCCCTTCTGGTGTGCACATACGCCCTGGCCGGGGCGGCCGCGCTGGGTGCCGTGTCCGGACTGGTACGACTGCGTCGCTGACCGGGTCGCTCAGGCCGTGGCAGAATCGGACAGCCGGAAGGGGACCGCACCAGACCACCGAATGTGACCCGACGGGAGGGAGAGCGATGCCTGCGAGCATCCTCGATGGGGCCGACGGCCCCATCGCCGTGGCCGCGCCGCGACGCGCTGCCTCTCCCTTCGCGGCGATCGCCCACCTCACCTGTCCGTCCTGCGGTTCGTCCCATGTCGCCCAAGTGCTCGGCGACAACGGCGGTGTCTCGTACGTGTGCACGGCCTGCGGCCGCAGCTGGAGCTGATCGATGGGTGCACACAGGCGGAAGTGCGACTGGTGCGGCAGTGGCACGCCGATCGTCCGCGACATGGAACCGGTCAACCCGGACTATCAGTACTGGTGCGAGGAGTGTGCGCGGGCGCTGATCATAAAGGGCGACCCCATCGAGACGTACCGCGAACTCGAAGGGGAGCCGATCTATGGCCGGCTGCTCGACGAACACTGCACGCTCAAGCGCTTCTATTCCTTCGCCACGGCTTGATCCACTGTCCTGCTCCTTGCGCCAGGAACGCGAAAGCGGTTCCTACGTAGAGGGCGGACAGCGTCATCTCGCCATAATTCTGGCCGAGTTCCAGCCGTCCCACGCCGTGGGGAACCCACCACAGGGCGTACGAACAGAAGACGAGGACCACGGCGCCGGTGGCCGCCCACCGGTCCCGGCCGCCCCGGCGCACCGCCTCCGCCCATACGAGCAGGGCCATCGGCACGCACCACACCCAGTGGTGCGACCACGACACCGGGCTGACCAGGAGCGCCGTCGCCGCGCAGCTCACCGCGGCCCGTGCGCGCTCCCCGCGCAGTGCCGCGCGCACCGCGACCGCGAGGCCGAGCACGCCGGCCGCCGCCGCGCCCACCGCCCACCAGACGCCGGGCTCCGCGGTGTGCAGGAGCCGGGCGAGCACTCCGCGCAGTGACTGGTTCGCGGTGTCCTCGGGGAGCCCGACCCGGCCCGCCTCGAAGACCATCCGGGTCCAGAAGCGCCGGGAGTCGTAGGGCAGGACGGCCGCCGCGAGCAGCGTCGCACCGGCGAACGAGACAGCCGCCACGCACGCGTGGCGCACCGGTTCCTGCCATCGCCCGCGCCGGACTGCCTCGGCGGCACCGGTGAGCAGCAGGAACACCGCGAAGAGCGCGGGAGTGAGCTTGATCGCCGCCGCGATGCCGATGCCCAGGCCCGCCCAGCGACGGCCGGGGCGCCGGGACAGATCCCACAGGACCAGGACGGCGAGCAGCAGATTGATCTGGCCGTACCGCAGGGTCGTCCAGACCGGCTCCGCCCAGACCGCGAGCGCGGACACCCACAGGGCGGTCTCCACGCGCGCGTGCCCCGTGTTCGGCACCGGCCCGACGAGTCGGAGGGAGAGGTGCGCGAAGGCCACCAGGAGGAGCAGGTTGCTCAGCGTCGCCAGCGTGCGCATGTCCGCGGTGTCCAGGAGCGTCAGCGGCGTGAACAGGAGAGCGGCGAACGGCGGGTAGGTGGTGGGCAGATGGGCCTCGGTGGTGCGCAGCGCGTAGAGGTCGCCGCCCGCGCGCACGGTCTCGCCCTCGGCGCGGTAGACCATCAAGTCGATCATCGAGACGTCCGCGGCACGCTGTGCGAGCCAGAAGGCCGTGAAGGAGAGCAGGCACGCCCCGGCGGCGAGGGGCACGCGGCGACGGGCGCCGACAAGCGCGATCACGGTCACGAAGGCTGACAGTACCGCCCGTATCCGTACAGACCGGAAACGATTTGGTGGAGCACGGGGAGGACCGTGTAATGTTTACGAAGTCGCCGGGGGAACCGGGCGGACAAGCAAGGGGCTATAGCTCAGTTGGTAGAGCGCCTGCATGGCATGCAGGAGGTCAGGAGTTCAATTCTCCTTAGCTCCACAGCAGATGAGAGCGGGCCACCCGGATCGGGTGGCCCGCTTTCGTGTGTCCCCTCAGACGGCTGTTTCCGGGCGGCTCACTGCCGTCCGCTGCCGAGCGCCCTGCGGCCGCGGCCCGGCGGCAGCGCGAGCGGCAGTGCCGTGCGCGGTGAGGGCACGGACGGGTCCTCCTCGACGCGCAGGGCGAGCGCGGGGCAGCGGCGTACGGCACGTGCGGCACGCGCTTCGGAGTAGCGCGGTACGGACGCTTCCGCCACACCGGGGAAGCCGTCGGGGCCCAGCTGGATCAGCTCGGGGATGATGTCCGCGCACAGCCCGTGGCCCTGGCAGAGCGTCCAGTCGACGGCGAGCCTGCGGCCACTGGGGGCCTCCGCCTGCGGCAGCTCCTCCTGGAGGGGCAGCACGCCCTCCACGGGACGGCCGCAGCCGCCGCCGAGGACGTGCGCGGCGAGGTCGTCCGTGAACGCCGAGATGGTGGACTCGATGAACGCCGCCGTGCCGTCCGGGTGCTTGCAGGCGCCGCGTCGCTTCACGGCCCGTGTCACCTCGCGCAGCGCCTCCAGGGCGGTGGGTCCGCCGCCGTCCAGGACGTCCGCGAGGCCGCGGGCCGCCGCGGGGAGGCCCAGATAGCAGGGGCCGCACTGACCGGCGCTCTCGGAGGCCAGCCAGTTCGCCACGTGCAGCGCCTCACCGAGCGGGCAGGTGCCGGGGCCGATCGGCAGGATCGCGCCCGCGCCCAGCGCGCCGCCGCAGGCCTCCAGGGAGGCGCGTGAGACGACCGCGTCATGAGCGGTGACCGCGTCGAGCCACTTGCCGTGATAGCCGCCCGTCAGGACGCCCTGGGGGAGCGGCGGGGCGCCGGCCAGCTGCAGGACGTACCGCAGGGGCACTCCCGTGGGGACCTCGACCACCATGGGCCTGGCGACGGCTCCGGAGACGGTGAGCAGCACCGTGCCCGGCTCCTCCCGCAGACCGGTGCGGCAGTAGCGGTCGGGGCCGATCCGGGCGGCGACCGCGAGCTGGGCGAAGGTCTCCGCGTTGGACAGCAGGGTGGGCGCGCCGCCCACCCCGGACTCGGAGGTGCGCACCTTGCGCCCCGGCGGCATGGGCGGGCCGCCGTCCGCCGAGCGCACCAGGGCCGACGATTCGCCGGTCACCATGCGCACCGGATTGCGCTGCACGCGCGCGCGGATGCTCGATCCGCGACGGTTGGTCAGGCCGCGCTCGGCGAGCGCCGCGAGCATCGAGGACTCCGTGGAGTCCCGGGTCACGCCCACGACGAGCGTGCGGGCGCCCAGAGCCTCGGCGGCAAGGAGTGCGCCGTCGAGGATGAGGTGCGGGGCCCGGTTGATCAGGACGGTGTCCTTGCGGCAGGCGGGTTCGTCCTCGCTGCCGTTGACGACGACCACAGGGCGCACCCCGCGGCGTATCGCCGCGTCGGCGACCGAGCGCAGTTTCTTGGCGAAGGGGAAGCCCGCGCCGCCCCGGCCGCGCAGCGAGATCGCCTCGGAGAGGGTGGCGAGGGACTCGCCCGCCATGGGTTCGAGCGGGCCGTGCACCTTCAGGTGCATCGCCAGATCGAGGCGCTCGACCAGGTCGAAGCCCGAGGTCAGGAGCGGAAGCCCGACGACACGGACTTCGGGGACGTCGGGCAGCGACGCATTCACTTGGGTCCTCCGGTGGCGGCGTTCCAGGGCTCGCCCGAACTCGGCGCCTGGAAGGTGTGGGGCAGCGGCTCAGTGGCGGGGCCGCTGTCGTACGGGGCTTGGTACGGGGCCTCGTACGGGGGATGGGTGGCCGCGCCGTACGGCGGGTCGTACGCGGTGTCGTGGGAGCGGTAGGCGGTGTCCTCGGGGCCGTACGCCTGGGAGTGGGTGTCGTACGAGGTGTCCCTGTCGTACGAGGTGTCGTACGGGATGTGAGGGGCCTCGGCCGGGGGCGGCGGCGACGGGGCCGGCCAGCGGGGCGGCGGGGGGTCGGTGCTGGACACGACCTCCGTGGGCTGGTTGGTGGAGGCGAGGACGCGGTAGGCCGCCGCGATGCCGACCACCGGGGTGGTGGGGTCGGACTCGGATTCGGGGGCACGGCCGGGAGCGGCGGCCGTGCCGGGGAGAGGCGATTCCGCGGTGTCCCGGCGGACGGCATCCCTGCCGCCCAGCCTGCGCTCCGGTTCGAGGACGGCCAGGATCCGGGCGGCCACCTTCCGCTTGATCGGGAGCGGGGAGGCGCGCAGCGCGACCGCACCCGCGACGGCGACCAGGCAGAGGCTGTAGAGGACGATCACCCATGTCGCGGGGGCGCGTCCCGCGTACAGGCCGTGGATCAGCGCCGAACACCAGGCGGGGTAGGCGAGCATGTGCAGCGCCCGCCAGCGCGAGGCGACCTGGGCGGGGGAGGCGAAGGCGCTGCGCAGGGCCCCGGTGACGCCTGTGACCACCATGAGGACCCCGGCGAGCGCCCCGAGGCCGATCAGCCCGTCGCTGCCCGAGAAGCCGAGCCCGAAGGGGATGAGGGCGCCGACCGGCGACACGTGGTCGAGCGTCAGCTTGACGGTGACGTGGAGCAGCAGGAAACCGATGGAGGCGACGGCGGTGGCCCGATGCACGGCCTGGGCGAGCAGTCGCTGACGGGAGTGCAGGAAGAGCCGGTCGGTGGCGACCAGGCCCCAGACGACGGCGGCGGTCAGGGAGACCAGGGACAGGACGCCGGTGGTGAAGTCGAGCGCGGCGCGGAAGGCGTCGCTCCCGAGGATCACGAGCAGGGGTATGAGCAGCAGTGCGGCGGTCGTCAGAACTCCGCGCGTGGTTCTGCTCGGTTCGGGGAAGGCTGCGAACGAACGGCTCTTGCGGACGGTGCGGTTGCGGGTGGTGCGGGTGGTGCGGGTGGTGCGGGTCGCGCGGCTCGCGCCGCTCTTGCGATGAGGATTCAGAGGGTTCATGGGGGCGACTCCGAAATGGCTCGATCGCCGCATGCTAAGTGTCCTCATACCAGTGAGTACGAGGTTTGAGTTATTGCGTTGTTATCTAAACGCGATGCGATCTTGGTGTTGCCCCGATAGCGGTCGGTACGCGGAGTAACCCTTGGCCAAAGGTGGGGTGCGGGCCCGGGTGGCGGCCCTCCCGCGGATCGTGGGGCGGCGCGGGACGGTGCGGCGGAACCTCGTCGCGGGCCGCGCGGGCGCTGCGGTACCCTGACGCCATGCGTGCCGTACGCCTTCTGCTTAGCGGGCCGCGCTGATCAGTCCCGACCGCCGGAAAATCGCGGTCGGCTTCGGCGCGGCGTCCCCTCCTGTGTGAGGGGCTTTTTCATTTGGCCAGGACGGTCATTTCCGCAGGCAGAGACGATCGATGGAGCTTTGAGAATCATGAGCGAGACGAATTCTGCTGCCGCCTCCGAGGTGGCCGCACCGCACCGCTACACGGCCGCCCTGGCCGCCGAGATCGAGGCACGCTGGCAGGACTTCTGGGACGCCGACGGCACATACGAGGCGCCCAACCCGAGCGGTGACCTGGCGGCGGACGGCGACGCGCAGGCCGCGCTGGTCGCCAAGCCCAAGCAGTTCATCATGGACATGTTCCCGTACCCCTCCGGTGCGGGCCTGCACGTCGGTCACCCCCTGGGGTACATCGCCACCGACGTCTACGCACGCTTCCGGCGCATGACGGGCCACAACGTCCTGCACACCCTGGGCTTCGACGCCTTCGGCCTGCCCGCCGAGCAGTACGCCGTACAGACGGGCACGCACCCCCGGGTCTCCACCGAGGCCAACATCGAGAACATGAAGTCGCAGCTGCGCGGTCTGGGCCTGGGCCACGACAAGCGCCGCTCCTTCGCGACGATCGACCCGGACTACTACAAGTGGACCCAGTGGATCTTCGTACAGATCTTCAACTCCTGGTACGACGCCGACGCCCAGAAGGCCCGCCCCATCGCCGACCTGGTCGCCCAGTTCGACAGCGGTGAGCGCGCTGTACCGGGCACCACGCGCGCGTGGAGCGAGCTGGACGCCGTGGAGCGCGCGGAGGTCCTGAGCCAGTACCGCCTGGCGTACGCCTCCGACGCCCCCGTCAACTGGTGTCCCGGCCTGGGCACCGTCCTGGCGAACGAGGAGGTCACCGCCGACGGACGCTCCGAGCGCGGCAACTTCCCCGTCTTCAAGGCCAAGCTGCGCCAGTGGAACATGCGCATCACCGCCTACGCGGACCGCCTGCTTGACGACCTGGACGCACTGGACTGGCCCGAGGCCATCAAGCTGCAGCAGCGCAACTGGATCGGCCGCTCCGAGGGCGCCCGCGTCGACTTCCCCGTCGGCTCCGAGGACGGCGACGCGATCACCGTCTTCACCACCCGCCAGGACACCCTGTTCGGCGCCACCTACATGGTCCTGGCGCCCGAGCACGAGCTGGTCGACAAGCTCGTCCCCGACGCCTGGCCCGAGGGCACCCACGAGACGTGGACCGGCGGACACGCCACCCCGGCCGAGGCCGTCGCCAAGTACCGCGCGTTCGCCGCCTCCAAGTCCGACGTGGAGCGCCAGGCCGACGCCAAGGAGAAGACCGGCGTCTTCACCGGCGTCTATGCCACCAACCCCGTCAGCGGTGAGCAGGTCCCGGTCTTCATCGCCGACTACGTGCTGATGGGCTACGGCACCGGCGCGATCATGGCCGTCCCGGCGCACGACAGCCGCGACTTCGCCTTCGCGCGCGCCTTCCACCTGCCGATGCGCTGCGTGGTCGAGCCGTCCGACGGCCGCGGCACCGACACCTCGACGTGGGACGACGCCTTCTCCTCCTACGAGGCGAAGCTGGTCAACTCCGCGAACGCGGAGATCTCGCTGGACGGCATGGACGTCGCCGGCGCCAAGGCCCGCATCACCGGCTGGCTGGCCACGCGCGGCATCGGCGAGGGCACCGTCAACTTCCGCCTGCGCGACTGGCTGTTCAGCCGCCAGCGCTACTGGGGCGAGCCCTTCCCGATCGTCTACGACGAGGACGGCATCGCCCACTCGCTGCCCGAGTCGATGCTGCCTCTGGAGCTGCCGGAGGTCGACGACTACTCCCCGCGCACCTTCGAGCCGGACGACGCGGACACCTCCCCGGAGACGCCGCTGTCCCGCAACGAGGACTGGGTCAACGTCACCCTGGACCTGGGCGACGGCCCCAAGAAGTACCGCCGCGAGACCAACACCATGCCCAACTGGGCCGGTTCCTGCTGGTACGAGCTGCGCTACCTGGACCCGCACAACGACCAGCAGCTGGTCGACCCGGCCGTCGAGCAGTACTGGATGGGCCCGCGCGAGGGTCAGCCGACCGGCGGCGTCGACCTGTACGTGGGCGGCGCCGAGCACGCCGTGCTGCACCTGCTGTACGCCCGCTTCTGGTCGAAGATGCTGTTCGACCTGGGGCACATCTCGTCCGCCGAGCCGTTCCACAAGCTGTTCAACCAGGGCATGATCCAGGCCTACGTCTACCGCGACAGCCGTGGCTTCCCGGTCCAGGCGACCGAGGTCGAGGAGCGTGACGGCCAGTACTTCTTCGAGGGCGAGCCGGTCAAGCGCGAGCTGGGCAAGATGGGCAAGTCCCTGAAGAACGCCGTCACTCCGGACGAGATCTGCGAGGAGTACGGTGCGGACACCCTGCGCCTGTACGAGATGGCGATGGGCCCGCTGGACGTCTCGCGCCCGTGGGACACGCGCGCGGTGGTCGGCCAGTACCGCCTGCTGCAGCGGATGTGGCGGCTGATCGTCGACGAGTCGACCGGTGAGGTCACCGTCACGGACGTCGCGGAGTCCGACATCGCCGAGGGCACGCTGCGCGCCCTGCACAAGGCGATCGACGGCGTCCGCCAGGACCTGGACGGCATGCGGTTCAACACCGCCATCGCCAAGATCACCGAGCTGAACAACTACCTGACCAAGGAGGGCGGCACGCTGCCGCGCTCGGTCGCCGAGCGCCTGGTGCTGCTGATCGCTCCGCTGGCCCCGCACGTCGGCGAGGAGCTGTGGCGCAAGCTGGGCCACACCGACTCGGTCGTCCACCGGGACTTCCCCGTGGCCGACCCGGCGTATGTCGTCGACGAGACCGTTACCTGCGTCGTGCAGATCAAGGGCAAGGTCAGGGCGCGTCTGGAGGTCTCCCCGTCGATCTCGGACGAGGAGCTGGAGAAGGTGGCCATGGGTGACGAGAGGGTGCTGGCCGCGCTGGACGGTGCCGGCATTCGCAAGATCATCGTGCGGGCGCCGAAGCTGGTGAACATCGTTCCGGCCTAGAGCCGCGCGCGGGGCATGAGGGTAGTCCCCTACGGGCAGGTTGGGGGTTCCGCTGGAACCCTCCGCCTGCCCTTTGCGTTTACCGTGGAAGGGCCGGTGCGGAACTCGCCGCAGGACCTGGGAGGAGCGTCATGGAAGCCGTGATCGCGATCGTGGCGCTGCTTGTCGTGCTGTTCGTCGTCTTTGGTGCGTACATGACGGTGAAGGCGATCGGTGCCGCCAAGCGCGGCGTGGACCGCACGATCTCGCAGGCCCGCCGGACGGTGGAGGACACGACGCTTCGGGCCAAGAGCTTCGGACAGGTCGGCGCCGCGGCCGAACTGGCCCAGCTGCGGCTCTCGTTGCGTACGTCGATGCGGGCCACGCAGGAGACGCTGCAGGCCGGTGTCGCCGAGGACGCCTCGCTGAAGGAGTCCCTGGGGCTCTTCGAGCGGCTGAGCGCGCACGGGCACGAGCTGGACGACGAACTGCGGCGCCTCGAGCGCGAGCCGGACAAGGCGGCCATGGCCGGGCGGCTCCCCATGCTGCGGGAGCGCACCGAGCAGGTCATCAAGGCGGCGGACTCCCTGCGGTGGAGTGCGCGGGACCGGGCCCGCCGGTTCGCGGACGACGACCTGGACTCGCTGAGCACCCAGATCGACATGGAGGCGGGCGCCCTGCGGCACTGGACGAAGGAGCCGTCGCCGACGCAGACGCCCGCCGCGTGGCCCGAGCCCGAGCCGGCGGCGGACGCGGCGGGGGAGAGTGCCGAGCAGACGTGGACGGGACCGTCGGAGACGCCGGAACGGTCGGAGACGTCGGGGTCGGAGTCGGCGCGGCCCGCCATCACGCCGCCGACGCCGCGGCCTCTCTATTCCTGGGAGAAGCAGGCCAGGCCCGAGAGCACTACGTGACGGCACGGGTGACCTGGCACGGCCGGGAGCGCGGCTGGCAGACTGACCCGCGAGGGGCCGGGCTGCCGTCGCCGGGTCCAGGCAGGTAATCTCCACCGCATGTCCCGTCATGTCGCGATCGTCACGGATTCAACGGCCTATCTGCCGCAGCGGACGATGGAACGGCACGGCATCCAGTCGGTACCTCTGACCGTGGTCCTCGGCGACCAGGCACTCGAAGAGGGCACGGAGATCTCCGCCCGCTCGCTGGCCCTGGCGCTGCAGAAACGGCGCTCCGTCACCACGTCGCGGCCCAGCCCGGAAGTCTTCGCGGAGACCTATCGCAAGGTCGCCGAATCGGGCGCGACGGCCATCGTCTCGCTGCATCTGTCCGCCGAGTTCTCGGGCACGTACGACGCCGCGGTCCTCGCCGCCAAGGACGCGCCGGTGCCGGTGCGGGTGGTGGACACCGGAATGGTCGCGATGGCCCTCGGCTTCTGCGCGCTCGCGGCGGCCGAGGCCGCCGAGTCGGGCGGCTCGGTGGACGAGGCGGTGACCGCGGCGGAGAAGAGAGCCGCGAACACGTCCGCGTACTTCTACGTCGACACCCTGGACTACCTCCGCCGTGGCGGCCGGATCGGCGCCGCACAGGCCTTGCTGGGCTCGGCCCTTGCCGTGAAGCCGCTGCTCCAGCTGGACGGCGGGCGCATCGAGATGCTGGAGAAGGTGCGGACGGCGTCCAAGGCGATCGCCCGCCTGGAGGAGATCGTGGTCGAGCGCGCCGGGTCGCACCGCGTCGACATCGCGGTGCATCACCTGGCGGCCCCGGAACGCGCGACCACCCTCGCGGACCGTCTCAGGGGCCGGGTGCCGGGGCTCGCGGAGCTGCACGTCAGCGAGGTCGGCGCGGTGATCGGGGCGCATACGGGGCCGGGGTTGTTGGGGGCTGTGGTCTCGCCCTGGTGAGGTGGTGAGGTGGTGAGGTGGTGAGGTGGTGAGGTGGGGTGAGGTGTGGGGCCGGTGGGGCGGCCGGGGTGATGTGAGGCGGGGCGGTTGCGGGGTGGGGCGTGTGGGTGACGGAGTTATCCACAACTGCCGGGTAATCCACGGGAATTGACCAAGATCAACGCGGTGGGGCCGCAGTGCCTAGCGTCGTTGGCATGGCACTTCGATCACTTTCAAGGACACCGGCTGCGACGAGCGGACCGGGCCGAGCCCTTGCGTCCGACGGCCGCGCCTCGGCTGGCCGCCGCGCTTCGGGTGGCCCCACTACTACTCCTCCTCACGACCGCGCGCGATACCGCCGCGCCCGCAGGCGAGCGGTGTCCCGGCGGGGACACGCTTTGGGGGAGGCGCGGAAGCGGGCGTTGCGGCAGCGGGCGGAGTTGCTCTTTGAGGCGGGGGGTGCGGGCGCTGGTCCCGGTCCAGGTTCGGTACCTGGCCCTGGTCCAAGCCCGATCCCCAGCTTCGGCCCCGGCCCAGAACCCGGAACAGACCCTGGCCCAGACCCCGGCCCAAGAGCCAACCCAGAGCCAAGTGCACCGAGGTGGGGGGTGCGGGGGCAGATGGAGGCCTCGCGGCGTTCACAGGGTGTGCGCGAGCGTGAGCCTGGGCGTGGGGCCGAGCACGGGCCGGGGTGGGAGCCGGGGTGGGCGTCGGGTTCGGGGACGTTGTCGCAGTCGCCTGCCACGCCGCAGTTGGAGAGCCAGGCCCTGCGGTGGCGGCAGCCGGTGCTGGAGGGCCTGGGGCGAGAGCAACCGGAGACCGTGGCGGCACAGCAGTCGGAGCGACAGGTTGTGGGGCGGCGTCAGTCGGCGCTGGAGAGCGTGGGGCGGGCGCAGAGTGTGTCGGCGCCGGAGGGGGCGCGGTCATCTCGGTTGGTGTCGCGGCAGTCGGAGGCGGTGACGCTTGCGGAGGTTGTGGGGCAGCCTCCGGCGGTGTCGGGGCCGGAGGCTGAGCCGGAGTCGCAGGTGGTGCGGCAGCCTCGGTCTGTGTCGGGGTCTGGGGCTGGGACGGTGCCGCAGGAAGGGCGGCAGGGCGTGCGGGGGCGTCCGGTGGTGGGGCGCGGGCGGGGGGTGTTGGAGCCGGGGAGTGCGGGGGTGGCCCGGGGGATGTCGCGGCAGGCGGAGGCTGCGGCGGTGCGGGGGCTGTCGGAGTCTCCGGAGGGCGCGCCGCGTGATGGTCGGACTCAGGCTCCTGAGGAGTCGCGGGCCCAGTCGTTGGGCGGGGGTGCGTTGGTGGCGCCCCTGCGAGGGCGGGTGGGGCCGGCTTTGCGGGAGCGGTTGCCGGTGTGGCTGCAGCTGCGGTGCGGGCTCGAGCGGCGGAGTCTCGTCGCGCTCCTCGTGGTCCTTGCCGTCGCGGCGGTGTTCGCCGCCCAGCACTTCTGGGCAGGGAGGGCGCAGCCGGTGCGGGCGCCGGACGTGGTCGGGGCGGCGCCCGATCGGGGCGGGGAGCCGTCTCCGTCGCCGGGAGCCCCGCCTCCACCGGAGGGCAATGGTGGCCGGCCGGTGGCCGGTGCGGGCGGCGCTGAGATCGTCGTGGACATCAGCGGCAAGGTCCGCAGCCCCGGAATTCTGCGGATGCCCGCCGGATCCAGGGTCGCCGACGCGCTGAAGGCCGCGGGGGGCGTACGCCGCGGCGCTGACACGGACGGTCTCAACCGTGCCCGCCTGCTCATCGACGGCGAACAGGTGGTGGTGGGCGCTCCGGTGACGGAACCGGCGGCACCGGGAGCCCCGGCGGCACCTGGCGTGGGGGCGGCCGAGGGGGCGACAGGAGCGGGCCCCGCCGCGCCGATCGGCCTCAGCACGGCTACCGCCGAGCAACTCGACGAACTGCCGGGCGTCGGACCCGTGCTGGCCCAGCACATCATCGACTACCGCACGGAGCACGGCGGTTTCCGCTCGGTGGATGAACTGCGCGAGGTCAATGGAATCGGCGACAAACGCTATGCCGACCTGCAGAATCTCGTGCGGCCATGAGGGCGCGGAGTCGGGCGGCCGTCGGGCAAGGAGCCCCAACGGCCCCGGGAAACCCCGCCGTGCGCCCTCGCCCGGAGGGCCCGCTGGACCTGCGTCTCGTGCCGCCCGCCCTCGCGGCGTGGGGGACCGCGGCCGTGGCGCTGGATGCTCCGCCCCGGTGGGTGATCGCAGGTGTACTGGTCTGCGTGGCGGTGGCCGGCGCCCTGTTGGTGACATGGACGGTGCGGGGGAGACCGGGGAATACCGAGGTGTCGCCGGAGCGTGGAGGGCGGCGGGAGGCACCGGAGCCGGGTGGCGGCGTAAGGCGGCTGCAGCCCTGGAGGCGGGTCTCGGCGGCGGCCGTACTCCTCTGTGCCGCGGCGGGCGCTACCTCCGCGGCGCTGCACGGGGCCGACCTGCACCGGGGCCCAGTCCCTGCCCTGGCGCGTCAGTACGCCGAAGCAGAGGTCGAGTTGGAGGTCACGTCCGATCCCCGACTGACGCGGCCCCGCGTCTCGGGGGCTCATGCCGTTCCGCCCTCCGTCATGTTGGACGCGGAGATCGTCCGGGTCAGGGCGGCGGACGGAAGTACCTCCGTGACCCGCACCCCGGTCCTGGTCTTCGCCGAGAGCGGGGGTGGGGAGAGGAGCGGCGGGGGCGGGAGCTCCGCCGGTCACTGGTCCAGAGCCCGCTGGCTCGCGCTTCTGCCGTCGACCAGGCTTCGCGTGCAGGCGAGCCTCGCGCCTCCCCTGCCGCGGGGCGACCGCGTCGCGGCGGTGCTGCGGGTATCCGGAGAGCCGGCGCCCCGGGTGGTGGAGGGGCCGACAGGGCCGCAGCGCCTGGCGGGGCGGTTGCGGGGCGGACTGCGTGAGGCCACGGAGAGTTCGCCGCCCGACGCCCGGGAGTTGCTGCCCGGGCTGGTGGTCGGGGACACCTCGCGCGTGCGGCCCGAGTTGGAAGAGGCCTTCAAAGCGACCGACCTGACGCACCTCCTCGCGGTGAGCGGCGCCAATCTCACGATCGTCCTCGCCCTGCTCATCGGGCCGCCGGGCCTTGCGCAGCGTGCCGAACGACAGGGCATCGCGCCGCGGCTGGGGATTCCGCTGCGGGCGACGGCGTTGATCGGCGGGGCCCTCACCCTCGGCTTCGTCATCGTGTGCCGACCGGACCCGAGCGTGCTGCGGGCGGCGGCCTGCGGGGCGATCGCGCTGCTGGCCATCGGCACCGGGCGGCGCCGGTCGCTGATCCCGGCGCTGGCCGCGGCCGTACTGCTGCTTGTTCTGTACGACCCGTGGCTGGCCCGTAGCCCAGGCTTCCTGCTCTCCGTGCTCGCCACCGGAGCCCTGCTCACCCTCGCCCCGAGGTGGAGTGCCGCCCTGCGAAGACGCCGGGTTCCGCCGCGTCTGGCCGAGGCGTTGGCCGCCGCGGCTGCCGCACAGGCGGTGTGTGCGCCGGTCGTCGTCGTCCTTGCGGCACGGGTCAGCCTGGTGGCGGTGCCGTGCAACCTCCTCGCGGAGGTGGCCGTCGCGCCCGCCACGGTTCTCGGCTTCGCCACGCTTGCGACCGCGCCGTGGGCGATGCCGGTCGCCAAGGCGCTGGCATGGTGCGCGAGTTGGCCGACCGGATGGATCGCGGACATCGCCCGCACGGGCGCGGCCCAGCCCGGCAGTGGGGTCGACTGGCCCGGCGGTTGGCGCGGGGGTCTGCTGCTGGCCCTCGCCACGGTCGGCGTGGTGCTGGTCGGCCGCAGGCTTCTCAGACACCCCTGGCTCAGCGCGGCCTGCGCCCTGCTGCTCCTTCTCGCGGTCGTGCAGCCCCCGCCCCTCACCCGGGTGATCGCGGGCTGGCCTCCGCCGGGGTGGCGGTTCGCGATGTGTGACGTGGGCCAGGGGGACGCCACGGTGCTCGCTGCCGGTGAGGGGGCGGGAGTGGTCGTCGACGCGGGGCCCGACCCGGTGCTCGTGGACCGCTGTCTGAGCTCGCTCGGCGTGACCCGCGTACCGCTCGTGCTGCTAACCCACTTCCATGCCGATCACGTGGCGGGCCTGCCGGGCGTACTGCGGGGGCGTTCCGTCGGGGCGATCGAGACGACGGGGTACCAAGAGCCTTCCGGGCAGGCGCGCTTCGTACGGGAACAGGCGGCAGCCCACGGGATCCCGGTGAGCCGTGCCGTGGCGGGGGAGCGGCGCCGTGCGGATGCCGGAGGTCTCGACTGGCAGGTGCTCTGGCCCACGGCGGACGGCTCGGGCCTGCTGCCGACCCCCGATGGTCCGAACGACGCCAGCGTGACCCTGCTCGTCCGGGCCATGGGGGTGACCCTGCTCCTGCTCGGCGATCTTGAACCACCCGCTCAACGGGCCCTGGCGCGCACCCCGGCCGGGGCGGCTCTGCCACCCGTGGACGTACTCAAGGTCGCCCACCACGGCTCGGCGTATCAGGACCCCGGCCTACTGCGCCGGGCCTCACCTCGGCTCGCTCTCATCAGCTGTGGTCGGGACAACTCATATGGACACCCGGCACCCCGCACGGTCGCGGCGCTGCGGGCCGGGGGCGCGGAGGTCCTTCGGACGGATACGGACGGCTCGATCGCGGTAGTGGTCCCGCCGGACGAATCGGCGACCAGACCACCGAGCGGGGCGGCTCCGGCTTTGCAGGTAGCCACGCGACCGCCGTAGGTGGCCGGGGGCCCGGCGGGCCTCGAACCGGTTCGTCCGTGCCCCCCCCGAAGCCCCGCAGGTATCAAAACGCCACCCAGGGTGACCAATTCGGGTAGTCACGACAGTTCAAGTGCTAACGCAGGATTTCAGTGAAGTGGGTTCGTGTTGCATCGAATGCCGCAACGGTGATCGAATGCCTCTTCGGGACAGGAGTTGTCAAGGTGCGCGGGGGTTGTCGCAGATGTTCGGCCGTTGGCTGGGAGACCGTACGAAGCGAGGCGGTGGGGCCGGGCGGATCGGAGTCGGTCAAGCGGTAAGGGCAGGGCGGGGCGGAGGGCCCATGTCCGCCGTGGCGGTTCCGCCGAGTGCGGGAGTGCTCAGCTGCCGGGTGCTCGACCCGGTCAATGAGCCCGTGCGGCACGCGGAGTTCGCGGTCAGTGATGCCATGGGGCGCAAGGTCGTCGGTGGGGGACTGGATCCGTACGGTTCGTTCGTCGCGACCGTTCCGGCCGGTGATTACCGCCTGGCGGTCTCGGCGGAAGGGTTCACTCCGTACCGGGCGAACGCCACGGTCGGGGAGAGCGCGCACGCCTCGCTCGGTGACGTCATGCTCCAGATAGCCCCGCCCCCGGCGCTGCCCGAGCCCGGTGACTGGGAGCTCGATCCGCTGCACTCCTCGGTCGCCTTCACCGCGCGGCACATCGGTCTTGCGCGTATTCACGGCCGGTTCAACAGTTTCGCGGGCGCCATACGGCTCGGGGAGCGCATGGAGGAGTCCGCGATGCACGTCGTCATCGACGCCGCCTCCATCGACACCGCCGTGAAGATGCGCGACGACCATCTGCGGTCCGGGGATTTCCTCGACGTGGAGCGCTTCCCGACGATGGAGTTCTACAGCGACCGCTTTGTGCACAAGGGCGGCAGTCGCTGGGCGATCTCGGGTGGTCTGACGCTGCACGGGGTGACGCGCACGGTGACGCTGGAGACGGAGTATCTCGGGGTGGGCCACGGCCTGGAGGGGGAGACCCGGGTGGCCTGCCGCGCCTCCACCGAGCTGCATCGCGACGACTTCACGATCAACTGGCAGACGATGCTCGCCCGCGGCATCGCGGCGGTCGGGCCCAGCATCTCGATCGACCTCGACATCCAGGTCCTCCCCAAGGGTTGATTCCGGCCCCCCGACTGGTCGAGCCGCCGATTAGGGAGCTTCTAGCCAGCCCTCGTGCTCCGCCGCGAGTTCGTCGAGTGCCGCCCGGTCCAGGCGCCGGTCGGGGTCCTCGACCACGACCAGCCACTGGGCGTCCTCGGCGTCGTCCTCGCCGGCCAGGGCGTCACGCACGAGCTGGGGCTGCTCGCGCACGCCGAAACGGTCGGGGAGTTCTTCGGCCACTTCCTCCGCGGCATCGCGGTCGGGCAGCACCAGGACATGTCGTACGTCGGTCACCCGGCCATTCTCCGATACGGGGCGGGCCGCCCGGGAACCGGCTGCGGTGGACGGGCCGTGAGTGGAAGGGGCGTGGGTGGAAGGGGCGCGGGTGTAGGGGGCGCGGTGCTCGGGTCGCACCGGGCGGGCTGTACGGGGTCGGCTGTCAGTGGCGCGTGGGATGCTTGACCGCGATGGCCAGGAAGACAGATACCGCCGACCCGCTCGCCCCCCTCACGCTCGCCGTGGGCCAGGAGGACCTCCTCCTCGACCGCGCCGTGCAGCAGGTGGTGGCCGCCGCACGCGCCGCGGACGCCGACACGGACGTGCGCGACCTCACCTCCGACCAGTTGCAGCCCGGCACACTCGCCGAGCTGACCAGTCCCTCGCTCTTCGCCGAGCGCAAGGTCGTGGTCGTACGCAACGCGCAGGATCTGTCGGCCGACACGATCAAGGACGTGAAGGGGTATCTCGCGTCGCCGGCCGAGGAGATCACCCTCGTCCTGCTCCACGCGGGCGGTGCCAAGGGCAAGGGGCTGCTCGACGCCGCCCGCAAGGCGGGGGCCCGTGAGGTCGCCTGCCCCAAGATGACCAAGGCCGCGGACCGGCTCTCGTTCGTGCGGAGCGAGTTCCGTGCCCTGGGCCGTTCGGCCACGCCCGAGGCGTGCCAGGCCCTCGTCGACTCGATCGGCAGCGATCTGCGGGAGCTGGCGTCGGCGGTGTCCCAGCTGGTGGCGGACGTCGAGGGCACGATCGACGAGGCCGTCGTCGGCCGCTATTACACGGGCCGCGCCGAGGCCTCCAGCTTCACCGTGGCCGACCGCGCGGTGGAGGGACGGGCCGCCGAAGCGCTTGAGGCGTTGCGCTGGTCCCTGTCGACCGGTGTCGCTCCCGTCCTGCTGACCAGTGCCCTCGCGCAGGCCGTCCGGGCGATCGGCAAGCTCTCCTCCGCACGAGGCGGGCGGCCCGCCGACCTCGCCCGCGAGCTGGGCATGCCGCCCTGGAAGATCGACCGGGTCCGGCAGCAGATGCGGGGATGGACGCCGGACGGCGTGGCCGCCGCGCTCACCGCTGTCGCGGCGGCCGACGCCGGGGTCAAGGGAGGCGGGGACGACCCGGAGTACGCCTTGGAGAAGGCCGTGGTCGCCGTCGCCCGCGCGGCAAGGGCCCGCCGAGGCTGACCTGAGCAGGGGCTCGAACCGGCGTCTGGGCTGACCGCCTGGGCTGACCGCCTGGGCTGGCCGCCCGGGCTGGATGTCTGTGCCGGGGATGGCTGCCGCGGGATGGGCGGCGCGGGATTCCCGTGCCGGACGCGAGTGCTGGCCGCCTGCGCGGGACGCGTCGGCCGCCGGTGCCGGAGCCTGTGTCAGACGCCTGCGCTGGGGCACCCGCGCCGGAGTCCGTGCCGGACGCCCAGGCCAGAGCACCCGCCCCGGCCGCCTGCGCTGGTCGCGTCGGCGGCCCGGCTGCCCGCGCCGGACGCCCCCGCAGGAGCGCCGGCACCGAAGAAAACCTCTGCCGCTACCCCCCCCTGGGGAGGGCGTCGCCCAGACTCAGCTCAGACGCCCGAGTAAGAGTGTTTGCCGCCGAAGAGGAAGTTCACTCCGTAGTAGTTGAACAGGTAGCAGCTGAAGGCGATCAGGGCGAGGTAGGCGGCCTTGCGGCCCTTCCAGCCCGCCGTCGCGCGGGCGTGGAGGTAGCAGGCGTAGGCGACCCAGGTGATGAAGGACCAGACCTCCTTGGGGTCCCAGCCCCAGTAGCGGCCCCACGCGTCGCCCGCCCAGATCGCGCCCGCGACGATCGCGAACGTCCACAGCGGGAAGACCGCGGCGTTCACGCGGTAGGCGAACCGGTCGAGGCTGACCGCGGCGGGCAGCCGCTCCATGACGGAGGTCGCGAAGCGGCCGGGACGGCCGCCCCCGGCGAGCTTGCTCTCGTACGAGTCGCGGAAGAGGAAGACGAGGTTGGACACCGCGCCGAGGTAGAGGACCGCGCCGCAGAAGATCGCGGTGGAGACGTGGATCCACAGCCAGTAGGAGTGCAGGGCCGGGACCAGGGGGGCGCTGTCGGTGTAGAGCCAGGTGACCGCGATGCCCAGGTCGAGCAGGACGGTCGTGACCAGCGGCAGACCGATCCACCGCACGTCCTTCTTCGCCAGGAGCAGGGCGAGGTAGACGCCGACGGCCACGGTGGAGAACGTGATGCTGAACTCGTACATGTTGCCCCACGGCGCCCGCTGCACCGAGAGGGCGCGGCTGAGCACGCCGCCGGCCTCGGTGAGGAAGGCGAGCACGGTGAGGGACACGGCGATCCGTCCGTAGAGGTCGCCCTGCTCGTCGCCGCCGTGCGCGCCGGGCCCGTCCTCGACGTCGCGCGCGTCGGTCGTGGAGCGCCCGATCACCTTCGGCCGGTCCAGTACGGCCGTACCACCGCTCGCCTGTGCCTGGCCCGCCCCCGCGGTCTCCCGCCCGGCCACCGCCCCGCCGTCGGCGACGAGCGCGGCGGCCGTGCGGCCGACCTTGCTGCGGCTGCCGAAAATCCATTCGGTGATATGGGCGAGGAAGGCCAACGTGTAGACAGCCATTGACGAATAGATCAGCACATTGCTGATGTGCGCCAAGTTCTCGTTGGCGGCGGCCAGATTCACTTCTCTGCCCCTTTGAAGGATTCAGACTGCGAGCCGGGCGCGGTCCACGCCCGGGAAGCAGCCTAGCCGCCGCGCCCTTCCTGACGGCATCCGGGGCCCGTGGCCGCAAAGGGCAATGCCACCCCGCCTCGGGCCAGTTGGCCCGCCACGGCGACGTGGACTCAACACGATGCGGGGTGTAGGGGGCTAGGGGACTAGGGGCTAGGGAGCTTGTGGGCTTGGGGTGGAACTCATGGGTGGGGATCATGCCTTCGGGTGTCCGGGGAGCCGAAGCCGTTGGTTAGGACGGAGGTTGACGGCCACTCAGGCATCATGATTGAATCGATCAAGTTGTATTCCGTACCCATTGATTTCTGCCTGATTCTGCGGATCTCCTCTTGATTTCCGTGTGATTCAAGCCACTTCAGGGGTGCCATTCACAGGGAACCCTCAAAGCGGGGGCCGGGGTTCCGTGTTCGCGTGGTGAGAAGCAGGGGGCCTCCGTTCTGTCTCGGAGGGGATTCGGCCGCGTACGGCCGTCACTTTATGCACGCAGAACTGATCCTGGCGGATCTGCACACGTCTCTCGACTCTCCGGTCATCGAATCGATGAACTTCCTCAACGAGATCGCGCAGCGTTTCCCCGAGGCACTCTCGATGGCCGCGGGGCGGCCCTACGAAGGATTCTTCGACACCGCGGACATGCACCGTCATCTGCGCGTCTTCGAGGAGCATCTCCTTTCGGAGAACGGCGGGGACGTGCCCCGGACGCGCCGCACCCTCCTGCAGTACGGCAGGACCAAGGGGATCATTCACGGCCTCATCGCCAAGAATCTCTCCGTCGACGAGAACATCGACGTCGACCCGGAGAGCGTGGTCGTCACGGTCGGCTGCCAGGAGGCGCTCTTCCTCACGCTGCGCGCGCTGCGCCGCGGCGAGGAGGACGTGCTGCTGGCTCCGATGCCCTGTTATGTGGGGGCGACGGGGGCGGCCGAACTGGCGGATATGCGGGTACTTCCCGTCAAGGAGAGCGTCGACGGCATCGACCTGGACGATCTCGTCCGGGTCGCCGAGGAGGCCAAGGCGGCCGGATTGCGGCCGCGTGCCTGTTATGTCGTGGCCGATTTCGCCAATCCCTCCGGCGCCAGTCTCAGCCGTGACACCAGGGAAGCCTTGCTCCGGCTGGCAGCCGAGCACGACTTCCTCATCCTGGAGGACAACCCCTACGGGATATTTCAGGCCACCGGCATCGAGCCGCTCCCCACGCTCAAGTCCCTCGACCGGGACAGACGGGTCGTCTATCTCGGTTCCTTCGCCAAGACGGGCCTCCCGGGTGCGCGGATCGGATTCGTGGTCGCCGACCAGCAGGTGGCGACGGTGGACGGCCGGTCCGAACTCTTCGCCGACCAGCTGGCGAAGATCAAGAGCATGCTCACGGTAAACACGTCACCGGTGGCCCAGGCGGTGATCGGCGGGAAACTCCTGGAGAACGACCACAGCCTGCGCGCGGCGAACGTACGGGAAACGGAGCTGTACCAGGGGAACCTCCGGCATCTGCTCAAGGAACTCGAGCGGAACTTCCCGGCGGGGAGCCGTCCCGAGGTGACCTGGAATACACCGGCCGGCGGGTTCTTCGTCGTCGTCACGGTTCCTTTCCCGGTCGACGACGAACTCCTTGAGCATTCCGCGCGCCGGCACCGGGTCCTGTGGACTCCCATGCATCACTTCTATGGCGACGGTCGACCACGCCGGCAGATCCGTCTGTCCTTCAGCTATCTGTCCCCGGAGGACATCACGGTCGGCGTCGGCCGTCTCGCGGAGTTCATTCGCGAGCAGGCCGGCTGACGTCTGACACCGGGAAATCCCCGTTCGCTTTTCCTGCCCCGTACCACTTGCCTTACTTTTCCCGGAATCCGTCGAGGCCGTCGCATCCGCCGGTCGGATTCCCCTGCCCGAAAACTTGCCGGAAAACTGCCGTTCGGCATGCATGAAGAAAGAAGACCATGAGACCTTTTGATGAACTCGGAATTGACCACGTCGGCTTCTCGGTGGGTGATATCGACGCCGCCACCGCATTCTTCACGGAGAGCTACGGCCTCGGCGTCTACGCGCGCTCCACGTCCCCGGCCGCCGAGACCCGCGCCGCCGAGACCCGCGCCGCCGTGGGCCGGCACGGCATCCGCTTCGTGCTGACCGACGCACAGGGCGCCGACCACGCGGCAGCGGCCTACGTGGAGCGTCATGGTGACGGCGTGTCAGACATCGCGCTGAGCACGCCGGACGCCACGGCCGCCTTCGAGGAAGCGGTGCGTCGTGGCGCCCGGCCGGTCGCCGCCCCGCAGGAGCGCGACGGCGTCGTCACCGCGTCCATATCCGCGTTCGGCGACGTGACCCACACGTTCGTGCAGCGCCCCGAGGGCACGCCCACCCACACGCTGCCCGGCCTGACGCCGGTGGACGGAACCCCCGACGCCGACGGGAGCCAGTCCGCGTCCACCGCCGCTGGACTGCACACGATCGACCACTTCGCCGTGTGCCTGGAGCCCGGCCAGCTGGTGCCCACAGTCGAGTTCTACGAGACCGTCCTCGACTTCGAGATGGTCTTCACCGAGCGCATCGTCGTCGGCGGCCAGGCCATGGACTCCAAGGTGGTCCAGAGCCGCTCCGGCGCCGTGACGCTCACCTTGATCGAGCCGGACACCTCCCGCGAGCCGGGCCAGATCGACAAGTTCGTCAAGGAGCACGGCGGCGCGGGCGTCCAGCACATCGCGTTCGCCACGGACGACATCGTGCGGGACGTGACCCTGCTCGGCGGCGCCGGTCTCGCCTTCCTCAAGACCCCGCCGACGTACTACGACCTCGTGCCGGAGCGCCTCAGCCTGCTGCGTCACTCGGTCGACCAGCTCCGCTCGCTCAACATCCTGGTCGACGAGGACCAGGACGGGCAGCTGCTGCAGATCTTCACGAAGTCGGTCCACCCGCGCGGCACCCTGTTCTTCGAGGTCATCGAGCGGCTCGGCGCGCGCACGTTCGGCAGCGGCAACATCAAGGCTCTCTACACGGCGGTCGAGATGGAGATGGAGCGGGCGCAGCAGGACGGCGGCCGGTGACTCCGCTCTGCATCGCCGATGTGGCACGCCTCGCGGCCGAACGACTCCCGCAGGGCGTACGGGACTTCGTCGACGGCGGCAGCGGTGACGAGTCCACCCAGGCCACCAACCGGACCGCGCTCGACGGGGTCCGGCTGCTGCCCAGGGTCCTGGGCGGCACGGCCGAGGCCGACACCTCCGCGAAGCTGCTCGCCACCGCGGCGGGGATGCCGCTGGCGGTGGCCCCGATGGCGTACCAGCGGCTGCTGCACCCGGACGGCGAACTCGCGGCGGCGCGTGCCGCCCGGGATGCCCAAGTTCCCTACATCATCAGTACGTTGAGCAGCTTCACGCTGGAGGAGATCGCCTCGGTCGGCGGCCCCGTCTGGTTCCAGCTGTACTGGGTGCACGACCGCGACGTGGTGCTCGACCTGGTCCGCAGGGCGGAGGAAGCGGGGTGCGAGGCCCTCGTCGTCACCGTCGACGTGCCTCACATGGGCCGCAGGCTGCGTGACGTGCGCAACGGCTTCTCGCTGCCGTCCGACGTGGTCGCGGCGAACCTCGGCCCGGCCCCGGTCTCCGCCGCGCACACGCGGCAGGCCGGAAGCTCGGCGGTGGCCACCCACACCGCCCTGGCGTTCGATCCGGCGATCGGCTGGGACGACCTGGCGTGGCTGCGGGAGCGGACGAAGCTTCCGCTGGTCCTCAAGGGGATCCTGGATCCGCGGGACGCCGAACGCGCCGTGGACCTCGGTGCCGACGGGGTGATCGTCTCCAACCACGGCGGCCGGCAGTTCGCGGCGGCCGTGCCGAGCGTCACCGCGCTGCCCGGGGTGCTTGAGGCGGTCGGCGGCCGGTGCTCGGTGCTGTTCGACAGCGGCGTACGCACCGGCATGGACGTCCTGCGTGCCGTGGCGCTCGGCGCCGACGGGGTGCTGTGCGGCAGGCCCGTGCTCTGGGGCCTTGCCGCCGACGGCGAGGCCGGGGTGCGGCTCGTGCTCGACCTGCTGCGCACCGAACTGCGCGAGGCGCTGCTGCTGTCCGGCTGCCCCGACCTCGCGGCGGCCCGCGAGCTGCGCACCGTTCACCTCTGATACGACCCGAGGGCCACGCCCGCCACGGCCTCCCGGCCCGGCGGACGTGGCCCTCGGCATCAGGCCCGAGCGGCCTCAGACTTCCGCACCCTCAAGCCGCAGCAAGCAGCGGAAAGAGCCCCATGTCCGCCGCGGCCTTGAGATAGTCCGCCCCCGCGGTGCCGCCCGTGCCCGGCACCCGCCCGATGATCTTCATCGTGACGCCCCAGTGCGTGCGCTTCATCCCGCGCCAGTTCGTGTCCAGACGCACCATGGCGTCCTGCAGCCGACGCGCGTCCCGCGTGGCCCAGCCCGCCGCCCGGTGCAGGAACTGCTCCTGCAGCGTGGCGTCGAGGGCGAAGAGCGGGCCCTTCTCCGGGCGGTGCGTCTCGCCCTCGCGCTTGGCGCTCACCGTCTCGACCAGTTGGTAGGGCCTCGACTGAATGGCGCTCGCGCCGTGCGTGTGGTCCCGGATCACGGCGAACGACTCCGGGGGCATCGTGGTCAGCACCCGGTAGAGCGGCCCGGTGGAGCCGGAGAGGCGGGCCGCCGCCGCCTCCAGGGCGGCTGCCGCGTCGGCCGGGCGGTCCGTGCGGACGGCTTCGACCGCCGTCGTCAGCGCACGGGCCGTCAGCGTGAACAGCCGCTCGAACAACTGGATGGAGCGAAGGAACATCTGCTCGTCGTGCAGCGTAGTGACCGGGAGCAGCGCTATCTCCACGGCCGTGAGCAGCGCGGGCGGCGCCTCGGCCCGGATGGCGGCCACCGCGTCCCGCGCGGCGTCCGCCGCGGGCTCGTCGTCGGGGCCGCCGAGCGCGCCGCGCAGCTTCTCCAGCGGCGCGGTGTCCGACAGGCCCCGCGGGGCGTAGTCGGCGAGCCGTGCCAGGGCCTGCCACACGGCCGTGGTCCGGGTGCGCTGACGGGGGTCCGTCCCCTCCGCCGCGAGCGCGTCCGTCTCCCGGGTCACGAGGTCGGCGAGCAGGGCCGCCATCAGCCGGTCGTCCGCCGCGTCGGCCGCCTCCGGTGTGCCGTCGGCCGTCCACTGGGCCACTCCCAGTACGTCGTTCCCGGCGTACGAGACGTAGTTCATGGGCCGGTCGGTGAAGGTCAGCGGCAGCCAGCGGTCGAACACCCAGGCGTCCGGGGACGACCAGGGGCGGGCGCGGCCCGAGCACTCGACGCCGAGCCCGGCCCCGCGCAGGGCGGCGACCAGCTCGGTGGACACGGCGAGCTTGCCCACCCGCCGGTAGTAGTCGACGACCTCGCGGTACGGGAAGCCGCGGAAGTCGGTGCGGCCGGGCCCGAGGGCCCGGTGCGACCAGGCGGTCACCGCGTCGTGGGCCTGCCGCAGCGCCCGGTTGTGATCGCGAACGGTGCCGCGGCCGAGGGCCGTCCCGCCGACGCCGGTCTTCTCCTGTTCGAGGTGCTCAGCGGATCCCCCCACCGAAGCCTTCTCGGTCATATACACGCTCTCACCAATTCCCCGGGTCGCTAGACCCGTTCGGCGTTCATGGAGTTCACGGACTGCATGTCATCGACCAGGCTCTTGGGACGCATGTCCGTCCAGTTCCGCTCGATGTGGTCCAGGCACGCCTGGCGGGTGTCCTCGCCGTGCACCCGCTCCCAGCCCGCCGGCACGTCGGCGAAGGCCGGCCACAGGGAGTGCTGGCCCTCGGAGTTGACCAGGACCAGGTAGCTGCCGTTGTCGTCCTCGAAGGGGTTGGTCGTCATGCTGTTTCTTCTCCTTGTCGTCGACCGGACATCCGGTCGTTGAGTACCTGGGTGATCACGTCCAGCGCGGCCGGGGTGGTCATCTCCAGGTGTGTGCAGTCCACTTCGTACTCGTGGATCTCTCCCGTCACATGGGAGTCCCACGCCTTGACCGCGTAGGGGTGCGACCCGTCCGCCCGGCCGGAGCGGAAGGCCAGGACGTCGCCCCGGAACACGCCGGGCTCGAACTCCCCGGCGATCCGCCGGTTGTTGGCGGCGACCCGGCTGAAGGCCGCGATCCCGGCCTCCCCGATGCCCGCGAGCGGGCTGTCCTGCTCGCGCAGCAGTTCGGCGATCTCCGCCGCGGTCAGGGTCCTGTCCCGGGCGCCCGCGCCGCCCGCGGCACCGGTGGCACCGGTGGCTGCCGGACCCAGCGCGGCCGTCAGCACGGCCAGGATCTCCTGCTCCAGATCGCTCTCCAGGCCGCTGTCCGGGCCGCTGCCCGGTTCGCCGCCAGGCGGCGCGAACGTCTCCTCGGCCCGCGCGGGGTAGGAGTCGAGCAGCGCGAGCAGTTCGACCTCCTCGCCCTCGCCCTGCAGCCGGGTGGCGATCTCGTGGGCGACCAGGCCGCCGAACGACCAGCCGGCCAGGCGGTACGGGCCCTTCGGGCGGACCGCGCGGATCTGGGCCACGTAGTCCGCGGCCATCTCCGGCAGGTCGGCCGCGCACTTCTCGTCGGCGTTCAGGCCGCGGGCCTGCAGCGCGTACACGGGGGTGTCCCGGCCCAGGCGCGTGATGAACCCGGAGTAGCACCAGCCGATGCCGACCACCGGGTGCACGAGGAAGTACGGGGTGCTGCCGCGCTGCCCGGCACGCAGCCGCAGCGGGGTGGCGAACGGGTCGTCGGCCTCGTGCAGGCGCCGGGAGAGTCCGGCGACGGTCGGCGCCTCGAAGATGCTGCGGATCGAGGTGGCGGTGCCCAGCTCGGCACGGACGCGGTTGACCAGCCGGGTGGCGAGCAGCGAGTGGCCGCCGAGCTCGAAGAAGTCGTCGTCGATGCCGACGGACTCCAGGCCGAGCACCTCCGCGAACAGCCCGCACAGCACCTCTTCCTGCGGGGTGCGTGCCGCGCGCCCGCCGGTGCCGCGGCCCGTCGTCACGTCAGGTGCCGGGAGCGCCTTGCGGTCCAGCTTGGCGTTCGGGGTGAGCGGCAGGGCGGACAGCGTGACGACGACCGAGGGGACCATGTAGTCCGGCAGCCGGTCACGGACGTGCGCCCGCAGCGACTCGGAAAGCCCCCCGGAGGCGTCCGGGGCCGTGGGGTCCACGCCGGGCGCGGACTCCGCGGCGGAGGCCGGCACCACGTACCCGACGAGCCGCTTGTCACCGGGCCGGTCCTCGCGGACCACCACCGCGGCCCGGGCCACCCGCGCGTCGGCGACCAGCGCCGTCTCGATCTCGCCCAGCTCGATGCGGTGCCCGCGCACCTTCACCTGGTGGTCGGTACGGCCGAGGTACTCCAGATCGCCGTCCGGGGTCCAGCGCGCCAGGTCACCGGTGCGGTACATCCGCGCCCCGGGAGCCCCGTGCGGGTCCGCCACGAAGCGTCCCGCGGTCAGCGCGGGACGGTCCAGATAACCCCGGGCAAGCCCCTCGCCCGCCAGATACAGCTCACCGGCCACGCCCGGCAGGACGGGACGCAGGGCACCGTCGAGCACGTAGGCCCGGGTGTTGAGGATCGGGCTGCCGATACGCGGCGCCCCCTGTACGGGGCCTTCGATCGCGGCGGACGTCGACCACACCGTGGTCTCGGTGGGCCCGTAGAGGTTGGTGACCTCCGCGCCGGTCTCCCGCATCCGCGCGGCGAGCGTCGCGGGCAGTGCCTCGCCGCCCACCAGCATGCGCAGGCCCGCGACGGCGTCCGCCTGCTCGGACAGCAGGGAGTGCCAGAGCGTCGGCGTCGCCTGCATGATCGTCGCCCCGCTGCGCCGGATCAGACCGGCGAGCGCGGCGGGGTCGAGCACCGCGTCCCGGTCGGCCACGACCACGCTCGCCCCGGTGAGCAGCGGCAGCTGGAGCTCCAGGACGTGGATGTCGAACGCGACCGTGGTCACCGCGAGCATCCGGTCCGCGGTGCCCAGCGGGAACGTGCCGCCCATCGCGGTGAGGAAGTTGAGCAGCGCCCGGTGCGGCACCACGACGCCCTTGGGCGCACCCGTGGAACCAGAGGTGAAGATCGCGTACGCCGGGTGCGCGGGCCGCAGCGGCCCGGAGCGGTCCGCGTCGGTCAGGTCCCGCTCGTCCCGCGCCGCCAGGTCCGCACACAGCTCCGGATCGTCGAGGCAGAGCGTCATCTGCCCCTCGGGCAGCCGGTGCCGGTCGTCCAGCGTGGTCAGGACGGCGGGCGGACCGGCCTCGGCGAGGATCGCCGCGACCCGCTCGCGCGGATGCCCGAGGTCCACCGGGAGGTAGGCGGCGCCCGCCTTCTGGACGGCCAGCAGGGCGACGACCAGCTGCGGGGAGCGGGGCAGCGCGAGGGCGACGAGCGTCTCGGGGCCCGCGCCACGCTCCACCAGGAGGCGTGCCAGACGGTTGGCCCGCGCGTTCAGTCCGGCGTACGTGATGACCTCGCCGTCCTGCCACAGCGCCGTCGCGTCGGGCGTACGCCGCACCTGCTCCTCGAAGAGCCGGGGCCAGCACCGCTCGTCGAGCACGGCCGCGGTGTCGTTCCACTCCTCGACGACGCGCTGCCGCTCGGCGGCTTCGAGCACGTCCACGCGGCCGACCGGCAGTCCGGGCGTGGCCACGGCGGCCCGCAGCACCCGGCGCAGCCGCCCGGCCCAGCCGAGCACCGTCTCGCGGGTGAACAGGTCGGGCCGGTAGGTGAGCCGGAACCGGAGCCGGGCGCCGGGCAGCACGGTGAGCGTCAGCGGGTAGTGGGCGGCGCCCTGGCCCTCCGTGCCGGCGATCTCCAGGCCCTGGTAGGCGGGCTTGCCGTCGCCGGAGGGGGCGGGGTAGTTCTCGAAGACGTAGAGCGTGTCGAAGAGTTCACCGCCCGTCCCGGCGAGCTGCTGGATCTCGCCGAGCCCCATGTACTCGTACGCGGCGAGGGACGAACGCTCGGTCTGCAGGCCCGCCATCGTGTCCACGAGGGACCGGGCCGGGTCGAGACGCAGCCGTACCGGCACGGTGTTGGCGAAGAGGCCGATCATGGACTCGACGCCGGGCAGCTCCGGCGGCCGTCCCGACACCGTCGCGCCGAAGACGACGTCGTCGCTGCCGGTGAGCGCGCCGAGCACCTGCGCCCAGGCGCCCTGCACCACCGAGTTGAGGGTGAGGCCGCCGCGCCGGGCGAACTCGGCGAGCTCCGCGGTCAGTTCCGTGTCCAGCTCGGCCTCGGCCTCCTCGGGCAGCACGGTCTCGCGGCCCGCGCCGGGCGGGCCGAGCAGGGTCGGGCCCGCCAGGTCCGCGAGGTGCCGCTGCCAGGCGGCGGTGGCCTCCGCGCGGTCGCGGCCCGCGAGCCAGCGCAGATAGTCGCGGTAGGGCTGGACGGGCGGCAGGGTGTGATCGCCGCCGTCCTGGGCGTACATGGTGAACAGCTCGTGCAGCATCAGCGGCACCGACCAGCCATCGAGCAGGATGTGATGGCTCGTCAGCACGAACCGGTGCTCGGCCGGGCCGAGCCGGATCAGGCGGCAGCGGATCAGCGGGGGCTTCTTGAGGTCGAAGCGGGTCGCGCGGTCGTCGGCGAGGGCTGCGGCGAGCCGCTCGGCCCGCTCGGCCGCGGGCAGCTCCGAGAGGTCGAGCTCGCTCCACGGCACCGGGACCCGTTCGAGGACGACCTGCACCGATTCGCCGTTGCGGCGCTGGCGGAACGCGCCGCGCAGGTTGCCGTGCCGACGGAGCAGCCCGTCGGCGGCCCGGCGCAGGGCTCCGGCGTCCAGGTCCCCGCGCAGGTCGAAGACGAACTGCAAGTGGTAGACGTCCGCGCCCTGTTCGTCGTACATCGCGTGGAACAGGAAGCCCTCCTGGAGGGCCGTCAGCGGCAGCACGTCCTCAATGCGTGCCGGAGCGCGCCTCGCGCCCGATTCGCGCTTCATCCCTGGTCCCCGTCCTGGTCGAACTGCTCGTCCTCGTCGAAGTCGTCGAAGTCGTCGAAGGCGAACTCGTCCTCGAACGCCTCGATCTCTTCCTGGTCGAGGCTGACCAGGTCGAAGTCGGATGCCGTCGCGCCACCCGCGTCGGCCCGCTCCACATGCCGGGCCATCGCGGTCAGCGCATGCACCCAGGCGTCCGCGAACGCGGCCACCTCCGCCTCGGTGAGCAGACCCTCCGGCCAGGTCCACGTGGCGCGCAGCTCGGGCCCATCCGGTCCGGGTCGCGTCATGGCGTTGACCGCGAGCGGGTTGCGCAGCGGCATCGCCGTGCCCGGCGGGATGCCCGCGCCGTCGTCCCGAGTCGCCTCGGGCGCCAGACCCCAGTCGGCGGCCTGCCCCGAACCGTCGAAGCGGCCCAGGTAGTTGAAACCGACCTGCGGGACGGGCAGGGCGGCCAGCGCCGGTGCCGTCTCCGCGTTCAGATACCGCAGGAGGCCGTGGCCGAGACCCTGGCCGGGCACGGCCCGCAGCTGCTCCTTGGCGCGCTTGAGCACGTCCGACACGGCGGACCCCGCCTGCCACAGGTCGTCCCAGTCGACGGCGCCCGGCTCGATGCGCACGGGGTGGACGCTCGTGAACCAGCCGAGGGTGCGGGACAGGTTGAGCCCGTCCACCAGGTCCTCGTGCCGGCCGTGGCCCTCGACCTCCACGAGCACCGCACCGCCGTCGGAGCCAACGGAGCCGTCAGCGCCATCGGAGCCGTCGGTGCCGTCGCGGTCGGCCAGCAACGCCAGGGCGAGCGCGGTCAGGAGCACGTCGTTGACGCCCGCGTTGTAGGCGGCGGGCACCCGGGTCAGCACGGCGTCGGTCACCGAGGCGGGCAGCGCGACCGTGAGCGCACGCGCCGTGGCGGTGGTGTCCCGCGCCGGGTCGAGCTCCCGTGAGCCGATGCGCCGCTCCGGCCGGTCGTACAGCCCCGTCCAGTAGGTGAGCTCGGCGGTGCGGGACGGCTTCGCGGCCTCCTCCGTCAGGAGGTTCGCCCAGCGTCGGAACGACGTGCCGACCCCTTCGAGCCGAGGCGCCGCCCCGGCCGCGACGGCGGCCCACGCCGTGCTCAGGTCGTGCAGCAGCACACGCCAGGACACACCGTCCACCGCGAGGTGATGCAACGTCAGGAGCAGTCGCCCTGCGGCTGTTTCGCCAGCGTCGAACCAGACGGCCTGGAACAGCACGCCGTCCTCCGGCGAGAGCCGCTCGCCCGCGGCGGTCGCCTCCTTGGCCATCAGCGCACGGGCCGACTCCTCGTCCATGCCCGTCGTGTCGACGCGGCGCAACTGCTCGGCCGCCGACACCGCACCCGTGGGCCGCACCCGCAGACGCCAGTCGGCGTCCATGACTTCCAGGCGCAGGACGTCGTGCCGGTCCACCGCCGCCTGAAGAGTCGCGGCCAGGCCCGTCTCGGTCAGGTCGGCCGGAACCTGGAGGAGCACCGACTGGAGCAGTCCGTCCAGGCCGCCGCCGCGTGCGCGCAGATCGTGCATGACCGGGGTGAGCGGCACTTCGCCGTCACCGTCGTCGGCCGCCACCGTGGTGTCGGCATCCGTCAACTCGCCTGCCACCGAAGCGAGTTCCGCCAGCGTACGCGTGCGGAAGACGTCCTTCGGGGTCAGTGCGAGACCGGCCGAGCGGGCCCGGCTCGCCAGCTGGATGGAGCCGATGCTGTCCCCGCCGAGCTCGAAGAAGTTGTCCTGGACGCCCACCTGCTCCAGGCCGAGCACCTCGGCGACCAGGCGGCACACCAGGACCTCCCGCTCCGTGCGCGGCGCGGCGGCCGATCCGGTCCGGTACACGGGAGCGGGCAGCGCGGCCCGGTCCAGTTTTCCGTTGGGGGTCAGCGGCAGCTCGTCCAGGGGCACCACGGCGGAGGGGACCATGTAGTCGGGCAGCAAGTCGCCTACGTGGGCTCGCAGTTCCGCCGGGTCGACGCTCTGGTCCGCCGCGACGACGTAGGCGACGAGTCGCTTGTCGCCCGGCCGGTCCTCGCGGACGACGACCGCGCTCTGCGCGACCGAGGGGTGGCGGGTGAGCGCCGCCTCGACCTCGCCCGGCTCGATGCGGAACCCGCGCACCTTGACCTGGTCGTCGGCACGGCCCGCGAACTCAAGCGTGCCGTCGTGCAGCCAGCGCGCCAGGTCGCCCGTCCGGTACATGCGGCCACCCGCCGGACCGTACGGATCGGCGACGAACCGCTCGCCGGTGAGCGCGGCACGGTCGAGATACCCGCGCGCCAGGCCCGCGCCGGCGATGTACAGCTCGCCGACGGCACCCACCGGAACCGGCGCGAGCGACGCGTCGAGCACGTACGTACGGGTGTTGGCCATCGGGCGGCCGATCGGCAGCCGGTCGCCGAGAGCGTCCGGGGCGGTCACCAGATGCGTCGTGGCGCACAGGGTGATCTCCGTGGGCCCGTACAGATGGCGCACGGCCACGTGCGGGGCGGCGCGCAGCACGCCCTCGACCGCCGCGACCGACACCACGTCGCCGCCGGTGAGGATCTCCCTGACGCCGCCGAGCGCGTCACCCAGATCGTCCGCGACGACCCGGAAGAGCCCCGCCGTGAAGTGGACACCGGTGATGCCCTCCTCGACGATCAGCCGCTTGAGCTCGGCGATGTCCGGCTCGCCCGGGGGCGCGAGGACGACCCGCGCGCCGGACAGGAGCGGCACCCACAGCTCGTAGTCGGAGATGTCGAAGGCGTACGGGGCGTGCATCAGCACGTGCTCGTGACGGCCCCCCTCCGCCCAGGACGGGTCGAGGGCGAGCTCCAGGAGCGAACGGTGGGAGATCGCGATGCCCTTGGGCTCCCCGGTGGAACCGGAGGTGTGCATGACGTACGCGAGCGCGTCCGTCCGCCCCGGGATCCGGGGCGCGTGGTCCGACACCCCGCCCTCCTCGGCGAGCACGACCCGCGCCGCGTTCTCCGGCACGCCCCGCTCCCGCCACGCGCGGTCGGTGACCAGGACCCGGGCGCCGGAGCCGCGCAGCACGTCACGCATGCGCTCGTCCGGGTAGCTCTCGTGCAGCGGGGCGTAGGCCGCGCCCGCCTTGAGCACGGCGAGCAGGGCGACCACGAGGTCCGCGGACCGTTCCATGAGCACGGCGACGCGGTCCTCGGGGCGCACACCGAGGTCCACCAGGTGGTGGGCGAGGCCGTTGGCCCGCCGGTCCAGTTCGGCGTACGTCAGGTGCCGGGCGCCCGAGGTGATCGCCACGGCGTCCGGCCGCAGCCGGGCCTGCTCGGCGAACGTCTCGTGAACTGTCGAGCCGAGCCCTGGAACGGCCACCTGGGTGTCGTTCCACTCGACCAGGGTCCGGTGTCGCTCCTCCGGGCCGAGGATGTCGACCAGGCCGACCGGGACGTCCGGATCGGCGACGACCGCCCGCAGCAGCCGCTCCAGACGGCCCGCGATCAGGCCCGCGCTCTCGTGGTCGAAGAGATCGGTGCTGTATTCGAGCATCCCGCGGACTCCGGCGGCGCTCTGTCCGTCCGTGCCCTCCCGCAGGCTCAGCGACAGGTCGAACTTGGCGACGCCGATGTCGACCGGCTCGGCCCCGATGGTGAGGCCGGGCAGTTCGAGGGCCGTCTCGGGAGTGTTCTGGAAGGCGAGGAGTACCTGGAAGAGGGGGTGGCGGGAGCGTGAGCGGGTGGGGTTGACGAGTTCGACGAGGCGTTCGAAGGGGATGTCCTGGTGGGCGTAGGCGTCGAGGTCGGTGGTGCGGACGCGGGAGACGAGGTCTCGGAAGGTGGGCTGTCCGGAGACGTCGGTGCGCAGGACGAGGGTGTTGGTGAAGAACCCGATGAGGTGATCGAGGGCTTCGTCGGTGCGTCCGGCGATGGGGCTGCCGATGGGGATGTCGTCCCCGGCGCCGAGCCGGTTGAGCAGGGCGGCGAGTGCGGCCTGCACCACCATGAAGACGGACGAGGAGGACTCGCGCGCGAACTCCACCAGCTGCTGGTGCAGTGCGGCGTCCCACTCCACCGCCACGCGGCCACCCTGGTGGCTGGACTCGGTGGGGCGCGGCCGGTCCGTCGGCAGCTCCAGTTCTTCGGGGAGGGCGGCGAGGTTCTTGCGCCAGTAGTCGAGTTGCGCGTGTGCCAGGCTGCCGGACTCGTCCTCGTCGCCGAGGAGTTGGCGCTGCCAGAGGGCGTAGTCGGCGTACTGGACGGGCAGCGGCTGCCAGCCGGGTGCCTCGCCCTTCAGGCGGGCGGCGTAGGCCGTGCCGAGGTCGGCGGCCAGCGGGCCCATGGACCAGCCGTCGCCCGCGATGTGGTGCAGTGAGATGAGCAGTACGTGATCGGCCTCGTCGAGCGTGAACAGGCTGGCCCGCACCGGTATCTCGGAGGACAGGTCGAAGCCCGCCCCCGCCGCCGCGTTCAGCAGCCCCGGGAGCTCCTGCTCGTCGGTGCGCGTGACGGACAGGGTGAAGTCCGCCTCCGCCGGTGCGAGGATCCGCTGCTCCGCGTGCCCGTCGGACTCGGTGAAGACCGTGCGCAGGGATTCATGCCGGGCGACCACGTCGCCGAGCGCGGCCTGGAGGGCTTCGCGGTCCACGGTGCCGGTGAGGCGCAGCACCACAGGCATGTTGTAGAGGGCGTCCGCGTCGTGCAGGCGGCTCAGCATCCACAGGCGGTGCTGGGCGAAGGACAGCGGCAGCGGCTCCGGACGCTCCTGCGGCTCCAGCGCGGGGCGGGCCGCATCGGCGCCGGTCGACACGGCGGCGAGACCCACCACCGTCGGTGCCTCGAACAGGGTGGCGAGCGGCAGCTCGATGCCCAGGACGGAGCGGACCCGGCTGACCAGGCGAGTGGCGAGCAGTGAATGCCCGCCCAGGTCGAAGAAGTTGTCGTCGATGCCGACCCTGGCGAGACCGAGGACCTCGGCGAAGAGCCCGCAGAGGACTTCCTCACGCGGGGTGCGCGGGGCGCGGCCCGAGATCACCGCGTCGTAGTCCGGGGCGGGCAGCGCCTCGCGGTGGACCTTGCCGGTGGGGGAGAGCGGGATCGCGTCCATGGTGACGACGGCGGCCGGGACCATGTATTCGGGCAGGGTGGCGGCTACGTGGGTGCGGAGTTCGGCGGGGTCGATGTCCTGGCCGGGGTTCGCGGGGACCACGTACGCCACGAGGCGTTTGTCGCCGGGTCGGTCTTCGCGTACGACGACGGCGGCGTGGGAGACGGTGGGGTGGCGGTCGAGGACGGCGGCTATCTCGCCGGGTTCGATGCGGAAGCCGCGGACCTTGACCTGGTCGTCCGCGCGGCCCAGGTACTCGAGTTCGCCGTCCGTGTTCCAGCGCACGAGGTCGCCGGTGCGGTACATGCGCTCGCCGGGTTCCCCGAACGGGCAGGCCACGAAACGCTCACCCGTCAGACCCGGACGCCCCAGGTAACCGCGGGCGAGACCGTCGCCCGCCAGATACAGCTCACCCACGACCCCGGCGGGCACCGGGCGCAGACCCGAACCCAGCACGTACACGCGGGTGTTGGCGATGGGCCGGCCGATCGGCGCCGACACGGCTCCGGTCAGCGGGGCGCTCAGCGTGGCGCACACGGTCGACTCGGTCGGGCCGTACGCGTTGAGCATCCGCCGCCCGGCCGACCAGCGGGCCGTCACCTCGGGCGGGCAGGCCTCGCCGCCGGTGATCAGACCGCGCAGCGTGGGTACGCGCTCCGGGTCCAGGGTGGCGACGAAGGCGGGCGGCAGCATGGCGTGCGTGACGCGCTCCTCTGCCATCAGCCGCACCACGGCGTCCCCGATGACCTGCTCGGGGCGCGGCACGACCAGGGCCGCACCGGACAGCAGCGTCATGGCCAGCTCGCACGCCGATGCGTCGAAGCTGAGCGAGGCGAACTGCAGCACCCTCGAAGCGCCGTCCACCCCGAGGGACTCCTGGTGGGAGAGCGCGAGGCTCGCAAGACCGTGGTGCGTGACCAGGACACCCTTGGGCGTACCGGTGGAGCCCGACGTGTAGACGATGTACGCCGGGTGGTCGGTGCGCAGCGCGCACTGCCGCTCGGCATCGGTCAGGGCGACCGCGGGGAAGGCGGCGAGCCCTGCGGCGGCCTCGGGCCCGTCGAGGTGCCAGCGCGGCACGGAGTCCGGGACGCGCCTACCGGCGTCGCCCACGGTCAGCAGGCCCATGGGCGCGGCGTCCGCGCACATGTAGGCGGCGCGCTCGGCCGGGTAGTCCGGGTCGATGTTCAGGTACGCGGCGCCCGCCTTGACGACCGCGAGGACGGCCATGACGAGGTCCGCCGAGCGGGGGATGGCGAGGGCCACCACCGATTCGGGCCGGACACCACGGCTGACCAGCAGCCGGGCCAGGCGGTTCGCCCGTGCGTCGAGTTCGGCGTAGCTGAGGGTGGTGCCGTCGTGGATGACGGCGGCGGCGTCCGGGGTGCGGGCCACCTGGGCCTCGAACAGGGCCGGCAGGGTGCCGTGCTCGACCGGGGTCGCGGTGTCGTTCCACCCGGAGAGGACCTGCTGCCGCTCGTCGGCGCCGAGCAGCTCGACCCGGCTGACCGGGACGTCCGGCTCGGTGACCACGGCACGCAGGAGGGTTTCCAGGCGGCGCGCGAGACCGGCGGCGGTGATGGCGTCAAAGAGGTCACCGCTGAACTCAAGGAGCCCGTGCAGGCCACCGGTCTCCGCACGCTCGCGCAGGCTGAACACCAGGTCGAACTTGGCGACACCGGTGTCCACCGGCTCGGCCCCGATGGTGAGGCCGGGCAGTTCGAGGGCCGTCTCGGGGGTGTTCTGGAAGGCGAGGAGTACCTGGAAGAGGGGGTGGCGGGAGCGTGAGCGGGTGGGGTTGACGAGTTCGACGAGGCGTTCGAAGGGGATGTCCTGGTGGGCGTAGGCGTCGAGGTCGGTGGTGCGGACGCGGGAGACGAGGTCTCGGAAGGTGGGCTGTCCGGAGACGTCGGTGCGCAGGACGAGGGTGTTGGTGAAGAACCCGATGAGGTGATCGAGGGCTTCGTCGGTGCGTCCGGCGATGGGGCTGCCGATGGGGATGTCGTCCCCGGCGCCGAGTCGGTTGAGCAGAGCGGCGAGTGCGGCCTGCACGACCATGAAGACGGACGAGGAGGACTCCCGCGCGAACTCCACCACTCGCTGGTGCAGTTCGGCGTCCCAGTCGAGCGGAATCATGCCGCCGTCGTGGCTGGCCACCGCGGGACGGGGCCGGTCGGTGGGCAGGTCGAGCTCTTCGGGGAGGGCGGCGAGGTTCTTGCGCCAGTAGTCGAGTTGCGCGTGTGCCAGGCTGCCGGACTCGTCCTCGTCGCCGAGGAGTTGGCGCTGCCAGAGGGCGTAGTCGGCGTACTGGGCGGGCAGCGGCTGCCAGTCCGGGGCTTCGCCCTCGGCGCGGGCGGCGTAGGCCGTGCCGAGGTCGGCGGCCAGCGGGCCCATGGACCAGCCGTCGCCCGCGATGTGGTGCAGGACCAGCGACAGGATGTGCTCGTCCTCGCCCACCGCGAACAGGGCCGCGCGCAAGGGCAGTTCACAGGACAGGTCGAAGCCCGCCGTCATCTCCTGGCGCAGCGCGGAACGCAGCTCCGCCTCATCGGAGGCGGCGATCTGCTGGATGGGTACGTACGCGGCTTCGACGCCGAGGACGGTCTGGTGGGCTTCGCCGTCGGTGTCCGGGAAGACGGTGCGCAGGGATTCGTGCCGGGCGACGACGTCGCCGAGCGCGGCCTGCAGTGCGTCGCGGTCGAGCCGGCCGGTGAGGCGCAGGGCGAGCGGCATGTTGTAGAGCGCGCCCGCGCTCTCCAGGCGGTTGAGGAACCACAGCCGCTGCTGGGCGAACGACAGCGGTACGGCTTCGGGGCGCGGCTGCCGCGTCAGCGCGGGCCGTGCCGCGTCCGCCTGTGTGGCGGCCGTGGCGAGTCCGGCGACGGTGGGGGTTTCGAAGAGTGCGCCCAGGGAGAGTTCGATGCCCAGGACGGAGCGGACGCGGCTGACCAGGCGAGTGGCGAGCAGTGAATGCCCGCCCAGGTCGAAGAAGTTGTCGTCGATGCCGACGTGCTGGACGCCGAGGACTTCGGCGAAGAGTCCGCAGAGGACTTCCTCGCGGGGGGTGCGCGGGGCACGGCCCGCCACTACGGCTCCGAAGTCGGGGGCGGGCAGGGTACGCCGGTCCAGCTTCCCGTTCGGAGTCAGCGGCAGGGCGTCCATGGTGACGACGGCGGCCGGGACCATGTATTCGGGCAGGGTGGCGGCTACGTGGGTGCGGAGTTCGGCGGGGTCGATGTCCTGGCCGGGGTTCGCGGGGACCACGTACGCCACGAGGCGTTTGTCGCCGGGTCGGTCTTCGCGTACGACGACGGCGGCGTGGGAGACGGTGGGGTGGCGGTCGAGGACGGCGGCTATCTCGCCGGGTTCGATGCGGAAGCCGCGGACCTTGACCTGGTCGTCCGCACGGCCCAGGTACTCGAGTTCGCCGTCCGTGTTCCAGCGCACGAGGTCGCCGGTGCGGTACATGCGCTCGCCGGGCTCCCCGAACGGGCAGGCCACGAAACGCTCACCCGTCAGACCCGGACGCCCCAGGTAACCGCGCGCCACACCGCGTCCGGCGACGTACAGCTCGCCGGGCACTCCGGCAGGAACGGGCAGCAGGCCCGAACCGAGCACGTACAGACGGGTGTTGGCGAGCGGACGGCCGATCGGCAGCGGGCCGGATGCGAGTCCGGACACGGGGCCGGATGCCGGGTCAGTGCCGGGGGCGATCCGGTGCTCGGTGCAGCTGACGGTCGTCTCGGTCGGGCCGTAGACGTTCCGCACGGTCACGTCGGGGTGCGCGGAGCGCCAGCTCTCCAGGGCCTCGGCGGTCAGCGCCTCGCCCGCGAGCAGCAGGTCGCCGGTCGGCGACGCGTGCCCGGGGAGGGCTTCGAGCAGCGGCAGGTGGCTGGGCGTGCCCTTGAGCAGGGTCGGCGCGGTGGCCGGAAGACCGGCCTCGTCGAGACTGCCCACGCACACAGAGCCGCCGACGGTCAGCGGCGTCAGGAGCGCGGTGACCGTCATGTCGAAGGACACCGAGGAGTGCAGCAGCGCGGATCCGCCCGCGCTCGGGTAGCTGCGGCCCGCCCACTCCAGGTAGTCGACGAGGTTGCGCTGCTCCACGACGACGCCCTTGGGGACGCCGGTGGAACCCGAGGTGTAGATGACGTACGCGGGGTGGTGCGGCCGCAGCGGACGGGTCCGCCGCTCGTCGTCCGGGTTCTCGGATACGGGCTGCACGCGGTCGCCGAAGAGCCGGGGCAGCCCGGACGATTCGCCGCCGAGCTCTGCATCCGCGCCGAACTCCGGGCGCCCGGCGACCGTTTCCTCCGTCGTCAGGAGCAGCGCGGGAGCGGAGTCCCGCAGCATGTGCGCGATGCGGTCGGCCGGGTAGTCGCAGTCGACCGGCAGATAGGCGGCACCGGCCTTGAGCACGCCGAGCAGCCCGGCGAGAAGCCGCGGCGACGGGGGCATGGCCACCGCCACCAGGTCCTCGGGACCCACGCCCCGCTCGGTGAGCTGCCGCGCCACACCGTTGGCGAGCGCGTTGAGCTCGGCGTAGCTGAGGGTGGTGCCGTCGTGGATGACGGCGGCGGCGTCCGGGGTGCGGGCGGCCTGGGCCTCGAAGAGGGCCGGGAGGGTGTCGTGCTGGACCGGGGCCGAGGTGTCGTTCCAGTCGGTCAGGATGCGGTGCCGCTCGTCGGCGTCGAGGAGTTCGACCCGGCTGACCGGTCGGTCCGGGTCCGTCAGGAGGGCGCGCAGGACATGATCGAGGCGTGCGGTGAGCGCCGCCGCGGTCTCGTGGTCGAAGAGATCGCCGTTGTACTCCAGCGTGCCGCCGATGCCCGCAGGGCCCTGCTCCCCGTGCCGCTCCTGCACGTTGATCGACAGGTCGAACTTGGCGACACCGACGTCGACTCCCTCGATCCCGACTGCGAGACCGGGCAGTTCCAGGGACGCCTCAGGAGTGTTCTGGAAGGCGAGGAGTACCTGGAAGAGGGGGTGGCGGGAGCGTGAGCGGGTGGGGTTGACGAGTTCGACGAGGCGTTCGAAGGGGATGTCCTGGTGGGCGTAGGCGTCGAGGTCGGTGGTGCGGACGCGGGAGACGAGTTCTCGGAAGGTGGGCTGTCCGGAGACGTCGGTGCGCAGGACGAGGGTGTTGGTGAAGAACCCGATGAGGTGATCGAGGGCTTCGTCGGTGCGTCCGGCGATGGGGCTGCCGATGGGGATGTCGTCCCCGGCGCCGAGTCGGTTGAGCAGCGTCGCGAGCGCGGCCTGTACGACCATGAAGACGGACGAGGAGGACTCGCGCGCGAACTCCACCAGCCGCTGGTGCAGTGCGGCGTCCCACTCCACCGCCACGCGGCCACCCTGGTGGCTGGACTCGGTGGGGCGCGGCCGGTCCGTCGGCAGCTCCAGTTCTTCGGGGAGGGCGGCGAGGTTCTTGCGCCAGTAGTCGAGTTGCGCGTGTGCCAGGCTGCCGGACTCGTCCTCGTCGCCGAGGAGTTGGCGCTGCCAGAGGGCGTAGTCGGCGTACTGGACGGGCAGCGGCTGCCAGCCGGGTGCCTCGCCCTTCAGGCGGGCGGCGTAGGCCGTGCCGAGGTCGGCGGCCAGGGGGCCCATGGACCAGCCGTCGCCCGCGATGTGGTGCAGGACCAGCGACAGGACGTGCTCGGTCGCACCGAGCCTGAACAGGCTTGCGCGTACGGGGATGTGGGACGACAGGTCGAAGCCCGCCCCAGCAGCCGCACTCAGCAGGCCCGGAAGCTCCCGCTCGTCGGTCTCGGTCACCGGCAGCGGCACCGGGGCGGAGCCCAGGACGGTCTGGCGTGCGGCACCGTCGGTGTCCGGGAAGACGGTGCGCAGGGATTCGTGCCGGGCGACGACGTCGCCGAGCGCGGCCTGCAGCGCGTCGCGGTCGAGTCGGCCGGTGAGGCGCAGGGCGAGCGGCATGTTGTAGAGCGCGCCCGCGCTCTCCAGGCGGTTGAGGAACCACAGCCGCTGCTGCGAGAAGGAGAGCGGCACCGCGTCCGGACGATGCTGCCGCGTCAGCGCGGGCCGTGCCGCGTCCGCCTGTGTGGCGGCCGTGGCGAGTCCGGCGACGGTGGGGGTTTCGAAGAGTGCGCCCAGGGAGAGTTCGATGCCCAGGACGGAGCGGACGCGGCTGACCAGGCGGGTGGCCAGGAGCGAATGGCCGCCCAGGTCGAAGAAGTTGTCGTCGATGCCGACGTGCTGGACGCCGAGGACTTCGGCGAAGAGTCCGCAGAGGACTTCCTCGCGGGGGGTGCGCGGGGCACGGCCCGCCACTACGGCTCCGAAGTCGGGGGCGGGCAGGGCACGCCGGTCCAGCTTCCCGTTCGGGGTCAGCGGCAGGGCGTCCAAGGCCACGACGACGGCCGGGACCATGTACTCCGGCAGCGCCGCCGCGACCTGGGCGCGCAGCTCCGCCGCGTCCACCTCATGGCCGGGGTCCGCCGGAACGACGTACGCGACGAGCTGACCGGGGCGGTCCGCCCGCGTCACCACGACCGCCTGGGCGACCGTCGGCCGCGCCGTCAGGACGGACTCGATCTCGCCGAGCTCGATGCGGTGGCCGCGGACCTTGACCTGGTCGTCAGCACGGCCCAGGTACTCCAGTTCACCGGAGGCGTTCCAGCGCACGAGGTCGCCCGAGCGGTACATGCGCTCGCCGGGCTCCCCGAACGGGCAGGCCACGAAGCGTTCACCCGTCAGACCCGGACGCCCCAGATATCCGCGCGCCACACCCTCGCCCGCGAGATAGAGCTCACCCACGACACCGACCGGCACCGGCCGCAGCCGCGCGTCCAGGACGTAGGCGCGCATGTTCGTGACCGGCCGGCCGATCGGCGGCCTGGCGTCGCCGGACAGCGGCCCGCTCAGCGTCGCGCAGACGGTGATCTCCGTCGGGCCGTAGGCATTGATCATCCGGCGGCCGGGGGACCAGCGGGACACCAGCTCGCCGGAGGACGCCTCACCGCCCACCAGGAGCGTGCGCACCGTCGGCAGGTCCGACGGCGCCAGGACGTCCAGCACCGACGGTGGAAGCAGCAGATGCGTCACCTCGTGCTCGGCCGCGAGCGCCACCAGCGGGGCGCCGGGCCGCAGCCTGTCGGGCGAGGCGAGGACCAGGGTGGCGCCGGAGAGCAGCGCCATGGACAGCTCCCAGAACGCCGCGTCGAAGCTGAGCGAGGCGAACTGGAGGACCCGGTCGCCGGGGCCGAGGGCGAGGAGGTTGCCGCGGGCGTCGAGCAGGCTCGCCACGCCCCTGTGGGTGCAGACGACTCCCTTGGGGCGACCACTGGATCCCGAGGTGTAGATGATGTAGGCCGCGTGGGAGAGCGTGAGCGGGCCGTGCCGCTCGGCGTCCGTCACGTTCGCCTCGGACAGGACGTCGGAGTACGCACCGGAGAGAACATCAGCACCGATGAGCCCGGCCGTCGCCTCCTCCGCCGCCGTCCACTCCTCGGCCGTCCAGTGCGCCGTGTCCGCGGGCAGCCCGCCAGAGAGGGCTGCCGTGGTGAGCGTGAGCCGGGGTGCTCCGTCGGTGAGCAGGTACGCGATGCGGTCGGCCGGGTACGCCGGGTCGACGGGCAGATACGCGGCACCGGACTTGAGTACGGCGAGGACCGCGACGACCAGCTCCGCCGAGCGCGGCAGCATCAGGGCCACCGTGTCCTCGGGGCCGATGCCGCGCGCGATGAGCATGCGGGCGAGCCGGTTGGCACGCCGGTTCAGCTCGCCGTACGAGAGGCTGGTGCCGTCGGAGGGACCAGAGCCCTCGGAGAGACCGGTCCCGTCGAAGACGACGGCGGGCGCGTCCGGCGACTCGGCGGCCCGTGCCTCGAAGAGCGCGGGCACGGTCAGCCGGGGCACGTCACGCCGGGTGTCGTTGAACTCGCCCGCGAGCCGCGTGTGTTCGGCGTCCGTGAGCAGCTCTATGTCGCCGATGCCCCGCTCGGGCGAGGCGACCGCGGCGCTCAGCAGCCGTACGAGCCTGCCCACCAGCAGCTCGACGGTGCCCCGGTCGAACAGGTCGGTGCTGTACTCGATGAAGCCATCGAGGCCGGCGGGCGCGCCGGACGCGTCCCGGGTCTCGGTCAGGCTCAGCGAGAGGTCGAACTTGGACCCGCCGGGGTGGACGGCGTACCGGTCGAGGTCGATGCCGGGCAGCTCCATGCCGGCTTCCGGGGTGTTCTGCAGCGCGAGCAGGATCTGCACCAGCGGCTGCCGGCTCGCGGAACGCGCCGGGTTGAGCACCTCGACGAGCCGGTCGAACGGCAGGTCCTGATGGGCGTACGCCTCCAGATCGGCGGCCCTGACCCGGTCCACGAGATCGCCGAAGCCGGGGTTCCCCGAGGTGTCGGTGCGCAGGACCAGGGTGTTGACGAAGAACCCGACGAGGTCGTCGAGGGCTTCGTCCGTGCGGCCCGCGACCGGGCTGCCGACGGGGATGTCGTCGCCCGCGCCCAACCGGCTGAGCAGCGCGGCGAGTCCGGCCTGGAGCACCATGTACAGCGTGGCCCCGCGGCTCGCCGCCAGGTCCGCGAGCGCCCGGTGCAGTTCCGCGCCGAGGGCCACGGGCAGCGCCGCGCCCTCGTGGCCGGTCACCGCGGGGCGTGGCCGGTCGGTGGGCAGGTCGAGTTCCTCCGGCAGGGCGGCGAGCGCCGTGCGCCAGTACGCGAGCTGCCGGTGGGCCAGGCTGTCCGGGTCGGTCTCGTCGCCGAGGAGCTCGCGCTGCCACAGGCTGTAGTCGGCGTACTGGACGGGCAATGGCCGCCAGCCGGGCTCGCCGCCTTCGAGACGCGCCGCGTAGGCCGTGCCGAGGTCGCGTGCCAGCGGGGCCATCGACCATTCGTCGCCCGCGATGTGGTGCAGCACGAGCGCCAGCACGTGCTCCCGCTCGCCGAGCCTGAACAGGGTGGCGCGCAGCGGTATCTCGCGGGACAGGTCGAAGTCCGTGCGCGCAGCGTCGTCCAGGAGGCCGGAGAGCCGCGCCTCGTCCGTCTCCGCCACCGGGAGGGGCACGGAGGGGGCGGCGAGCACGGTCTGGCGTGCGGCGCCGTCGGTCTCCGGGAAGACGGTGCGCAGCGACTCGTGCCGGGCGACGACGTCACCCAGGGCGGCGCGCAGCGCCTCGCGGTCGAGGTCGCCGCGCAGCCGCAGGGCGAGCGGCATGTTGTACGTCGACCCGCCGCCCTCGACCTGGTGCAGGAACCACAGCCGCTGCTGGGCGAAGGAGAGCGGGACCGCTTCGGGCCTGGGCATCGGCACCAGCGCCGGGCGGACGGCGGCGCCCGCCGCGGGGTCCGCGGCCAGCGCGGCGGCGAGGCCCGCCACGGTCGGCGACTCGAAGAGGGTGCTCAGCTGGATCTCGGCGCCGAGCTCGGCCCGTACCCGCACGGCGAGGCGGGTGGCGAGCAGCGAGTGGCCGCCGAGGTCGAAGAAGTTGTCGTCGATGCCGGGCTGTTCCACGCCGAGGACCTCGGCGAACAGCCCGCAGAGGATCTCCTCGTGCGCGGTGCGCGGCGCACGTCCCGCCGAGGCGGTGTCGAACCGGGGCGCGGGCAGCGCACGCTGGTTGAGCTTGCCGTTCGGCGTGAGCGGCAGGGAGTCCACGGCGACGACAGCCGCGGGCACCATGTACGAGGGGACGGACTCGCCCGCGTACGAGCGCAGTTCGGACGGGTCGAAGCCGCCGTCACGAGGCACCACATAGGCGACGAGCCGCTTGTCGCCGGGGCGGTCCTCGCGCGCCACGACCGCGACCTGGGCGACCCGCGGATGCCGGGAGAGCGCGGCCTCGACCTCGCCGAGCTCGATCCGGAACCCGCGGATCTTCACCTGGTGGTCGGCGCGGCCCTCGTGGACGAGGAGGCCGTCGGACGTCCAGTGGGCCAGGTCGCCGGTGCGGTACATCCGGCTGCCCGCCGGGCCGAAGGGGCAGGCGACGAACCGGTCGGCGGTCAGCGAGGGGCGGCCGAGGTAGCCGCGGGCCAGCCCCGGACCGGCCACGTACAGCTCCCCGACGGCGCCGGGCGGCACCGGCCGCAGACCGGCGTCCAGCACATAGGCGCGCAGGTCCGGCAGGGCGGGGCCGACGGTGCTTCCGCTGTCGGCGGCGGCCGACGCGCGGGTGAGGGCGTGCTGGGTGACGTGCACGGTGGTCTCGGTGATGCCGTACATGTTGACGAGCGTCGGCCGGTCGTCGGGGTGGCGGTCGTACCACTCGCCGAGCCTGCCCGGGGCAAGTGCCTCGCCGCCGAAGATGACGTAACGCAGGGCGAGCGTGGTGCCGGGGCGCCGCTGGTCGGCCTCGATGAGCTGGTAGAACGCCGACGGGGTCTGGTTGAGCACCGTGACCCGCTCGTCGGCGAGCAGGTCGAGGAAGGCCTCGGGGGAGCGCGAGACGGTGTGCGGCACGACCACCAGACGGCCGCCGTACAGCAGCGCGCCCCACAGCTCCCACACCGAGAAGTCGAAGGCGTAGGAGTGGAAGAGCGTCCAGACGTCCCGCTCGCCGAAGCCGTACTGCTCCTCGGTGGCCGAGAGCAGCCGGGTGACGTTGCGGTGGGTGTTCACCACACCCTTCGGCTTGCCCGTCGAACCGGACGTGAAGATCACGTACGCCGGGTGATCGGCCCGCAGCGGCGCGGCCCTGTCGGCGTCGGTGGGGTCGCTCGCGGGATGCCCCGCCACGTCCCGTACGGCCTCGACGGTGTCGAGCACCAGGACGGGCCGGGCCTCGGCGAGGACGGCGTCGATCCGGGCGGCCGGCGCGTCCGGGTCGACCGGCAGATATCCGGCGCCGGACTTGAGCACGGCGAGGACGGCCACGACCAGCTCGGCGGAGCGCGGCAGGACGAGCCCGACGAGCCGCTCGGGACCGGCCCCGCGGGCGATCAGCCGGTGGGCGAGCCGGTTGGCCCGCTCGTTCAGCTCGCGGTAGGTCAGCCGCTCGCCCTCGTGCACCAGGGCGGTGGCGTCGGGGGTGCGCCGGACTTGCGCCTCGAACCAGTCGGGGAGCGTCCCGGCGTCCAGATCGTGGGCGGTTCCGTTCCACTCCGTGAGCACGCGCGCCCGCTCGTCCGGCGCCATGACGTCCAGGGTGCCGATGGGCCGTGCGGGATCGGCGGTCAGCGCCCGCAGATAGGCGACGAACCGCTGCCCGTGGCCGGTGATGGCGGCGGCGTTGTACGCGGCGACGTTGCCGGTGATCCGGACGCCGATGCCGTCGTCGCCTGAGCCGCCCTCGAAGATGATGACGAGGTCGTCGACGGGCCCGCTGGGCATGCCGTGCACGGAGGCCACGCAGGGCCCGAACCGCAGGCCTTCCTCCAGCGGGAGGAAGTTGATGGAGGGGCCGAACATGCGGCGGGAGAGGCCGCCGAGGCCGAGGTCCTTGCGGAGGTCCTCGCCGCGGTAGCGCTGGTGGCGCAGCAGGCCGCGCATCTCCTGGCCGACGTGGCGCTGCAGGTCGCCGAACGACATGTCGGGCCGCACGGCGATCCGCAGCGGGAGCACGTTCGAGGCCATGCCGGGGGTCTCCCGGGTGACCGGCGTGAGACGGCCGGTCACGGGAAAGCCGAGCACGACGTCATCGGTGCGGGTGAAGTGCCGCAGATAGGCCGCGGCGGCGGCGGTCAGGGTGACCTGCCAGGTCGAGCGGGCCTCCCGGGCGAGCCGTTTGATTTCCGCGAAATAGTCGGCTTCCAGCCACGAGCCATGGCTCTTCGACTCGGCCCACAGTCCGGTGGCCCGGTCGGGCAGGTTCAGGATGTCGGGGTCGTCACCGAACTTTTCCAGCCAGTAGTCGCGGTCCCTGCCGCTGCGCTCGCCCTCGGCGTACTTCATGTCCTCGTCGAGGAACTCGGAGAGCGGGGAGAAAGGCGTCGCGGGTATCTCGTGGCCGTCTTCCGTGAGCGCGGTATAGCACGTCGAGACACGCTGCACGAGGAGATTGAAGGCATAGGCGTCGCACACGATGTGGTGCGTCCGCATATACCAGAAGAATCGGTCGGGGCCGACCTTGAACAGCATTTGTTTGAACAGCGGACCATTCAGCAGGTCAATGGGCTGTTCGAGGTCCGCCTGCATGGCCGCGAACGCCGTGGCGCCGGGGTCGTCGGCCGAGGTCAGGTCGGCGTGGGGGAGCGGCCAGTCGCGGTCGGACCGCAGGTACTGCAGGGGGACGCCGTCCGTCTCGCCGAACGTGACGTGCAGCGCCTCGGCCTCGTCGACCGCCTGACGCAGGGCTTTCTCGAAGAGCGCCTCGTCGAGTGCGCCGCGAATCTCCACATAGCCGTTGACGTTGTAGAGAAGGCTGTCCGGAGCCAGCTCCTGGGCGAACCAGACGCGCTCCTGGGCTACCGACAAAGGATTGCTTGCGGACTGCGGCCCGTCGAACACTCTGAGAATCCCCCACGCGTCAGCAGGGGGCTATGCGGAATCGCCTCTGGCCCCCCGGTGTACGGGAGTTCACCCCGCCCGTACACACTTTCCAAAGTCGAACAAGATCGAATGCTAGCACCATGCGACGACATGTCAGTTTCCCGAGGGGGTTTCCGGGGCTCTCTGTCGCCTTCATCACAAGTGATAGTGCGACGGGGTGGAAGCAGGCCGAATTCCCCGTTACCGGAATGCAAAATTCCACGAATGCCACGCGAAAAGCCCCGCCTCGCCGTCCTGGGGAAGGACGGGAGACGGGGCTTCCGGTCAAGCTGGGTGGATCCACACCCGCGTGGCGAACGCAGGTCGCGTGCGGATCCGGGGTGCCGGTCAGGAGCGGAAGAGAGGGCCCGCTGAGTCCTTCCCGGCGTTCAAATCAAGTGAGCGGCCGCGGGACGGCGCTCGGTCAGGGGTTCAGCCCTGGAGGGTCGCAACCTTCGAAGCAAGCGCCGACTTCTTGTTGGCGGCCTGGTTCTTGTGGATGACACCCTTGGAGACGGCCTTGTCGAGCTGACGCGAAGCCTCACGCGTCGCCTCGACGGCCTTCTGGGTGTCGCCTGCGGCAACGGCCTCGCGGGCCTTGCGGATCGCGGTCTTCAGGGAAGACTTGACCGCCTTGTTGCGCTGACGCGCCTTCTCGTTGGTCTTGATCCGCTTGATCTGGGACTTGATGTTCGCCACGAAAGAGCCTTTTCAGGTTCAGGTACTGCAGAGGTACTGCAGATGAGTTTCTTTGACACGTGCCTCGGCGCCGAGAGGGCAAGGAGACACAGCGGCCCAGATTACCAGCCGCACCCCGGGCGGCCCAATCCGGGCCCGGTCCCCGGCCCTGAGCGGCCCACACCGGGCCCAGTGCCTCACCCGTGGGACCATGGAACCTACGTATAGATCCGACCCGAGGCGACAGGCGCCTCAAGAGACAGGACCCTGCGTGCCCGCGATCCCTAAAAACGTGCCCGAGCCGAGCCGTACCGACCCGGCTCTGATCCGCAATTTCTGCATCATCGCGCACATCGACCACGGCAAGTCCACGCTCGCCGACCGGATGCTCCAGCTGACCGGTGTGGTCGACCAGCGACAGATGCGTGCTCAGTACCTCGACCGCATGGACATCGAGCGCGAGCGCGGCATCACGATCAAGTCCCAGGCGGTGCGTCTGCCCTGGGCCCCCACCGAGGGCCCCGACCAGAGCAAGACCCACGTCCTCAACATGATCGACACCCCGGGGCACGTGGACTTCACGTACGAGGTGTCGCGCTCGCTGGCGGCCTGTGAGGGCACGGTCCTCCTCGTCGACGCCGCGCAGGGCATCGAGGCTCAGACTCTCGCCAACCTCTACCTGGCGATGGAGAACGACCTCAAGATCGTTCCGGTCCTCAACAAGATCGACCTGCCGGCCGCCCAGCCGGAGAAGTTCTCCGAGGAGCTCGCCAACCTCATCGGCTGCGACCCGGACGACGTGCTGAAGGTCTCCGCGAAGACCGGCATGGGCGTCGAGGCGCTGCTCGACAAGGTCGTCGCCGAGGTCCCGCCGCCGGTCGGCGTCGCCGACGCGCCCGCGCGAGCGATGATCTTCGACTCGGTGTACGACTCCTACCGAGGCGTCGTGACGTACGTCCGAGTCGTCGACGGCCAGCTCAACAAGCGTGAGCGGATCCGGATGATGTCCACCGGCGCCACCCACGAGCTCCTTGAGATCGGCGTCTCATCCCCCGAGATGACCCCGGCCGACGGCATCGGCGTCGGCGAGGTGGGCTACATCATCACCGGCGTGAAGGACGTCCGTCAGTCCAAGGTCGGTGACACGATCACCTCCCTGAACAAGGGCGCGACCGAGGCCCTGGGCGGCTACAAGGACCCGAAGCCGATGGTCTTCTCGGGTCTCTATCCGCTGGACGGCTCGGAGTACCCCGACCTGCGCGAGGCCCTCGACAAGCTGCAGCTCAACGACGCCGCGCTGGTGTACGAGCCGGAGACCTCGGCCGCCCTCGGCTTCGGCTTCCGCGTCGGCTTCCTGGGCCTGCTGCACCTCGACGTGATCCGTGAGCGCCTGGAGCGCGAGTTCGGTCTCGACCTGATCGCCACCGCTCCGAACGTGGTCTACCGCGTGAACATGGAGGACGGCACCGAGCACACGGTCACCAACCCGAGCGAGTTCCCCGAGGGCAAGATCGACAAGGTCTTCGAGCCCGTCGTACGCGCCACGGTCCTCGCCCCGAGCGAGTTCATCGGCTCGATCATGGAGCTGTGCCAGACCCGGCGCGGCACCCTGCTCGGCATGGACTACCTCTCCGAGGACCGCGTGGAGATCCGCTACACGCTGCCGCTCGCCGAGATCGTCTTCGACTTCTTCGATCAGCTGAAGTCCAAGACGCGCGGTTACGCGTCCCTGGACTACGAGCCCACGGGTGAGCAGGCCGCCCAGCTCGTCAAGGTCGACATCCTGCTGCACGGCGACAAGGTCGACGCCTTCTCCGCCGTCACCCACAAGGACGCCGCGTACGCGTACGGCGTGCGCCTGGTGGCCAAGCTGCGCGAGCTCATCCCGCGCCAGGCCTTCGAGGTGCCCATCCAGGCGGCGATCGGCTCCCGGGTCATCTCCCGCGAGACCATCCGCGCGATCCGCAAGGACGTCCTCGCCAAGTGCTACGGCGGTGACATCTCCCGTAAGCGCAAGCTGCTCGAGAAGCAGAAGGAGGGCAAGAAGCGCATGAAGATGGTCGGCTCCGTCGAGGTGCCGCAGGAAGCCTTCATCGCGGTGCTCTCCAGCGACGACAGCGGTGCGGGCAAGGCCAAGAAGTAGCCCACACCCCGGCCGCCGTCCCGTCCTGCACGGGTGTCACGCGGACATCACAGGGGCATCCCAGCGGGTCCGTCGCGCTCTTGCGCGGCGGACCCGTTCTTGTATGAAGTGACAGGCAGAAGCCCCTTACGTGGCGGGCTTCAGCGCTCTACTCTGATCACTGCTCGTAGGTTACTCGCAAGTTAAACAAGACCAGCAGCCGCCAGCCAGTCGCCGCATTGTCGCGGGTCCGGAGGATGTCGTGAGCGACACACAGACCTTGATCGAGAACCGTCCGCCGTCCGTGGCCCATCTCTTCCTGGAGCGCGTGGCGGCCACGCCCGACGCGGAGGCCTACCGCTATCCGGTGCCGGCCGCATCGGGCGAGGGGCCGGACGACTGGAAGTCGCTGAGCTGGGGGCAGGCCGCCGAGCGGGTCTACGCCATCGCGGCGGGCCTGATCGAGCTCGGCCTCGCCCCCGAGGACCGGGTGGCTCTCGCCTCGTCCACGCGCGTCGAATGGATCCTCGCCGACCTCGGCATCCTCTGCGCGGGCGCGGCCACGACCACGGTGTACCCGCAGACCAACGCCGAGGAGTCCACCTACATCCTGGCCGACTCCGACAGCCGGGTCCTGATCGCCGAGAACGCCGAGCAGCTCGCCAAGGCGCGCGAGAAGCGGGCCGAGCTGCCCGAGCTGCGGCACGTCGTGGTCATCGACGCCGAGGGTGCCGGGCCCGCGGAGGGCGACCCCGAGGGCTGGGTGCTCACCCTCGCCGACCTGGAGGCGCGCGGCGCCGCCCATCTGGAGAAGAACCCGGAGGCGGTCAAGGAGCGCATCTCGGCGATCACCAAGGACCAGCTCGCCACGATCATCTACACCTCCGGCACCACCGGTAGGCCCAAGGGCGTGCGCCTGCCGCAGGACAACTGGTCGTACATGGCCAAGGCCATCGCGTCGACCGGTCTGCTCGGCCCGGACGACGTGCAGTACCTGTGGTTGCCGCTCGCGCACGTCTTCGGCAAGGTGCTGACCTCCGGGCAGATCGAGCTCGGGCACGTCACCGCAGTCGACGGCCGCGTCGACAAGATCATCGAGAACCTGCCGGTGGTGCAGCCGACGTACATGGCCGCCGTGCCGCGCATCTTCGAGAAGGTCTACAACGGGGTCGCGGCCAAGGCACGGGCCGGCGGCGGCGCCAAGTACAAGATCTTCCTGTGGGCCGCCGACGTCTCCCGCGAGTACGCGAAGGTCAGCCAGGACAACTTCCGCAGGACCGGCACCGCCTCGGTGCCCTTCGGGCTCGGCGCCAAGCACAAGGTCGCCGACGCGCTCGTCTACTCCAAGCTGCGGGAGGCCTTCGGCGGCCGGCTGCGCGCCGCCGTCTCCGGCTCGGCCGCGCTCGCGCCCGAGATCGGCTACTTCTTCGCCGGCGCGGGCATCCACATCCTGGAGGGCTACGGCCTCACCGAGTCCTCCGCGGCCTCCTTCGTCAACCCCGGCGAGGCCTACCGCACCGGCACCGTCGGCAAGCCGCTGCCCGGCACCGAGGTCCGGATCGCGGACGACGGCGAGATCCTGCTGCGCGGCCCCGGCATCATGGAGGGCTACCACGGGCTCGCCGAGAAGACGGCCGAGGTCCTGGAGTCCGACGGATGGTTCCACACCGGGGACATCGGCGAGCTCTCCGCGGACGGCTATCTGCGGATCACCGACCGCAAGAAGGACCTGATCAAGACCTCGGGCGGCAAGTACATCGCGCCCGCCGAGGTCGAGGGCCAGTTCAAGGCCGTCTGCCCGTACGTCTCCAACATCCTGGTGCACGGCGCCGACCGGAACTTCTGCACCGCTCTGATCGCGCTCGACGAGCCGTCCATCATGGCCTGGGCCAAGGACAACGGCCTGGACGGCAAGAGCTACGCCGACGTGGTCGCCGCCCCGGCGACGGTCGCACTCGTCGAGGGCTATGTGAAGGAGCTGAACGAAGGCCTCCAGCGCTGGCAGACCGTCAAGAAGTTCAAGCTGCTGCCCCGCGACCTGGACATCGAGCACGGTGAACTGACGCCCAGCCTGAAGCTGAAGCGCCCCGTCGTCGAGCGCGAGTACCAGCACCTGATCGACGAGATGTACGCGGGATCGCGCGAGGCCTGAGCCCGGACTCCCGCGCGCGGGCGGGGCGCTGCCTGACCCAGTGGTCCTCGGACTGGTTCCTCAGACACCACCCCGCCCGCGCCGCATCTCTCTCACCAGCTCCTCCATGTGCGTCACGTGGTGGCGCAGTTCGAGCACGTCCTTGAAGCTGCTGGCCGCCATGTGCGTCTCGATGGCCGAGAGGCGGGCCGCCAGCTCGTCGAACTGCTGCTGCTCGCGCGCCAGGATCTTCTCCAACTGCTGGTTCTTGCGGTGCAGTTCGAGGAAGACGGTGACCTTGGCCCGCAGTACCCAGGGGTCGAACGGCTTGGTCATGTAGTCCGCGGCACCCGTCGCATAGCCCCGGAAGGCGTAGCCCGCGTCGTTGTCGGTGCCCGTCAGGAAGATGATGGGCACGTCCTTGGTCTGGTCGAGCCGTTTGATGTTCGACGCGGTCTCGAAGCCGTCCATCCCCGGCATGCGGACGTCCAGGAGGATCACGGCGAAACGTTGGCGCAGTAGGGCCTTCATGGCCTCCTCGCCCGAACGGGCGCGCACCAGTGGTTCGTTGAGGGATCCCAGGACGGCTTCGAGTGCCATCAGGTTGTCCTCCATGTCATCGACAAGAAGGATGCTCGCGCGGTTGTCGGTCATGACCTCTGTGCTCATGGTGACAGTGCCTCACTCGGTCGTCGGCGGAACGGCGGCCTCCCCGAGAGTGCCTGCCGGTTCCGGTGCGACGGTCGTATCTGCTGTGGTGGACGTCTCCGGCTCTGGGGCGTCTGCGGCCTCGGGGGCCAAGAGGGCGCAGGCGACGGTGAGCAGCTGGTCCACGTCCACGGGTTTGGGTACGTAGTCGTTGGCGCCCTGTTCGATGGCCTTCTCGCGGTCGCCGGGCATTGCCTTGGCGGTCAGCGCGATGATGGGAAGACCGGCCCAGCGCGGGGTGCGGCGGATGGCGGCGATGGTTTCGTAGCCGTCCATCTCCGGCATCATGATGTCCATCAGGATGAGGTCGGTGTCGGGGTTGCGCTCCAGGGTCTCGATGCCTTCGCGGCCGTTCTCCGCGTAGAGGACAGGCATGCCGACGCGGCTCAGTACGTGGGTGAGCGCGAAGACGTTGCGGATGTCGTCGTCCACGATCAGGACGCGGCGCCCACGCAATATGCGGCCCGCCGCTCCCTCCCGGTATTCCTCCAGCTTGGTCGGTGTCGGCCAGCTGTCGTTCTGTTCGTGGAAGGTGTGCGGGGACATGGTGACCCCCTCTTCGTGCGGCTCGGGCGTCGTGAGCGACCTGGTCGCCGCGTACGCCACTGCCGCGGGGCCGTGGCCGGGGTGCACCACGGGGACGTAGAGCGTGAAGGTGGAGCCCTGGCCCGGGTTGCTCTCCGCGGTGATGCGGCCGCCGAGGAGCCCGGCGATCTCGCGGCTGATGGAGAGGCCGAGGCCGGTGCCGCCGTACTTGCGGTTGGTGGTGCCGTCGGCCTGCTGGAACGCCTCGAAGATGGCCGGCAGCTGATCGGGCGGGATGCCGATGCCGGTGTCCGTGACGGCGAAACAGAGCCGGTCGCCGCCGTCGTGGAGCCGTCGGTCGCCGGTGTTCTTGACGCGGCTCACGCGCAGCTCGACCCGGCCGCTCGCGGTGAACTTGACCGCGTTCGACAGGAGGTTGCGCAGGATCTGCTGGAGCCGCTGCTCGTCCGAGAACATCTCGCGCGGCACGTCCTCGCCGACCGAGACCTCGAAGGCGAGCCCGCGGTCCAGGGTGAGCGGGCGGAACGTCGCGTGGACGTAGTCGAGGACCTTGATGAGGGGGAGCTTCTTGGGGCGGACGTCCATCCGGCCCGCCTCGATCTTCGACAGGTCGAGGATGTCGTTGATGAGCTGGAGCAGGTCGGATCCCGAGCGGTGGATCGTCGTCGCGAACTGCACCTCCTGGTCGGAGAGATGGCTGTCGGGGTTGTCCGAGAGCAGCCTCGCCAGGATGAGCAGGGAGTTCAGCGGGGTGCGCAGCTCGTGCGACATGTTCGCGAGGAACTCCGACTTGTACTGCGAGGAGGTGGCGAGCAGCGCCGCCTTCTCCTCCAGTTCGGCGTTCGAACGCTGCAACTCCGCCTGCTGGAGCTGGAGTTCGTCCGAGCGGTCCTGGAGCTGCGTGGCGAGCCGCTGGGACTCGCTGAGCAGTGACTCCGTACGGGAGTTGGCGATGATCGTGTTGATCGCGACGCCGATGGTGCTGACGAACTGGTCGAAGAACGCGAGGTGCACGTCCGAGAAGCGGGAGAACGTGGCCAGCTCGATGACGCCTAGCAGCTTGTCCTCGAAGAGGATGGGGATGATGACGAGGCTGGCCGGTGCGGCGTCCCCGAGCCCCGAAGTGATCTTGATGTAGTCGGGCGGCACCTCGTCCACGAGGATCCGCTTCTTCTCCAGGGCCGCCTGGCGCACCAGGCCGTGCGCGGGCATCGCACCCGTGTCGACGACCGATCCCTGCGCGGAGCCGTACCCGGCGATGAAGGCGAGCCCCTTGACCGGGGGCGTCTGCAGCGTCGTGGCGTCCCCGGCCTCGGGGTCGGCCAGGAAGAAGGCGCCGTACTGGGCGTTCACCAGCGGGGTCAGCTCGCGCAGGATCAGGTCGGCGACCTCCATCAGGTCACGGTGCCCCTGCATCAGACCCGCGAGACGGGCGAGGTTCGACTCCAGCCAGTCCTTGGCGCGGGTGGTCTCACGGAGGTTGGAGACCATGACGTTGATGTTGTTCTTGAGCTCGGAGACCTCGCCGCGGGTCTCGACCGTGATGGAACGGGTCATGTCGCCCTGGGCCACGGCCGAGGCGACCTCGGCGATCGCGCGGACCTGGGTGGTGAGGTTCAGGGCGAGCTCGTTCACGTTCGTCGTCAGGCGCTTCCACGTGCCGTAGACGCCCTCGACCCGTGCCTGGCCGCCCAGTTGGCCCTCGGAGCCGACCTCGCGGGCCACGCGGGTGACCTCCGAGGAGAACGAGGACAGCGTGTCCACCATGGTGTTGATGGTGGTCTTCAGCTCCAGGATCTCGCCGCGCGCGTCCACGTCGATCTTCTTGGAGAGGTCGCCCTGGGCCACCGCCGTCGCGACCTGCGCGATGTTGCGGACCTGGCCCGTGAGGTTGTCCGCCATGTAGTTGACGTTGTCGGTGAGGTCCTTCCAGACGCCGGAGACACCGAGCACCTGGGCCCGCCCGCCGAGCCGGCCGTCCGTGCCGACCTCACGGGCCACCCGGGTCACCTCGTCCGCGAAGGCCCGCAGCTGCTCCACCATCGTGTTGACGGTGTCCTTCAGCTCCAGGATCTCGCCGCGCGCCGTCACCGTGATCATCTTGGACAGGTCGCCGTTGGCGACGGCCGTGGTGACCTGGGCGATGTTCCGCACCTGGGAGGTGAGGTTCAGCGCCATGAAGTTGACGTTGTCGGTGAGGTCCTTCCAGACGCCGGACACGCCGCGCACCTGGGCCTGCCCGCCGAGGTTGCCCTCCGTGCCGACCTCGCGGGCGACACGGGTGACCTCGTCGGCGAACGCGGAGAGCTGGTCCACCATCGTGTTGATGGTCGACTTCAGTTCGAGGATCTCGCCCTTCGCCTCGACCGTGATCTTCTTGCCCAGGTCGCCCTGGGCGACGGCCGTCGACACGAGGGCGATGTTCCGCACCTGGGAGGTGAGGTTGTCCGCCATGAAGTTGACGTTGTCGGTGAGGTCCTTCCAGACCCCGGACACGCCGCGCACCTGAGCGCGACCGCCCAGATTTCCCTCCGTGCCGACCTCGCGGGCGACACGCGTGACTTCATCGGCGAACGCGGAGAGCTGGTCCACCATCGTGTTCACCGTCGACTTCAGCTCCAGGATCTCGCCCCGGGCGTCGACGGTGATCTTCTGGCTCAGGTCGCCGTTGGCGACGGCCGTGGTGACCTGGGCGATGTTCCGCACCTGAGAGGTGAGGTTCGACGCCATGAAGTTGACGTTGTCGGTGAGGTCCTTCCAGACCCCCGACACACCACGGGCCTGCGCCCGGCCGCCCAACTGGCCCTCCGTGCCGACCTCACGGGCGACACGCGTCACCTCGGCCGCGAACGCGGACAGCTGATCGACCATCGTGTTGACGGTCAGCTTCAGTTCGAGCAGCTCGCCCGTCGCCTCGACCGTGACGGTCCGGGTCAGGTCACCCTGCGCCACCGCCGTCGTCACCAGCGCGATGTCGCGCACCTGGGCGGTGAGGCGGGAGGCCATCGTGTTGACGGCCTCCGTCACGTCACGCCAGCTGCCCGACAGACCGCGCACCTTGGCGCGCCCGCCGAGCCGCCCCTCCGTGCCCACCTCACGGGCGACCCGGGTGACCTCGCCCGTGAAGAGCGACAGCTGGTCGACCATCGTATTCACCGCACGGCCCAGACGCCGCAGGTCTCCCCGCAGCTCGCGGGAGCCGTCGTGCAGGTCCACCCGCTGGGTGAGGTCGCCGCCCGCGACCGCGTTCAGTACGCGTGTCGCGTTGGCCGCCGGGGCGACCAGCGAGTCGAGCAGGGAGTTGGCGTCCGTCACGCGCGTGGCCCAGCTGCCCTGTCCCGGGCTCGCGGTGAACCGCTCGTCGAGATGGCCGTGCCGGATGATCTCCCGGCGTACGCGCGTGAGTTCACTGTCGAAGTGCAGCGAACGGTCCAGCATCTCGTTGAACACCGCGTGCAGCTCGGCGACCAGGCCGTGGCCACTCACCGTCACCTTGGTGAAGTCACCGTCACGCGCCGCCCGCATGGCGGACAGCAGGATACGCAGATCGGAGGTCGCTTCCGGGGCGTTCTCCGCGATGTTTTCTGATGCCGCGTCCGGATCGTTCCCGGTGCACGACTGTGGTGTCGAAGCTGGTTTCGGTGCCGGAATCCGACCGTAACCGAGCGCGGGCATAGCACTGTTCTCACTCATAGCGGCCCACTTCAGTAACTCGGTGCTTATGGGCGTGGCCAGTCTGTCACTCTGTCCGTGTCGCCTGAGGCGTATTCGACCGAACTGCTCAGGAGCCGAAACGTGGGGTCCATTCCGATGCAACGGGAGACCACTTTCCGTGCGTCCGCCCAGCCGGGGTACCAGCCCGGCCCGCCGGCGGTGGTGTGCACGTCGCTGCCCGGAAACCCGTTGGCGCCCGCCGCCGCACGCAGGTTCGTGCGCGCCGCGCTCGCCGACTGGGTCGAGCTCGCCGTGCCCGCGGCCGCGGGTGTCACCGACCGCCTGGCGGACGATGCAGTGCTGCTGGTCAGCGAACTGGTCACGAACGCCGTCGTGCACGCGGGCACCACGGTCGAGCTGCTGTGCCGGCTCGACGAGGCGGGCCTGGGGGAGAGCACCGACACCCTGGTCATCGAGGTCTCCGACCACCACCCGGCCCGCGCGGTCCGCAGCGAGCCCACGCCCCAGCCGCCCGGCACGCCCGAGTACGGCCGCGGCCTCCAGCTCGTCGCGACCCTCTCCGACTCCTGGGGCATCACCTACCGCACCGGCACCAAGGCCGTCTGGGCCCGCCTCCCGGTCGGCGGCGTGCAGGCCGGACAGGGGATCGAGTCGTACGCGAGTGAACAGGCGATGCAGCGAGGGCTGCGCACCGCCGAGATCCTCGCCCCGCTGCCGCGACGGATCACGCACGACACGGAGTGGGTCAACCGCGGCGCGCTCACCTTCCTCGCCGAGGCGTCCGACCTGCTCGCCGGGCAGTTCGACGAGGACCTGGTGGCCGCACTCGCCGGGCAGCTGCTCGTGCCGCGGCTCGCGGACTGGTGCGCGGTATGGCTCGACGACGAGTCGGAGGCCGCGCCGCGCGGCGCCATGAGCGGGGGCGCGGGCTCCCGGCTCGCCCGCGTCTGGCACACCAGCGAGCAGCGCATAGAGGAACTGCGGCGCAGCCTGGAGAAGGACCCGCCCCTGCTGCCCGAAGCGGCCGGCTGCGGCGCCGTCCCCGTGACGTGGCCCGGCGAGGCCCTGGCGGACGAGGGGGGCGGCACGGCCCTGGCGTACCGTCTCACGGCGGGCGGTCGTGCGCTGGGCACGCTCATCATCGGGCGGGCCGGGGTGATGCGCTTCGCCGACGAGGTCACCGGCCTCATCGAGGACTTCAGCCGCCGCGTCGCCCTGGCCATCAGCGCGGCGCGGCGCTATCAGCGACAGGCCACCATCAGCCAGGTCCTGCAGCGCGGACTCCTTCCGAGCTCCGTCGCGGACATCCCCGGCGTGCGGAGCGGCGTCGTGTACGAGCCGCGGGACAAGGGCGGGCCCGGCGGCGACTTCTACGACGTGTTCCAGGCGGGCAAGGGACGCTGGTGCTTCGCGCTCGGCGACGTCCAGGGCAAGGGCGTCGAGGCGGCCGTCGTGATCGGCCTCGCCCGGCCGTGGCTGCGTCTGCTCGCCCGCGAGGGGTACGAGGTCGCGGAGGTGCTCGACCGCCTCAACCAGCTCCTCCTCGACGACGCGACGGAGGCGGCGGACGCGGCGGCGGCGGTGGTCGCGGTGGCGGGCGGCCAGAGCGTGCCGCCGGACGGTGCCACCTCCCGCTTCCTCTCCCTGCTCTACGGCGAGCTGGTCCCCATGGACGACGGCGGCGTCCGCTGCACGGTGGCCAGCGCGGGGCACCCGCTGCCGCTGCTGCTCTCCCCGGACGGCACGGTCCTGGTGGCGGCCTCGCCCCAGCTGCTGCTCGGGGTCGTCGACGACGCGACGTATACGAGCGAGAGCTTCGACCTGCGCACGGGAGACACGCTGCTCTGCGTCACCGACGGGGTGACCGAGCGCCGCACCGGGCAGCTGATGTTCGACGACGGCGACGGTCTCGCGAAGGCCCTCGCGAGCTGCGCGGGCCTCGACGCGTCGCTGATCGCGGAACGGATCAAGAGGATGGTGCACGAATTCTCGGAGCGGCCGCCGGACGACGACATGGCGGTCCTGGTCCTGCAGGCGCAGTAGGCGGGCGGGCCGCCCGGTGCGCGGCGCCGGGTTCCTCCGCGGTGCGGGACAATCGAAGGTATGCCTTCCGCACTGCCCGATGGTGAGCCCATGCCCGAGGACGGGTCCCTGCCCGCGTCCGCCCTCGCGGGTGCGGGGACACGGCCCCTCGGCTTCTACCTCCACGTCCCGTACTGCGCCACGCGCTGCGGCTACTGCGACTTCAACACGTACACCGCGACCGAGCTGCGCGGCTCCGGCGGCGTGCTCGCCTCGCGCGACAACTACGCGGACACCCTGATCGACGAGGTGCGGCTCGCGCGCAAGACCCTGGGGGACGACCCGCGCCCGGTGCAGACGGTCTTCGTCGGCGGCGGTACGCCCACGCTCCTCGCGGCGGCCGATCTCGTCCGCATGCTGGGAGCGGTCCGGGAGGAGTTCGGTCTCGCGGACGACGCGGAGATCACCACCGAGGCGAACCCGGAGTCCGTCGATCCGGCCTATCTGAGCGAACTGCGGGCCGGTGGCTTCAACCGGGTCTCCTTCGGGATGCAGAGCGCGAAGCAGCACGTACTGAAGGTGCTGGACCGTACGCACACCCCCGGTCGGCCCGAGGCATGCGTGGCCGAGGCGCGGGCGGCGGGCTTCGACCACGTCAACCTCGACCTCATCTACGGCACGCCGGGCGAGACGGACGACGACTGGCGGGCCACGCTCGACGCGGCGATCGGCGCCGGGCCCGACCACGTCAGCGCCTACGCCCTGATCGTCGAGGAGGGCACGCAGCTCGCGCACAGGATCCGGCGCGGCGAGGTGCCGATGACGGACGACGACGTGCACGCCGACCGGTATCTGATCGCCGACGAGGTGCTCGGGGGCGCGGGGTTCTCCTGGTACGAGGTGTCGAACTGGGCCACGTCCGATGCCGGGCGGTGCCTGCACAACGAGTTGTACTGGCGCGGGGCCGACTGGTGGGGGGCCGGGCCGGGCGCCCACAGCCACGTGGGGGGCGTGCGGTGGTGGAACGTCAAGCATCCGGGTGCCTACGCGGGCGCCCTCGCGGCCGGTCGGTCGCCCGGGGCCGGGCGGGAGATCCTCGCCGCGGAGGACCGGCGGGTGGAACGGATCCTGCTGGAGCTGCGGCTCCTTGAGGGGTGCCCGTTGTCCCTGCTCCACCCCGCGGGCCTCGCGGCTTCCCGCCGGGCGCTCGCCGATGGGCTTCTTGAGGCGGGGCCCTACGAGGAGGGGCGTGCCGTGCTGACCCTGCGGGGGCGGTTGCTGGCGGATGCGGTGGTGCGGGACCTGGTGGACTGAGGTTCGGGCGGTCCCTGCGGGGCTTTCCCCAATCCCGCTCCTTCCCGAAATTCCGGCTTCGCCGGCTCGGGGGCACCGTCATCACCGGCTCCGCCGAGTTCGTCCTCAAACGCCGGACGGGCTGAATTCCCGGCGCTAGTCCGCGGTGACGAAGTCGATCAGTTCCTCCACGCGGCCCAGAAGCGCCGGTTCAAGATCCCGGTAGCTGCGCACCGAGCCCAGGATCCGCTGCCATGCGGCGCCCGTGTTCAGGGGCCAGCCAAGGGCCTCGCAGACGCCCGTCTTCCAGTCCTGGCCGCGGGGGACGCGCGGCCACGCCGCGATCCCCACCGAGGACGGCTTCACCGCCTCCCACACGTCGATGTAGGGGTGCCCCACCACCAGCGCCGACGAAGAACTCACCCGCGCCGCGATCCTCGACTCCTTCGAGCCGGGCACCAGGTGGTCCACCAGGACGCCGAGTCGCGCGTCGGGGCCGGGGGAGAACTCCTCGACGATCGCCGGGAGGTCGTCGATGCCCTCCAGGTACTCGACGACGACGCCCTCGATCCGCAGGTCGTCGCCCCACACCCGCTCGACGAGCTCCGCGTCGTGGCGGCCCTCCACGTAGATCCGCCCCGCGCGGGCGACCCGGGCCCGCGCACCCGGCACGGCCACCGAGCCGGAAGCGGTGCGCGAAGGACGTACCGGTGAAGAGGAGGAAGCGGAAGGGCGGACCAGCGTCACCGTACGGCCCTCCAGGGCGAAGGCACCCGGAGTCATCGGGAAGACGCGGTGCTTGCCGAAGCGGTCCTCCAGGGTCACCGTCGGACCCTCCGCCGTCTTCTCGCAGCGGATCACCGCCCCGCAGAAGCCGGTGCTCAGCTCCTCCACCACGAGGTCCGCCTCCGCGGCGACCTCCGGCACGGGCTTCGGCTTCTTCCAGGGCGGGGTCAGGTCCGCAGAGTACTGGCGCATTTTCCCGACGATAGGAAGAAGTAGGGGGAGGCTCGCTACGACACGCCGAAGCGGGCCGCCAGTGTGGCCCGTTGCGCACGGACAAATGCCGCATCGACCACCGCACCGTGCCCCGGCACGTACAGCGCGTCCTCCCCGCCCAGGTCGAGCAGCCGGTCGAGCGCCGCAGGCCACCGCTTCGGGACCGCGTCGTCACCGGCCTGCGGTTCACCCGACTCCTCGACCAGATCGCCGCAGAAGACGATCTCCGGGGAGTCCGCCGTGCCGGGGACCAGGACCGCCAGGTCGTGGCCCGTGTGTCCCGGGCCGACGTTCGCGAGCAGCACCTGCACCCCGCCGCCCAGGTCGAGCGTCCACTCCCCGCACACCGTGTGGTGCGGGTGGACGAGCAGGTCGGCGGCCTCCGCCGCCGCGTCCGGCGCGACCCCGTGCCGCACGGCGGAATCGCGCAGCTCGTCGCGGCCCTTAGCGAGCAGCGTGTCGAGGCCCACCGCGCCGTACACCTCCACGCCCGCGAACGCCGCGGCGCCGAGCACATGGTCGAAGTGCGGGTGCGTCAGGGCGAGATGGGTGACCCGGCGGCCCCCGCCGAGGATGCCGCGCGCCTGGGTGCGCAGCTCCGCCCCCTCGCGCAGGGTCGCCCCCGCCTCGATCATCAGCGCCGATTCACCGCCGACGACAAGCCCGGCCGTACAGTCCCAGACCGGGAGGCGCCGCCGTCCCACATGCGGCGCGAGCCGCTCCCACCCTGCCTCGTCCCAAGCCGGCGTCACGTTCATAAGGCGACGCTAGCGCCGCGCGGGCGGCTCGGCAGCAGTGCGCTCACCCGCCGGACCGAGACAGGGGGTCCGGCCCTTGCCGGGCCCGTACCTCGCGGCCGTACACTGGGCGCGGTGCAAGGCTGGCACTCACCCGCGGGGAGTGCCAGGCAGACCACGGGGCAGACAGGTTGCAGGGCGAAAAGGTGGAGGTGTTGCGCGGATGCTCAGTGAACGCAGGCTCGAGGTGCTGCGCGCCATCGTCCATGACTACGTCGGCACCGAGGAGCCCGTCGGCTCCAAGGCGCTCACCGAGCGGCACAGTCTCGGTGTGTCCCCCGCCACGGTCCGCAACGACATGGCGGCGCTGGAGGAGGAAGGGTTCATCGCCCAGCCTCACACGAGTGCCGGGCGCATCCCGACCGACAAGGGGTACCGCCTCTTCGTCGACCGGCTCGCGGGCGTCAAGCCGATGGCGGCGCCGGAGCGCAGGGCCATCCAGAACTTCCTCGACGGCGCCGTCGACCTCGACGACGTCGTGGCGCGCACGGTGCGGCTGCTCGCGCAGCTGACCCGGCAGGTCGCGGTCGTGCAGTACCCGTCGCTCACGCGGTCGACGGTGCGGCACGTGGAGCTGCTCTCACTGGCTCCGGCCCGTCTGATGCTCGTCCTGATCACGGACACGGGCCGGGTCGAGCAGCGCATGATCGACTGTCCTGCCCCGTTCGGGGAGACCTCGCTCGCGGATCTGCGGGCGCGGCTCAACAGCAGGGTCGCGGGCCGCCGCTTCGCGGACGTGCCGCAGCTCGTGCAGGACATGACGGAGTCCTTCGACGCGGAGGACCGTGGCACCGTGGCGACGGTGCTCTCCACACTCCTCGAAACCTTGGTCGAGGAGACCGAGGAGCGGCTGATGATCGGCGGAACGGCCAATCTCACCCGCTTCGGACATGACTTTCCCCTCACCATCAGGCCCGTCCTGGAGGCTCTTGAGGAGCAGGTCGTCCTGCTCAAGTTGCTTGGCGAGGCCACGGATTCGGGCATGACCGTACGGATCGGTCACGAGAACGCCCATGAGGGACTCAGCTCTACGTCCGTGGTCTCCGTCGGCTACGGTTCGGGCAGCGAGGCAGTAGCCAAACTCGGCGTGGTCGGCCCGACCCGCATGGACTATCCGGGAACGATGGGAGCAGTACGCGCAGTGGCACGTTACGTCGGACAGATCCTGGCGGAGTCGTAAGTGGCCACGGACTACTACGCCGTACTAGGCGTGCGCCGCGACGCTTCCCAGGACGAAATCAAGAAGGCCTTCCGGAGGCTTGCGCGAGAGCTTCACCCGGACGTGAATCCGGATCCGAAGACTCAGGAGCGCTTCAAGGAGATCAACGCCGCGTACGAGGTGTTGTCGGACCCGCAGAAGAAGCAGGTCTACGACCTCGGCGGCGACCCGCTGTCCCAGGCGGGCGGCGGCGGTGCGGGCGGTTTCGGGGCCGGTGGCTTCGGCAACTTCTCGGACATCATGGACGCGTTCTTCGGGACGGCGTCGCAGCGTGGCCCCCGGTCGCGCACGCGCCGTGGCCAGGACGCCATGATCCGGCTCGAGATCGACCTGGACGAGGCGGCCTTCGGGACCACCAAGGACATACAGGTCGACACGGCGGTCGTATGTACGACCTGCAGCGGTGAAGGTGCCGCGCCGGGTACGTCCGCTCAAACGTGTGACATGTGCCGCGGTCGCGGTGAGGTGTCGCAGGTCACGCGGTCGTTCCTCGGCCAGGTCATGACGTCGCGGCCGTGCCCGCAGTGTCAGGGCTTCGGCACGGTCGTGCCCACCCCCTGCCCCGAGTGCGCCGGCGACGGCCGCATCCGGTCGCGGCGGACGCTCACCGTGAAGATCCCCGCCGGTGTCGACAACGGCACGCGGATCCAGCTCGCGGGCGAGGGCGAGGTCGGCCCCGGTGGCGGCCCCGCAGGCGACCTGTACGTGGAGATCCACGAGCTGCCGCACGCCGTGTTCCAGCGGCGCGGGGACGACTTGCACTGCACGGTCACCATCCCCATGACGGCCGCGGCTCTGGGCACCAAGGTGCCCCTGGAGACGCTGGACGGCCTGGAGGAGGTCGACATCCGGCCGGGCACGCAGTCAGGACAGTCGGTGCCGCTGCACGGCAGGGGCATCACGCACCTGCGGGGCGGCGGTCGCGGTGACCTCATCGTGCACGTCGAGGTCCTCACGCCGAGCAAGCTGGACGCGGAGCAGGAGCGGGTCCTTCGGGAGCTGGCGGTGCTGCGGGGCGAGGAGCGGCCCACCGGGCAGTTCCAGCCGGGGCAGCAGGGTCTGTTCTCGCGCCTGAAGGACGCGTTCAACGGTCGCTGAGATTCCGGTGCTCCGGTGCCGGAGGGTTTGCCCTCCGGCACCGGAGCATTGTCGATTTCTGCGGGGTATCGGGTGGGTGGGCGGGAAAGTCTGTAGCCCGCGGCAGGCGCCCGCGGGCCCGCCGTGAGGCGCGATTCGGCCCCCCGGCCAGGTCATGGCACGATGCGTTCATGTCCTCCGCACTGACCGATCTCTGCCGCCTTCCGATCGTGCAGGCCCCCATGGCGGGCGGCGCTTCGTGCCCTCAGCTCGCCGCGGCCGTCTGCGAGGCCGGGGGGCTCGGATTCCTCGCCGCCGGGTACAAAACGGCCGACGGGATGTACCAGGAGATCAAACAGCTGCGGGGGCTCACGAGCCGGCCGTTCGGCGTGAACCTCTTCATGCCGCAGCCCGAGTACGCCGATGCCGCCGCCGTCGACGTCTACCGCAACCAGCTCGCCGGTGAGGCCGCCTGGTACGAGACGCAGCTCGGCGACCCGGACAGCGGCCGCGACGACGGCTACGACGCCAAGCTCGCGATCCTCGTCGAGGACCCGGTGCCGCTGGTGTCGTTCACCTTCGGCTGCCCCACCCGTGACGTCTTCGACGCCTTCGCGCGGGTCGGCACGATCACCGTCGCCACCGTCACCTCGCCCGAAGAGGCGCAGACCGCCCAGTGGTCGGGCGCCGACGCCGTGTGCGTGCAGGGCATCGAGGCGGGCGGCCACCAGGGCACGCACCGCGACAACCCCGAGACGGACGGCGCCGGGCTCGGCCTCCTCTCGCTCATCGCGCAGGTGCGCGACACCGTGCAGATCCCGGTCGTCGCGGCCGGTGGCCTGATGCGCGGCTCGCAGATCGCCGCGGTGCTCGCGGCCGGCGCGGACGCCGCGCAGCTCGGCACGGCCTTCCTGGTCTGCCCCGAGTCGGGCGCCAACGCCCTGCACAAGCAGGCCATGACCAATCCGCTGTTCACCCGCACCGAACTGACCCGGGCCTTCTCGGGACGCCCCGCGCGGGGCCTGGTCAACCGCTTCATGCGCGAGCACGGGCCGTACGCCCCCGCCGCCTACCCCCAGATCCACCACCTCACCAGCGGCCTGCGCAAGGCCGCCGCCAAGGCCGGTGACGCGCAGGGCATGGCGCTGTGGGCGGGCCAGGGCCACCGCATGGCGCGGGAGCTGCCCGCCGGGCAGCTCGTGGAGGTCCTCGCGGCCGAACTGGCCGAGGCGAAGGACGCGTTGGCAGCCGGAGGGCAGCAGGGGACCCAGCCCGGGAGCCAGGCGTGACCGCGCCCGTCTTCGTCGTCGAGACCTTCGGGACCTTCGAGAACACTGCCGCGGACGGCGGACGCTTCGTGCTCGACGGTCCCGAAGGGCGACACGCCGTCTCCGTGAAGCGGCTGCACGCCGGTGAGGACGTCGTCCTGACCGACGGGGCCGGACGCTGGGCCGACTGCGTGGTCCTGGACACCGAGGGCAAGGACCGGCTGATCCTGCGGATGGACTCCGTACAGGAGGAGGCGCCGCAGGAGCCCCGGATCACCGTCGTACAGGCGCTGCCCAAGGGCGACCGCGGTGAACTCGCCGTCGAGACCATGACGGAGACCGGCGTCGACGCGATCGTGCCCTGGTCCGCGTCGCGCTGCATCACCCAGTGGAAGGGCGAGCGCGGGCTCAAGGCGCTCGGCAAGTGGCGTGCCACGGCGCGCGAGGCGGGCAAGCAGTCACGCCGGGTGCGCTTCCCCGAGGTCGCGGACGCCCTGTCCACCAAGCAGGTGGCGGCGCTCCTGGGCACCGCCGACCTCGCCGCGGTCCTGCACGAGGAAGGCAGCGAACCGCTGGCCACGGCGGACCTTCCGGCTGCCGGGCACATCGTCCTGGTGGTCGGCCCCGAGGGCGGCGTCTCCCCGGACGAGCTCGCGGCCTTCGCGGACGCGGGCGCGAAGCCGTACCGCCTGGGGCGTAGCGTGTTGCGTACGTCGACCGCGGGGACGGCGGCGGCCGCACTGCTCCTGGGGCGTACGGGCCGCTGGTCCTGAACCCCCGCCCCGGGTGAGGGAGATGCCGTGGAACTGGCCCAAGTACGACTGCTCGTAACGGACTTCAGCGCCTGCTACCACTTCTACGCCGACATCCTCGGCCTCAAGCCGCAGTCGGGGGCGGTGGACGGGCCGTACGAGAAGTTCAGCCCGGCGGCCGGTTCCGCGGGCATCGCGCTCCAGGACCGCTCCATGATGGCCCAGCTCCTCGACGAGCTGGGGGAGTCGGCGACCGGACACCGCTCACTGGTGGTGCTGCGGGTCGACGACCTCGACGCCCACTGCCGCCGGATCGCCGAACGCGGCGGCACCATCGCCCAGGGCCCCGCCCCCCTGACGGACCGCATGCGGGTCGCCCACCTCAAGGACCCGGAGGGAAACTTGGTGGAACTACAGGAGTGGCTGCTGCTGCGCGGCTGAGGCACCGTCCCGAAGGGGCCTTGGGAGTTGGACGCAAAGGTGTCTGTCGTCAGGCGGCGCGCGATGGCACTCTGCCGCCTATGGGGGCATTGAGACGCTTACGTGATCGTGCGGTGGACGTACGCGGACGGCGGCGGGTGCTGTGCGCCGTCGGATTCGCGGGGGCGGCGGTGATCGGGGTCGCCGCGTGCGATCCGGCCGACGGAGGCATGAACACCGCGGTCATCGCGATCACCACCGACGAGATGGCGACCAAGGAGTTGGAGGGGCAGCACCTCGACGTGCTGTGGATCAGCTGTACCGCCCGCTACAAGGACAAGGTCACCCCGTCCAGTGAATCCCCGGACCGCGATGCCGTCGCCACCGTCGACTGCCAGGGACAGGCCAAGAAGGACAAGGGCTCGAACGACACCAGCACCATCACCGTCAAGGGCACGGTGTGGTCCGTCGTCGACGGACACTGCGTACGCGGGAACCTGACCGCCGATGTCGACGGCAAGCAGTGGTTCCGGGTGGACGTCCTCGGCGACTGCGCCGGCGGTGACGACGGAAGCGACAACGGCGGTGACGACGGCGGAGACCACGGCGGCGATCAGCCGGACCAGCCGCCCACGGCGACCGTGACGGTGACCGTCACGCCCGACCCGCCGCCCCAGCAGCCCGATCCCACGTGCTCGTGCTTCAAGGGCAAGTGATCCAAAACGCTGTCCGGTTCCGCCGGGGCTGCCTAGGCTGGCCGGGTGACACTGACTGGGCACCCTGCGTATCTCCGGTTTCCGCACCTGCGCGACGAGTTGGTCGCCTTCACCGCCGAGGACGACGTCTGGGTCGCTCCTCTCGAAGGTGGCCGGGCATGGCGCGTCAGCGCCGACAACATGCCGGTGAACCACCCCCGCATCTCCCCGGACGGAACGACCGTCGCCTGGACGTCCACGCGTGACGGCGCCCCCGAGGTGCACGTCGCCCCGGTCGACGGCGGCTCCTCCAAGCGCCTGACGTACTGGGGCAGTTCCCGCACGTCGGTGCGGGGCTGGACCCCGGAAGGGCAGGTCCTCGCCATCAGCACGTCCGGCCAGGCCTCCCTGCGCCGCAGCTGGGCGCGGGCCGTTCCGCTGGACGGCGGGCCCGCGGACACGCTGCCGTACGGAATCGTGGGGGACGTCGCGCACGGCCCGCACGACGGCCAGGTCCTGCTGCTCTCCGCGCCGATGGGCCGCGAGGCCGCCTGGTGGAAGCGGTACCGCGGTGGCACGGCGGGCAAGCTCTGGATCCGGCGCGGGGACACGGACGACGAAGGCGGCGACGCCCGCTTCGTACGCGTCCACGAAGAGCTCGACGGCAACATCGAGTACCCGCTGTGGGTGGGTGAGCGCATCGCGTTCCTCTCCGACCACGAAGGCGTCGGCGCCGTCTACTCCTCGCTGCCCGACGGCTCCGATCTGCGCCGGCACACGAATGTCGACGGCTTCTACGCCCGGCACGCCGCCACCGACGGCACCCGCGTCGTGTACGCGTCGGCGGGTGAACTCTGGCTCCTGGACGACCTGGTGGACGCCGAGCCGCGCCGCGTCGACGTCCGCCTCGGCGGCCAGCGCACCGACCTCCAGCCGTACCCCGTGACCGCCGCGCGCTGGTTCGGCGCCGCCACCCCCGACCACACGGGCCGGGGCAGCGCCGTCTCCGTGCGCGGCGGCGTGCACTGGGTGACCCACCGCGAGGGGCCCGCCCGCGCGCTCGCCGCCGAGCACGGAGTGCGCGCACGACTGCCGCGCACGTTCCGCGTCGACGGCGAGGAACACGTCGTGTGGGTGACGGACGCGGAGGGCGACGACGCGCTCCAGTTCGCACCGGCCACGGGGCTCGCGCCCGGAGCCACACCGCGCAGGATCGCCGCCGGGCAGCTCGGCCGGGTGCTCGGGCTCGCCATGGCGCCCGACGGCAGCCGCGCCGCCGTCGCCTCGCACGACGGGCGGGTGCTCCTGGTGGAGCGGGAGAGCGGCGAGGTGCGTGAGGTCGACCGCGGGGAGCACGGGGATGCCACCGGGCTCGTCTTCTCGCCGGACTCGGCCTGGCTCGCGTGGTCGCATCCGGGGCCGAGTCCGCTGCGGCAGCTGAAGCTGGCGAACACCGCTGACCTCTCGGTGTCCGAGGCGACACCGCTGCGGTTCCGTGACTACGCGCCCGCGTTCACCCTGGACGGCAAGCACCTGGCGTTCCTGTCCGCGCGCGCCTTCGACCCCGTCTACGACGAGCACGTCTTCGACCTCGCCTTCGTCGGGGGTTCGCGGCCCCACCTGATCACGCTGGCCGCCACGACCCCCTCGCCCTTCGGGCCGCAGCGGCACGGGCGGCCCTTCGAGGCGCCCGACAAGGACGAGACCCCGGACAGCGAGGGCTCGCCCGTCACCCGCATCGACCTCGACGGTCTCGCCGACCGCATCGTGCCCTTCCCGGTCGAGGCCGCCCGCTACTCGACGCTGCGGGCCGCCAAGGACGGCGTCCTGTGGCTGCGGCATCCCGTGCGGGGCGTCCTCGGCGCGTCCCGGGCCACCCCGTCCGATCCCGACCCGCGGACCGAGCTCGAACGCTACGACCTCGTACAGCAGCGCATCGAGGAACTGGCCTCCGACGCCGACCACTTCGCCGTCAGCGGCGACGGCAAGCGGGTCCTGCTGTGGGCCGACGGGAAGCTGAAGGTCGTGCCGAGCGACCGGCGGGCGTCCGGTGACGAGAGCTCCGACTCGAACATCACCGTCGACCTCACGCGGGTCAGGCAGACCGTCGATCCCGCCGCCGAATGGCGCCAGATGTACGACGAGGCCGGGCGTCTCATGCGGGACAACTTCTGGCGGCCCGATCTGGGCGGGGTCGACTGGGACGGCGTACTCGACCGGTACCGGCCGGTCCTCGACCGGGTCGCCACGCACGACGACCTCGTGGACCTCCTGTGGGAGGTGGCCGGTGAACTCGGCACCTCGCACGCGTACGTCATGGGGGGCGGGGCCTGGGGGAGTGCGGCGGTGCGGCAGGGGCTGCTCGGCGCGGATCTCTCGCGGGGCGCGGACGGGGCGTGGCGGATCGACCGCATCCTGCCGTCCGAGACGTCGGACCCCGCCGCCCGGTCGCCGCTCGCCGCGCCCGGGGTGGCGGTGCGGGCCGGGGACGTGCTCCTTGCCGTCGCGGGGCGTCCGGTCGATCCGGTGACGGGTCCTGGACCGCTCCTGGTGGGTACGGCGGGGAAGCCGGTGGAGCTGACGATCTCGCCATCGGGCGGCGGCGATCCGCGGCACGCGGTGGTGATCCCCGTCGACGACGAAGAGCCGTTGCGGTACCACGCCTGGGTCGTGGACCGGCGTGCGTACGTCCACGAGCGGTCAGGGGGGCGGCTCGGGTATCTGCACGTGCCGGACATGCAGGCTCCCGGCTGGGCGCAGATCCACCGGGACCTGCGGGTGGAGGTGGCCCGGGACGGACTGGTCGTCGACGTACGGGAGAACCGTGGCGGGCACACGTCCCAGCTCGTGGTGGAGAAGCTGGCCCGGAAGATCGTGGGCTGGGACCTGCCGCGAGGTGCGCAGCCGTACAGCTACCCGGCAGACGCGCCGCGGGGTCCCGTCGTCGTGGTCGCCAACGAATTCTCCGGTTCCGACGGGGACATCGTGAACGCGGCGATCAAGGCGCTGGGGATCGGGCCCGTGGTGGGCACGCGGACGTGGGGCGGGGTCATCGGCATCGACAGCCGGTACCGCCTGGTGGACGGGACGCTGGTGACGCAGCCGAAGTACGCGTTCTGGCTGGAGGGGTACGGGTGGGGCGTCGAGAACTACGGGGTGGACCCGGACGTGGAGGTGGTGACGACGCCGGAGGACTACGCGTCGGGCCGTGACCCGCAACTGGACGAGGCCATCCGCCTGGCCCTGGCGTCCTTGGACACGACCCCTCCCAAGACGGCACCGGAACTGCCGGGGGCCTGAGGCGGGGCGGGTGGGTGGGAGAGGCTCGTTCGGGCGGAGGGCACCGCGGGACAAGGGAGGGGCCAGGCAAGGGCGCAGCCCGGATAGCATGCGGGGGGCCACAGTGAACCAGCTAGGACCGGAGGCGCCCCATGGCGGGAGAACCGCAGGCTGACTGCCTGTTCTGCAAGATCGTCGCAGGGGACGTACCCGCGACCCTCGTCAGGGAGACGGACACGACCGTCGCCTTCCGGGACATCAACCCGCAGGCCCCCACCCACGTCCTGATCATCCCGAAGGCGCACTACCCGGACGCCGCCACCCTCGCCGCCGCCGAACCGGCCGTCGCCGCCGACGTCCTGCGCGAGGCAGGAGAGGTCGCCGCCGAGGAGAAGGCGGACAGTTACCGCATCGTCTTCAACACCGGCTCCGGCGCGGGCCAGACCGTCTTCCACGCGCACGCCCACGTCCTGGGCGGACGCGGCCTGCAGTGGCCCCCCGGATAACTCGCCTTGTCCGTACGCGAACTGGTGGTCCTCGGCACCGCGAGCCAGGTCCCCACCCGGCACCGCAACCACAACGGCTACGTCCTGCTCTGGGACGGCCACGGCATCCTCTTCGACCCCGGCGAGGGCACGCAGCGGCAGATGCTGCGTGCCGGGGTCGCCGCGCACGACCTGCACCGGATCTGCGTCACGCACTTCCACGGCGATCACTCGCTGGGACTGCCGGGCGTCATCCAGCGGATCAACCTGGACCGCGTCCCGCACGACGTGACGGTGCACTTCCCGAGCTCGGGGCAGCACTTCTTCGACCGGCTGCGGTACGCCACCGCCTATCGCGAGACCGTCTCCCTCGTCCAGGAGCCCGTATCGGCCGACGGACAGCTGGCCGTCACCCCCTCCTTCACGCTCGACGCCGTCAAGCTCTCGCACCCCGTCGAGTCCTTCGGCTACCGCGTCACGGAGCCCGACGGCCGGCGGATACTCCCGGCGCTGCTCGCCGAGCACGGCATCGCGGGACCCGACGTGGGACGCCTGCAGCGGGAGGGCGAGCTGCGGGGCGTCACGCTCGACGACGTGAGCACGGTGCGGCGGGGGCAGAAGTTCGCCTTCGTGATGGACACCCGGCTCTGCGACGGCGTCCACGCCCTCGCCGAGGGCTGCGACATGCTCGTCATCGAGTCCACCTTCCTCGACGAGGACGAGCGGCTCGCCACCGACCACGGTCACCTGACCGTGGGGCAGGCCGCCCGGGTCGCCGTGGACTCCGGTGTCCGGCATCTCGTGCTGACCCACTTCAGCCAGCGCTACCCCGACCCCGGCGTATTCGAGCAGCAGGCCCGGGAAGCGGGATTCGACGGTGAACTCACCGTCGCACAAGACCTGTTGCGTGTACCTCTGCCCAAACGAACCACCTGAGTGAGCCGCCGCCATGCCCCTTCCCAAAGCCGAACTCCACCTCCACATCGAGGGCACCCTCGAACCCGAGCTGGCTTTCTCCCTCGCCGCCCGCAACGGCGTCACCCTCCCGTACGCGGACACCGAAGAGCTCCGCAAGGCCTACCTCTTCGACGACCTGCAGTCCTTCCTCGACCTCTACTACGGGCTGATGGCGGTCCTGCGGACCGAGGAGGACTTCGAGGAGCTCGCCGACGCGTATCTGGCCAGGGCCGCCCGGCAGGGCGTGCGGCACGCCGAGATCTTCTTCGACCCGCAGGCGCACATGGTGCGCGGCGTCCCCATCGGCACGGTGATCGAAGGGCTCGGGCGCGCCCTCGACCGCAGCGTCGAGCGGCACGGCATCTCGACCCGGCTCATCATGTGCTTCCTGCGCGACGAGTCCGCCGAGTCGGCCCTGGAGACGCTGGAGGCCGCCAAGCCCCACCTGCACCGGATCATCGGCGTCGGCCTCGACTCCGCCGAGGTCGGCCACCCGCCCGCCAAGTTCCGTGAGGTGTACGAGGCGGCGGCGGCGCTCGGCCTGCGCCGCGTCGCGCACGCGGGCGAGGAGGGGCCGCCCGCGTACATCACGGAGGCCCTGGACGTCCTGGGCGTCGAGCGAATCGACCACGGGCTGCGCTGCGTGGAGGACCCGGAACTGGTGGAACGCCTCGTGCGCGAGCGGATCCCGCTCACCCTCTGCCCGCTGTCCAACGTCCGGCTGCGCGCCATCGACGTACTCGAAGAGCATCCCCTCGCGTCGATGATGGACGCCGGGCTGCTGTGCACGGTCAACTCCGACGACCCCGCCTACTTCGGCGGCTATGTCGACGACACCTTCCACGCCGTACGGGAAGCCCTCGCGCTCGACCAGGAGCGGCTGCGGGAGCTCGCGCGGAACTCCTTCGAGGCGTCCTTCCTCGACGGCAGCGCTCAGGACGAGGCACTGCGGGCGCGCTACCTCGCCGAGGTCGCGGACTATTCGTTCGACTGACCGCGGAGGGCGCGGCAGGGGCGCAGGCCCTCGAACGCCGGACGGGCCGCGACGGGCCCGTCCGGCGTCCGTCCGTTACGGTCCCTGCATGGTCGTACCTCTCAAACCCAGCATCGACCCGCTCAAGGGAGCCCGCAGGGCAGGCGATCCGCCCTGCGACGTCTTCCTCACCGGCACGGTCTTCCTCGACATCATCTTCACCGGACTCGACTCCGCGCCCGTACGCGGCACCGAGTCCTGGGCGCGCGGCATGGGATCGAGCCCCGGTGGCGTCGCCAACATGGCGACCGCGCTGGCCCGGCTCGGCCTGCGCACCTCCCTCGCCGCGGCGTTCGGGGACGACCACTACGGGGAGTACTGCTGGGACGCGCTCGAACAGGGCGAGGGCATCGACCTGGCGACCTCACGCACCGTGCCCGGCTGGCACTCGCCGGTGACCGTCTCGATGGCGTACGAGGGCGAGCGGACCATGGTCAGCCACGGGCACGAGCCGCCGCCCGACGCCGAATCGCCGGACGGCGGCGCCCCGGCCTGCCCGCCCCGCGCGCGTGCCGCCGTCGCTTCCCTGACGCCCGGCACCCGCGCCCCGTGGATCGCCGAGGCCGCCCGCTCGGGCACCCGGATCTTCGCCGACGTCGGCTGGGACGACACCGGGCGCTGGGATCTGGCGGGGCTCGCGGACCTGGCGCACTGCGAGGCGTTCCTGCCGAACGCGGAAGAGGCCATGCGGTACACCCGTACGCAGTGCCCGCGGGCCGCAGCGCGGGCGCTGACCGAACATGTGCCGCTCGCCGTGGTGACGCTGGGTGCGGAAGGGGCGTACGCCGTGGACGGGCGGACCGGTGAGACCGCCGAGGTTCCGGCCATCGCGGTGGAGGCCCTCGATCCCACGGGGGCCGGTGATGTCTTCGTGGCGGGCTTCGTGACCGGCACGCTCGCCGGGTGGCCGCTCGCGGACCGGCTCGCCTTCGCGGGGCTCACGGCGGCCCTTTCCGTACAGGAATTCGGGGGGTCCCTCTCGGCGCCCGGCTGGGCGGAGGTCGCCACGTGGTGGCGCACCGTGCGGGAGGTCGACGACCAGGACCCGGTGGCGCTGCGCCGCTACGGCTTCCTGGAGGGGCTGCTTCCGGAGGCCACCCGGCCGTGGCCGCTGCGGCGTGCCGTGCCCACGATCGGGTTCCGGTCCGCGTAGCCGCCTCCCTGAGCCGCCCGGGAGTCGCACATCTGTGCGTGACCGGAGTGGAAAAGCCCTACAGCCGTGACAGTGGTGCGTCGTACTCTTGGCAGTGCAAGGCTGTCGAGCGGCCACCAAGCCCCGCATGAGGAGGATGAGCAGGCCTGAGTGCCGGCCCATGACTCAATCACCCACAGCTCGTACCCCTGCCCAGGGTCAGGCCCGAGCCCACTTCACCGTCCCGGCGAACCATCCGATGGTGACGGTGCTCGGCTCCGGAGACGCCCTGTTGCGCGTGATCGAGAAGGCCTTCCCGGCGGCCGACATCCATGTCCGGGGCAATGAGATCAGCGCTGTCGGTGACGCCCATGAAGTCGCCCTCATCCAGCGTCTGTTCGACGAGATGATGCTGGTGCTCCGCACCGGTCAGCCGATGACGGAGGACGCAGTGGAACGCTCGATCGCCATGCTCAGGGCGGACGGCGCAGGAGAGGGCGACGGACCGGAGACCCCGGCCGAGGTCCTCACGCAGAACATCCTCTCGTCCCGGGGCCGCACGATCCGCCCCAAGACGCTCAACCAGAAGCGCTACGTCGACGCCATCGACAAGAACACCATCGTCTTCGGCATCGGCCCCGCGGGCACCGGCAAGACCTACCTCGCCATGGCCAAGGCCGTGCAGGCCCTCCAGGCCAAGCAGGTCAATCGCATCATCCTGACCCGCCCCGCCGTCGAGGCCGGCGAGCGGCTCGGCTTCCTGCCGGGCACGCTCTACGAGAAGATCGACCCGTATCTGCGTCCGCTGTACGACGCGCTGCACGACATGCTCGACCCGGATTCGATCCCGCGCCTGATGGCGGCCGGGACCATCGAGGTCGCGCCGCTCGCGTACATGCGAGGCCGCACCCTGAACGACGCGTTCATCATTCTCGACGAGGCGCAGAACACCAGCGTCGAGCAGATGAAGATGTTCCTCACGCGCCTCGGCTTCGAGTCGAAGATCGTGATCACGGGCGACGTCACCCAGGTCGACCTGCCGAACGGCACCAAGTCCGGTCTGCGCCAGGTCCAGGACATCCTGGACGGCATCGACGAGGTGCACTTCTCGCGGCTCACCTCGCACGATGTCGTACGGCACAAGCTCGTCGGCCGTATCGTCGACGCGTACGAGAAGTACGACGACAGCCAGCAGAACAAGAAAAACGGGAAGTAGCGGAAACCGCACCATGTCGATCGACGTCAACAACGAATCCGGGACCGAGGTCGACGAGCAGGCGATCCTCGACATCGCCCGCTACGCCCTCGCGCGGATGCGCATCCACCCGCTCTCCGAGCTCTCGGTGATCGTCGTGGACGAGGACGCCATGGAGCAGCTCCACATCCAGTGGATGGACCTGCCGGGACCGACGGACGTCATGTCCTTCCCGATGGACGAGCTGCGTCCGCCGGCCAAGGACGAGGAGGAGGCCCCGCAGGGCCTCCTCGGTGACATCGTGCTCTGCCCCGAGGTCGCCATCAAGCAGGGCAAGGAAGCACCCACGGAGCACTCCATGGACGAGGAGCTCCAGCTGCTCACCGTCCACGGGGTGCTGCACCTGCTCGGGTACGACCATGAGGAGCCGGACGAGAAGGCCGAGATGTTCGGCCTCCAGGCGGCCATCGTCGACGGCTGGCGCGCCGAGAACGGCCTGACCGGTCCTTCTCCCGCGCCCACCGTCTCGTAGGGCCATGAGTTTCCAGCTGATCGCGGGCGCCGTCGCCCTGGTCGTCGTCGCCTGGCTCGCGGCCTGTGCCGAGGCGGGCATCGCCCGTGTCTCCAGCTTCCGCGCGGAGGAGGCGGTCCGCTCCGGGCGGCGCGGCAGCGCCAAGCTCGCACAGGTCGCCGCCGACCCCACCCGCTACCTCAACGTGGCGCTCCTCGTACGCGTGGCGTGCGAGATGGCGGCGGCATCCCTGGTGACGTACGCCTGCCTGAACGAATTCGACGAGACCTGGCAGGCGCTGGCCGTCGCCATCGCGGTGATGGTCCTCGTCTCGTACGTGGCCGTGGGCGTCTCGCCGCGCACCATCGGCCGCCAGCACCCGCTCAACACGGCCACCGCCGCCGCGTACGTCCTGCTGCCGCTGGCCCGCGTCATGGGCCCGATCCCGCCGCTCCTGATCCTCATCGGCAACGCGCTCACACCCGGCAAGGGCTTCCGGCGCGGCCCGTTCGCCTCCGAGGCCGAGCTGCGCGCGATGGTCGACCTCGCCGAGAAGGAATCCCTCATCGAGGACGACGAGCGCCGCATGGTGCACTCCGTCTTCGAGCTCGGCGACACCCTCGTACGCGAAGTCATGGTGCCCCGCACGGACTTGGTCGCCATCGAGCGCTTCAAGACCATCCGGCAGGCGCTGACCCTCGCCCTGCGCTCCGGCTTCTCCCGCATCCCCGTGACCGGGGAGAGCGAGGACGACGTCGTCGGCATGGTCTATCTCAAGGATCTGGCCCGCAAGACGCACATCAACCGCGACAGCGAGGCGGACCTGGTGTCGACGGCGATGCGCCCGGCGACGTTCGTGCCCGACACGAAGAACGCGGGCGACCTGCTGCGCGAGATGCAGCAGGAGCGCAACCACGTCGCCGTCGTCATCGACGAGTACGGCGGCACGGCCGGCATCGTCACCATCGAGGACATCCTCGAAGAGATCGTCGGCGAGATCACCGACGAGTACGACCGTGAACTGCCGCCCGTGGAGGAGCTCGCGGACGGCTGCTACCGCGTCACCGCGCGCCTGGACATCGGCGACCTCGGCGAGCTCTTCGGGCTCGACGAGTTCGACGACGAGGACGTCGAGACGGTGGGCGGCCTGCTGGCCAAGGCCCTTGGCCGGGTGCCGATCGCCGACGCGTCCGCGGTCGTGCCGCTGCCGGACGGACGGGAGCTGCGGCTCACCGCGGAATCCGCCGCCGGACGCCGGAACAAGATCGTGACGGTGCTCGTGGAGCCGGTCGCGCCCGCGGGCGCGGAGAAGGAGACGTCGGCGTGAATCCGCAGGAACTGCGCGCGTTCTGCTTGTCCTTCAACGACGCGGTCGAGGAGTTTCCGTTCGGCCCCGAGGCCTCGGTGTTCAAGGTCGCGGGGAAGATGTTCGCGCTGACCTCGCTGGACGCCTCGCCACTGACCGTGAACCTGAAGTGCGACCCCGAGATCGCGGTCCAGCTGCGGGCCGCGCATCCGGAGATCGTGCCGGGGTGGCACATGAACAAGCGCCACTGGAACACCGTGACGGTTGACGCGAAGCTCCCGGACCAGCAGGTCCGGGAGCTCGTCGAGGACTCGTACGACCTGGTGGTCGCGGGTCTCCCGAAGGCAGAGCGACTCCGGCTCGACCGGCCCTAGGGCCGCACGCCTCAGGCGCTGCGCCGGGTGCGCAGGCCCAGCGCTACGAGGGCCGCCGCCACGAGCACCACCGCCGCGTCGATCAGGAGCACCGTCCGCGCCCCGGCCAGGAGATCCGTGCCCGTGGTCGCCAGGACCCCCAGGAGCGGGATGCCGATCGTGATGCCCACCTGCTGGGTGGACGTCACCAGGCCGGTGGCCAGGCCCTGCTCCTCGTCCGGGACACCCGACGTGACCGTCACGCCGTACGAGATGATCGCGCCCAGGTGGAACATGCTCGCCAGCGAGACGCCCGCCGTGGCCAGCCAGACCGACCCCATGCCCTCGTCGATGCCGAGCAGCGTCGCGATGAGCAGGCCCTGGCCCAGGAGCGAGACGACCAGGGTGCGGCGCGCCCCGAAGCGGCTGATGACCTTCGGCGCGTAGATCCCGGCGACCACCGAGAGCACGCCCTGCACGCCGAAGACCAGACCCGTCCGGAAAGCCGAGAGCTTCAGGACCTCCTGCAGGTACAGGGTGAGGACGAAGACGACCACCGACATCATCGAGAAGGTGACGAGACCGCCCAGGTTGCCCCACGCCACCGTCCGCCGCCGCAGCATCGGCAGCGAGACGAGGGGGGACGCGGCGCGCGACTCGATGTACCCGAAGGCAGCGAGCAGCAGGACGCCGGTGATCAGCGTGACGATGACGTCCGTACCGCCGAAGCCGCGTTCGGCGGCCGTGGAGAGCGCGTAGATCAGGGCGAGCAGACCGCCGGTGACGGTGACCGCGCCGGGGATGTCGAGCCGGGGGCGGTCCGGGGTGCGGGACTCCGGCAGCAGGCCCGGCGCGAGCGGCAGCACGATCAGCGCGAAGAGGGTCAGCAGGCCCATCGTGGAGCGCCAGCCGAGCGTGTCGGTGAGGACGCCGCCGAGGACCATGCCGACCGTGAAGCCGAGCGAGAGCAGCGTGCCGGATATCCCGAGGGCCCGGTCCCGCTGCGGCCCTTCGGGGAACGTCGTGGTGAGCAGCGACATGCCGGTCGGCACGATGGCCGCCGCGCCCACGCCCTGCAGCGCGCGCCCGGCGAGGAAGGACGCCGGGTCCCAGGCGAAGGTGGCGAGCAGTGAGGCGAGGCCGAAGAGGGCGAGGCCGCCGAGGAACAGCTTGCGCCGGCCGAACAGGTCGCCGGTGCGGCCGAAGAGCAGCAGGAAGCCGCCGGAGGGAAGCGCGAACGCGGTCACCGCCCACTGCAGCGCGGACTGGCTCATGCCCAGGTCGGCGCCGAGCACCGGGAGTGCCACGTTCAGCACGGAGAAGTCGAGCGCGACCATGAACTGGGCGGCGCAGAGCACGAAGAGGACGAGTTTGTCGCGCGAGGAGAGCTTGGGGGCCGGGGGCTGCGGTGCGAGGGCCGTGGCCGCGGGGGACGGGGTAGTGGTGGTGTCGATCGCCATGGAATGAGCTTCGGGCGTCCGGAACAGCCGTGGGGAGCGGGAACTTATGCTGGTGGTCGGAACACCAGGCAGGGGGGAGCTGCGATGGCAGGGACGAGTGAGGCGGCGGTGGTACGGCCGCGGGACGAGGCCAAGGCACGGCGGCTCGGTGAGCTGCGCGAGTTCCTGATGAGCCGCCGGGCCCGGGTCAGCCCCGCGGAGGCAGGCCTTCCGGACGGTGGCGCGCGGCGGCGTACGCCGGGGCTGCGCCGCGAGGAGGTCGCCGTGCTCGCCGGGGTGGGTGCCTCCTGGTACCAGTGGCTTGAGCAGGGCCGCGACATCTCGGTGTCGCCGCAGGTCCTGGACTCCGTGGGCCGCGTCCTGAAGCTGTCGAGCGCCGAGCGGCGGCACCTGTACGTACTGGCGGGGCTCAACCCGCCCGCGCCCGAGGTCGAGCAGGCCGACCGGGGCATGAGCGACGGGATGCAGCGGCTGATCGACACGTGGATGCCGTATCCGGCGCACATCATGGACCGCTACTACAACTGCGTCATGTACAACGACGCGGCCGGGATGGTCTTCGGGATGCGTCCCGAGATCACCCAGAACTGCCTCGTGGACTTCTTCACCGACCCCATCTACCGCTCCCGGAGCGTGAGTTGGCGGACGAACGCGGAGTCGGTCGTCGCGCAGTTCCGGGCGTCGTGCTCGGAGACCCCGGACGACGAGGGGTTCCAGGCGGTCCTCGCCGAGGTACGGGAGGCGGCGGGCGAGGAGTTCACCGAACTGTGGGAGCGGCGGGACGTGCGGCCCGCGGGCCAGGTCCACAAGGAGCTCATCCATCCGCTGGTGGGGGCGCTGCACGTCGAGTCGACGGCGTTGCGGGTGCCCGCGCGGCCCGACCTGACGATCGTGCTGCACACGCCGCTGCCGGAGGCGGACACGGCCGCGAAACTGGAGTGGCTCGCCTCGCCGGAGGGGCGGCGGGGGTCGATGTACCCGGTGGCCGTGTAGTGCCCTGACCTCCGTATGCTCGGCTCATGACCGAGAGTGCTGCGCTTGACGCTGAGGACCGGAAGATCGTTGTGCTGGCTCGTTCGGCGCGGGCGCGGAACGGGGTGCCCGAGGGGGCCGCTGTGCGGGACGAGACGGGGCGGACGTATGTCGCCGGGACCGTCGCGCTTTCCTCCCTTCAGCTCTCCGCTTTGCGTACCGCCGTTGCCATGGCGGTCGCGTCCGGGGCGGAGTCCCTTGAGGCGGCGGCGGTAGTCTCCGGCGCGTCGGAGCTCTCCGCCGAGGACCTTGCCGCTGTGCGGGATCTTGGCGGGGCCGGGACGCCGGTTTTCCTTGCGGGGCCTGATGGTGAGGTTCGGGTGCGGGTCGAGGCGAACTGACCTTTTCCCCAACCCCGCCCCTTCCCGAAAACCGCTCTGGCGCGGGGGCCTTGGTTGCCGCCGTCACCGGCTTCGCCGAGTTCGTCCTCAAACGCCGGACGGGCTGAGAATTCCGCCGGTCCGGGGAAGTCTTTCAGCCGTCCGGCGTTTGAGGACGCCCCGGAGCAGCCGGTTCTCGGGAAGGGGCGGGGTAGGGGAAATCACACCGCGTCCGGACCCCGCTCACCCGTTCGTACCCGCACCACCGTCTCCACCGGCACCGCCCACACCTTCCCGTCACCGATCTTGCCCGTGGCCGCCGCGCGGACGATCGCGTCGATCACCGGGTCGGCGTCCGCGTCGTCCACGACGACCTCCAGACGCACCTTCGGCACCAGGTCCACCTGGTACTCCGCGCCCCGGTACACCTCCGTGTGTCCCCGCTGGCGCCCGTACCCGCTGGCCTCGGTGACGGTGAGGCCCAGGACGCCGAGCTCCTGCAGTGCCGTCTTCACCTCGTCCAGGCGGAACGGCTTGATGACCGCGGTAACGAGCTTCATCGGATGGTGCTCCCCTTCATCGGGCTGACCAGGACGCCGTGATCGTAGGCCGTCTCCGCGTGGTGCGTCTGGTCCAGGCCCGTCATCTCGTCGTCGGCGGACGCGCGGAAGCCCATCAGCTTGTCGATCACCTTGCCGATGCCGAACGTCACGGCGAACGTGTACGCCGCCACGACGAGCACCGCCACCGTCTGCTTGCCCAACTGGGCGAGCCCGCCCCCGTAGAAGAGGCCCTCCGCGCCGTCCGTCATCGTGGCCGTCGCGAACAGGCCGATCAGGAGCGTGCCGACGATGCCGCCCACCAAGTGCACGCCCACCACGTCGAGCGAGTCGTCGTAGTCGAAGCGGAACTTCCATGCCACGGCGTACGAGCAGACCACACCCGCCGCAAGACCGACCACCGCGGCCCCGAGCACCCCTACGACCCCGCACGCCGGGGTGATGGCGACGAGACCCGCCACCGCACCCGATGCCGCGCCGAACGTCGTGGGGTGGCCGTCGCGCTTCTGCTCGACGAAGAGCCAGCCGAGCAGGCCCGTGCAGCCGGCCAGGAGCGTGTTCAGCAGGGAGGCCGCCGCGAGGCCGTTCGCGCCGAGGGCCGAGCCGCCGTTGAAGCCGAGCCAGCCGAACCAGAGCAGGCCCGCGCCCATCAGGACCATCGGCAGGTTGTGCGGACGCATCGCGTCCTTCTTGAAGCCGATGCGCGGGCCGAGGACCAGGACGAGCGCCAGGCCGGAGGCGCCGGAGGCGATCTCGACGACCAGGCCGCCCGCGAAGTCCAGCGCGCCGAGCGACGAGGAGATCCAGCCGTCCGGGCCCCAGACCCAGTGCGCCACGGGAACGTATACGAGCAGCGCCCAGACCGGCACGAAGACCAGCCACGCCGTGAACTTCGTGCGGTCCGCGATCGCGCCGCTGATCAGTGCCGTGGTGAGGATCGCGAAAGTGAGCTGGAAGGTGGTGAAGAGGAGGGTGGGGACCGTGCCCGTGAGGGAGCTCGGGCCGATGCCCGCCATGCCGAGGTGATCGACGCCGCCGATCAGGCCCGCGAACGCGTCGTCGCCGAACGCGAGCGAGTAGCCGGCGAGCAGCCACACCACGGTGACCAGGGCGATCGACACGAAACTCATGAGCAGCATGTTGAGGACGCTCTTCGTGCGGACCATGCCGCCGTAGAAGAGCGCGAGGCCCGGCGTCATCAGCAGGACGAGGGCGGTGGCCGCGAGCAGCCAGGCGGTGTCGCCGGTGTCGGGGCCCTTGGCCGCGGCCAGGGTCGTGAGGGAGGCCGGGGAGTACAGGGTCTGCACGGGGAATCTCTCCTCCGGGTGGGGGCGCAGAGGGAGAGCGTCACCGCCCCGCGTTTCCGATCTGGCACCCGGGTGTTTCCGTCGTGTTTCGTGTTGCGCGGCGGTTTCCGTGAGCTCACCGATGCCTCACCGATGCCTTGTCCGTGCCCCATCAGAGCACGATCGGTGCCTCAGGGTGCTGCGGCCCTCCGGCGATCAGGGAGAATGGGCGCCATGAGCGTTCGTACCGAGTCATCCGAGCCGTCCGAATCGTCGGGGGCAGCCCACCGCGCCGGCTTCGCCTGCTTCGTGGGCCGCCCCAACGCGGGCAAGTCCACCCTCACGAATGCTCTGGTCGGCCAGAAGGTGGCGATCACCGCGAACCAGCCGCAGACCACGCGGCACACGGTCCGCGGCATCGTGCACCGGCCGGACGCCCAGCTGATCCTGGTGGACACCCCCGGGCTCCACAAGCCGCGCACGCTGCTCGGCGAGCGCCTCAACGACGTGGTGCGGACCACCTGGGCCGAGGTCGACGTCATCGGCTTCTGCCTGCCCGCGAACGAGAAGCTCGGCCCCGGCGACCGGTTCATCGCCAAGGAACTGGCCGGCATCAAGAAGACCCCGAAGATCGCGGTCGTCACGAAGACCGACCTCGTCGACAGCAAGACCCTCGCCGAGCAGCTCATCGCCATCGACCAGCTCGGCAAGGAGCTCGGCTTCGAGTGGGCGCAGATCGTGCCGGTCTCGGCGGTCGGCGACAAGCAGGTCCAGCTGCTCGCCGACCTCATCGTCCCGATGCTGCCGAAGAGCCCGCCGCTCTACCCCGAGGGCGACCTCACGGACGAGCCCGAGCAGGTCATGGTCGCCGAGCTGATCCGCGAGGCCGCGCTGGAAGGCGTACGGGACGAGCTGCCGCACTCCATCGCCGTCGTGGTGGAGGAGATGCTGCCGCGCGAGGACCGGCCCGCGGACAAGCCGATGCTCGACATCCACGCGAACGTCTACATCGAGCGCCCCAGCCAGAAGGGCATCATCATCGGCCCGAAGGGCAAGCGCCTCAAGGAGGTCGGGATCAAGTCCCGCCAGCAGATCGAGGCCCTGCTGGGAACGCCTGTCTTCCTGGACCTGCACGTGAAGGTCGCCAAGGACTGGCAGCGTGACCCCAAGCAGCTCCGCAAGCTGGGCTTCTGAGAGACCCGGTTACTCCACGCCCCTGATCCGCGTCACAAGCAGCGCCCCCGCCAGCCCGATCGCGGCCGCCACCAGGTACAGCACCCGGTAGCCGCCCAGGTGCGTCACGATCGGTGCCGCCAGGGCGGGGGCCGCCACCTGGGGCAGGGAGTTGGCGATGTTGATGACGCCCATGTCCTTGCCGCGGTCCATGGCCTTGGGGAGCACGTCCGTCATCAGCGCGAAGTCCACGGACGTGAAGACGCCGAAGCCCACCCCGAGCACGGCCGCCGCGACGATCGCGCCGGGCCAGGTCTGCCAGCCGGACAGCAGCGCCGTCGCCACCGCGATCAGGACGCCGGACCAGAGCACGAACGGCTTGCGGCGGCCCACGCGGTCCGACCAGACGCCGCCCACGACCACCGTCGCGAGCAGCGTCAGGCCGTTCACCGCGGTGAGGATCAGGACGCCCTCGTCCGGGTCGGAGTACTCCAGGCGGTCCCGCAGGTAGTAGAGGAGATAGAGCAGGACCAGCGCGTTGCTGAGGTTGATCAGGAAGCGGGTCAGCCAGGCCCAGCCCAGGTCGGGGTAGCGGCGCGGGCTCAGCCAGAACGCGGCGGCGAACGACCGCCACGCGAACGGCGGCCTGTCCTGCGGGGCAAGGCGCAGGTCCCGGTGGCGCAGGACGTACGGGAGCACTCCCGCCACGGTGAACACCGCGCACGCCGCGTAGCCCGCGCCCACACCCCCGGCCGCCGTCGCGAGGCCCGTCCCCACCACCACGCCCAGGATCTGCGCCGCCCCGAGCCAACCGCCCACCGCGCCCCGCTGGAGCCGCGGCACCCGGTCCGGCACGGCCGCCGTGACCGCGGCGAACGCGGCGTTCAGGGTGAGCTGGACCAGACACCAGCCCGCCGCCATCCACCACACCGACCCGGCGGCCGACAGCAGCAGGAGCGCCGCCGCGCCGCCCGCCGTGCCCGCCACGATCCACGGCGTGCGCCGCCCGAAGCGCGACACCGTCCGGTCCGAGAGCGCGCCGAAGAGCGGGTTCGAGGCGAGGGAGACCACGGCCCCCGCGCCCGCCACCCACGCCAGGACCGTCTCCTTCGACGTGCCGGCCGGGGCGAGGTCCTCCGCCTGGAGGGCCAGCAGGATCTGCAGCGGGCCGTACCAGCCGACCCAGATCGCCCCGTTGGCGAGCGAGAGCGCGCTCGTCCAGCTCCGCCCGACCCGTTCGGCCGGCTCCCTGAGCGCCTCGGCCGGCTCCGCGGTCATGCCTGTGGCGCCTGGTGGGCCCGCTGCGCCCTGAGTGCTTCGCGCAGCCACGCGTACGACGCCTTCGGGGTGCGCGCGAGGGTGGTGTAGTCGACGTGGACGAGGCCGAAGCGCTGCTTGTAGCCCTCCGCCCACTCGAAGTTGTCCAGCAGCGACCAGACGAAGTAGCCGCGTACGTCGACTCCCGCCTCCAGCGCCCGGTGCAGGGCGCGGAGATGGCCGTCGAGGTAGTCGATCCGCCGCTGGTCGTCGATCCCCTCGTACGAGCAGCCGTTCTCGGTGATCACCAGGGGCGGGAGGCGGTCACCGTACCGGTCGCGGAAGCCGGTGAGGAGCTCGGTGAGCGACTCCGGGACCACCGGCCAGCCGAAGTCCGTCACTGGATACCCATCCAACTCGCGTGGCGCGAAAGGGAGTTCCGGAGGCAGTGTCAGGCCCGAGAATTCCGTCGCAGCCGCCGCCGGGAGCGGGGCCCCCACCTTCGTCGGCTGGTAGAAGTTGATCCCGTACCAGTCGACCGGTTCCGCGATGACCTTGAGATCGGCCTCGATGTCGTCGCCCGGCATCAGCTCCCCGATGCCGTCCGGGTACCGGCCCAGGATGAGCGGGTCCGCGAACAGGCGGTTGAGGAGCACGTCGTAGAAGTCCGCCGCCTCCGTGTCCTCGGCGGAGGACGACGCCGGCCAGGTCGGGCCGTGCGAGTTGGCGATGCCGATGTCCGTGACGCCCGCGGCGCGCAGCGCCCGTACGGCGAGGCCGTGGGCGAGGAGCTGGTGGTGCGCCACCGGCAGCGCGTCGAACATGAGCTGCTCGCCGGGCGCGTGCTGGCCGAGGGCGTGACCGAGGAGGGTGTGCTCGGCGGGTTCGTTGAGGGTGATCCACTTCTTGGCGCGGTCGCCGATGCGGGCGGCCACCACGGCCGCGTACTCGGCGAACCGCTCGGCCGTGTCCCGCCGCAGCCAGCCGCCCTGCTCGGCGAGCGCCAGCGGGGTGTCCCAGTGGAAGAGCGTCGGGACGGGGCGCACGCCCGCCGCGCACAGCTCGTCGACGAGCCGGTCGTAGAAGTCCAGGCCCGCGGCGCTCACCTCGCCCGTGCCGCCCGGCAGGACGCGCGGCCACGACACCGAGAAGCGGTAGGCGTCCACGCCCAGCTCCCGGATGAGCGCGACGTCTTCGCGGTACCGGTGGTAGTGGTCGCAGGCGACGGCGGCCGTGGTGCCGTCCTTGACGTGGCCGGGGACGGCGGTGAACGCGTCCCACACCGAGGCGCCGCGCTCGTCGACGGCGCCCTCGATCTGGTGGGCCGATGTGGACACGCCCCACAGGAAGTCGTGGGGGAACTGGGGTATCGCCGCACTCGCTGCCATGGGCGGGATCTTCCGTACCGTCGAGTACGGAAGTCAATGGGCGTGCGGAAGAAAGATGAACAACGCTCAGTTTTTCCGGTTCTTCGCTAGGCGCCCTCCTTCAGCACGCGCGAGATCAGCTTGCGTTGCGGCTCCGTCAGCCGAGGGTCCGAGCAGTACACCGTCCGCCCGTCCACCGTCAGCTGGTAGCTGAAGCCGTCCGGCACCCCTATGGGCGGGGTGCTCCGGCCCTCGGCCACGGCCTCCTCGGCCAGGGCGTGCCATTCCGGGGCATCGGCCAGCTCCGAGGTGTCCACCTCGGCATGCCGGTCGATGCCCGCGAATCCTCCGGTCCGCTTCACCTGGATACGCATGGGTCCTGTCTACTCCACCGGGTGGGCGGCCGGTAGCGCGTCCGCCGGCCGGTGGCCGTCCGTCAGTCGGTGGCGGGGACCTTGACCGTGGACCACGCGTCGATGACGGCCTTGTGCTCGTCGCCGTCGCCGTACTTCGCGCGCGCCGCGGCCACCGTCAGCTTCGCGAAGTCCGTGAACGACGCGTCCTGCGCCAGCTCGCCGCCGGTCAGGACGGCGTACCAGATCTGCCCCGCCCGCTCCCACGCGTTGCCGCCGAGGGCGTCGGCGACCAGGTAGAAGGCGCGGTTGGGGATGCCGGAGTTGATGTGCACGCCGCCGTTGTCGCGGCCCGTGCGGACGTAGTGGTCCATGTCGGCGGGCTGCGGGTCCTTGCCCAGCACGTCGTCGTCGTAGGCCGTGCCCGGCTCCTTCATGGAGCGCAGCGCCTTGCCCGTGACGCGCGGGGCGAGCAGCCCGGCGCCGATCAGCCAGTCGGCCTCGGAGGCGCTCTGGCCGAGCGTGTACTGCTTGATCAGCGAGCCGAAGACGTCCGAAAGGGACTCGTTCAGGGCGCCCGGCTGGCCGAAGTACGTGAGGTTCGCCGTGTACTGCGTGACGCCGTGCGTCAGCTCGTGGCCGATGACGTCCACGGGGATGGTGAAGTCGAGGAAGATCTCGCCGTCACCGTCGCCGAACACCATCTGCTCGCCGTTCCAGAACGCGTTGTTGTACTCCTCGGAGTAGTGCACGGTCGCGTTCAGCGGCAGTCCGCTGCCGTCGATGGAGTTGCGCTGGTACGTCTTCAGGTACAGCTCGAAGGTCGCGCCGAGACCCGCGTACGCGCGGTTGACGGTCGCGTCCTTGCCGGGCTTCTCGCCCTCACCGCGGACCTTGCGGCCCGGCAGGTCGGTCTTGTGCCGCGCGTCGTAGATCGTGCGGTGCGGTTTGTTCTCCGCCGCTTCCTTGGGCAGCGAGACGGACGGGGCGCCGATGACCGTGGTCAGACGGCGGTGGGTGCGCTCGATGGAGTCCCGTTCCAGGGTGCGGCGGGCGGGGCCCGCGAGCGCGGCGTCGTCACTCTGGGCCAGAGTGTCGAGCACGTGAGGCGGAATGATGCTGCAGAAGACAGGCTCGAAGCCTGGATTGGCGGTCATGGCGGCAAATGTGGCACTGGGTCATGCCGCTGTCACTACCTGCAACCATGATTAGTGAAATAGAGGTATTGATCACCTCTTGGCCGTTACCTGACGGCGATCCCGCATACTGATACGGCACCGCGCACACAGCGCGGCTCGGCTAGGCTGCGGAGCATCATGCGTTACGGGCTGCTTCTCCTTAGCTGCCGCGGCGAGGGCCTGTAGTCGAGGCCGACCCCCTCCCCGCGGAGTTCGGTGTTGCTCGCGAAGCGACCGTCGGCCGTCCTTAAGGACACTCCCGAGGAGCCCCCGCATCATGGCCATCAAGCCGAATCTGCAGCGCGCCACGTCCATGCCGGTCCACAAGTACGGCCAGTACGACCAGGTCGACATCCCCGACCGCACGTGGCCGGACAACCGCATCACGGTCGCTCCCCGCTGGCTCTCCACGGACCTGCGTGACGGCAACCAGGCGCTGATCGACCCGATGTCCCCGGCGCGCAAGCGCGAGATGTTCGACCTGCTGGTCCGCATGGGCTACAAGGAGATCGAGGTCGGCTTCCCCTCCTCGGGCCAGACCGACTTCGACTTCGTACGGTCGATCATCGAGGATGGCGCGATCCCGGACGACGTGACGATCTCCGTCCTGACCCAGGCCCGCGAGGAACTCATCGCCCGCACGGTCGAGTCGCTGGTCGGCGCCAGGCGCGCCACCGTCCACCTGTACAACGCGACCGCCCCCGTCTGGCGCGAGGTCGTCTTCCGCGGCTCGAAGGACGCGGTCAAGCAGATCGCCGTCGACGGCACGCGCCTGGTCATGGAGTACGCCGAGAAGCTGCTGGGCCCCGAGACCGTCTTCGGCTACCAGTACAGCCCCGAGATCTTCACGGACACCGAGCTGGACTTCGCCCTGGAGGTCTGCGAGGCCGTCTGCGACGTGTGGCAGCCCGCCGAGGGCCGCGAGATCATCCTCAACCTGCCCGCCACCGTGGAGCGTTCGACGCCCTCCACCCACGCGGACCGCTTCGAGTGGATGTCCCGGAACCTGTCGCGCCGCGAGCACGTCTGCCTGTCGGTCCACCCGCACAACGACCGCGGCACCGCCGTCGCCGCCGCCGAACTGGCCATCATGGCCGGCGCCGACCGCATCGAGGGCTGCCTGTTCGGACAGGGCGAGCGCACCGGCAACGTCGACCTGGTCACCCTGGGCATGAACCTGTTCTCGCAGGGCGTCGACCCGCAGATCGACTTCTCCGACATCGACGAGATCCGCCGCACCGCCGAGTACTGCAACCAGATGGAGGTCCACCCGCGCCACCCGTACGCCGGTGACCTCGTCTACACCGCCTTCTCCGGCTCCCACCAGGACGCCATCAAGAAGGGCTTCGAGGCGATGGGTGTCCGGGCCGAGCAGCAGGGCAAGACGGTCGACGAGATCGAGTGGGCCGTCCCGTACCTGCCGATCGACCCGAAGGACGTCGGCCGTTCGTACGAGGCCGTGATCCGCGTCAACTCGCAGTCCGGCAAGGGCGGCATCGCCTACGTCCTGCAGAGCGACCACAACCTGGACCTGCCGCGCCGCATGCAGGTCGAGTTCTCGAAGATCATCCAGACGAAGACCGACACCGACGGCGGCGAGGTCACGCCGGACGCGATCTGGGGCATCTTCCAGGACGAGTACCTGCCCAACCCCGAGAACCCGTGGGGACGCATCCAGGTCAAGAACGGCCAGACCACCACCGACAAGGACGGCACGGACACGCTGACCGTCGAGGCGACGGTCGACGGCGCCGACACGGTCCTGACCGGCACCGGCAACGGCCCGATCTCGGCCTTCTTCAACGCCCTGCAGGGCATCGGCATCGACGTACGCCTCCTGGACTACCAGGAGCACACGATGAGCGAGGGAGCCTCCGCGCAGGCCGCCTCGTACATCGAGTGCGCGATCGGCGACAAGGTTCTGTGGGGCATCGGCATCGACGCGAACACGACACGTGCCTCGCTGAAGGCCGCGGTTTCCGCGGTGAACCGCGCGGCCCGCTGACCTGCGCCTCGCGCCTCAAGCACGACGTCAGCAAGCGCCGGACGGGCTCGAATGGGCCCGTCCGGCGCTTTTGCGTGCGGCCGTGTCCAGGTCGTCTACCGGCCATCTCTCGTACAGGGTGCTGACGCCACATCAACAATGTGGCTAACATCACGCCCAACGCGGCAATGTCGCCGGGGTGTTACGGAGGTGCGTGGTGCTGCCAGATCGGGGACGAAACGGCCGGGACTCCCGCATCTTCGCCATGCCCGTTTCACGCGGGCGGGTCCTGCGCCGGCGCGTGATCGGCGTGCATACGGCCTGGACCACCGTCGGGGACGGCGAGTTCTTCTGCCCCGGCTGCGGCGGTGACCGCAACTTCCAGCGCCGCACCGGCCGTCGCCGCTTCGTCCTGCTCGGTGTCCCGGTCCTGCCGCGCGGCACCACGGGGCCCATCGTCGAGTGCGCCGCCTGCGGCGACCACTTCGGAACGGACGTTCTCGGCCATCCCACGACCACCCGGCTCTCGGCCATGGTCCGCGACGCCGTGCACACCGTCGTCCTCGCGATCCTCGCCGCGGGCGGCACCTCGTCGCGCTCCACGCTCGACGCGGCCGTCGGCGCGCTGCGCGGCGCCGGATTCGACGACTGCCGCGAGGAACAACTCGTCGCGCTCGTCGACGCGCTCGCCGCCGACACCGGCCGCGCGACCGTCCCGGACTGCGGGCCCGGACTGGCCATAGAACTCCACGAGGCGCTCGGCCCGTTGGCCCCGCACCTCGCCCCGGCCGGACGTGAGGCGCTGCTGCTCCAGGGCGCCCGGATCGCACTCGCCGACGGCCCGTACACCCCCGCCGAACGCGAAGTCCTCGCCACGGTCGGCGGCGCGCTGACCATCGGCGCCGACGAGGTCACGCGGCTGATGGTGGCGGCCAGGACGACCCACTTCTGACCGGCGCACGGCCCACGCCCGACCCCGCGTGAGCCGGACCGCCGTACTCCCGGGGGAGTAGTGCGGCCCCGCCGCCTCCCTGCGCCGTACGCCCCAACTCGCCCTCACGCCCGACGGATCGCACGGCCCCCTCCGGAAGGGTTGGCAACGAACCTGCCAACCTGCCGGAAGGAGGCCCGTCATGCGGGCCGAACAGACCACCTCACGACGGCGCCGAGCCGTGCCCTGGCTGTTCCTGGGGCTGTGGATCGCCGTCATCGCGCTCGCCGGGCCCTTCGCGTCGAAGCTGGCCGACGCCCAGCAGGACCGCGTCGTCGACTACCTCCCCGCCAGCGCCGACTCCACCCACGTGGCCAAGCTCCAGGCCCAGCTGCCCGGCGGCGAGGCCACCGAACTCGTGCTCGTCTACCACCGCGACGGAGGACTGACCGCCGCCGACCGCAAGGCCGCCGCCTCCCACATCGCCGAGATCGGCAAGGCCCACAAGCTGACCGCCACCCCACGCGCCGTACCGTCCAAGGACGGCACCACGCTGATGTACCCGGTGGCCAGCAACGAGCCCGGACAGGACGAGAAGGCCAGGGACGCACTCGTCGACGACGTGCGCGAAGTCGCCCACGACAGAGGTGGGTTGAACGTCGACGTCGGCGGCCCCGGAGCCCTCACCACCGACGCGGGCAAGGTCTACAACTCGCTCGGCGGGCCGCTGCTCTACACCACCGCAGGCGTGGTCGCGCTGCTCCTGATCCTCATCTACCGCAGCCCGTTCCTGTGGCTCGTGCCGCTCGCCGTGGCGGGCATGGCCGACTACCTGGCGATGGGCATCGCATACGGCCTGCACGAAGGCTTCGGGACGTCCGTCACCGGCCAGAGCAGCGGCGTGATGACGATCCTCGTGTTCGGCGCGGGCACCGACTACGCCCTGCTCATCGTCTCCCGCTACCGCGAGGAACTGCGCAGGATCGAACGGCCCTACGACGCGATGGTCGCCGCGCTCAAGGGCTGCGGACCCGCCGTGCTCGCCTCGTCCGGGACGGTCGCGCTCGGGCTGTTCTGCCTGCTCGCCGCCGACCTCAACAGCAGCCGCGGCATGGGCCCGCTCGGCACGGTCGGCGTGCTGTGCGCGCTCCTCGCGATGCTGACACTGCTGCCCGCGCTCCTGGTCCTGCTCGGACGGCGCGTGTTCTGGCCGCTCGTGCCCGCCTTCGGCAGCGAGCCCAAGCAGCGGCGCAGCCTCTTCTCCATGATGGGGAGTTCGGCGGGCCGCAGGCCCCTCACCGTGCTCGCGGGCGGCGCCGTGCTGCTCGGCGCGCTCGCCCTGGGGGCGCTGAACCTGCCGGGCGCCCTGAAGCAGGAGGACTCCTTCACCAAGACCCCCGACTCCGTCACCGCGATGGAGACCCTCGCCAAGGCCTACCCCGAACACGGCACCCGGCCCATCACCGTGATGACGCCCGCCGACCGGGCCACCGACGCCCTCGCCGACATCAAGGGCACCAAGGGCGTGGACAGCGCCGCCAAGGGACGTACGGGCGAGGGCTGGACGGAGTTCTCCGTCGTCGCGACGTCCGCGCCCGAGTCGGCGGGGGAGACGGCGACGATCAAGGCACTGCGGTCGGACCTCGACGGCTCCTACGTCGGCGGCGCGAGCGCCCAGCAACTCGACCTGAAGGACACGAACGACCGTGACCGCCTGATCATCGTGCCACTGGTCCTCGCGGCGGTCCTGCTGATCCTGGTGGTGCTGCTGAGGTCCCTCGTCGCGCCGTTGCTGCTCCTCGCCGCCGTGGTCGCCGTATGGGGAGCCTCGCTCGGCATCGCGGGCCTGGTCTTCGAGCCGCTCTTCGGCTTCGAGGGCACGGATCCCGGGCTCGGCCTGCTGTCCTTCGTCTTCCTCGTCGCCCTGGGCGTCGACTACGGCATCTTCCTGATGCACCGCATGCGCGAGGAGTCCCTCGCCGGAGCGGAACCGGGGGAGGCGGCGCTGACCGCGCTGCGCACCACGGGCGGCGTCATCGCGTCGGCGGGTCTCGTGCTCGCGGCGACCTTCGCGGTGCTCACCAGCATGCCGCTGGTGCAGCTCGTCGAACTGGGCTTCGTGATCGCGGTCGGGGTGCTCCTCGACACGTTCCTGGTGCGGACGTATCTGGTCACGAGCGCCAGCGTGGCGCTCGGGCGGAAGGTGTGGTGGCCGGGGAACCTCTCACGCCCGGCGCCCGCCTCAGGAGCGGCCCAGAAGCCCCAACGGGCCACCGTGTCCTGAACGTCGACCGCCTCAGGGTGCCCCTTTCCCGCCGGAGGGGCACCCTCGTACGGGAGGATGCAACTGTGGGGGACATACCGCGGGTTCACGAGAGGTCGTCCGCGCCGCGTGGCCTGCTCGCCTTGACGGGAGCCGTGCCCGGCAGCCGGCGCGCCCTGCGCGACGACGCGCTGTTCGCCGCGGGGCTCGCGGTGCTGTCCGGCCTCCTCGCCGCATTCGTCGACGACGGCCGCAGGCCCGACCTCCTCGGGTGGACGCTGCTGCTCTGCGCGCACGTGCCGCTGGCGTGGCGACGCGGCCACCCCCTGCTCGTGCTCCTCGCGGTGGTCGCCTGCGTCGCCCCGTACCACGCCGTGGACTACACGCACATGGCCGCCGTCCCGGTCGGCATGGTCGCGCTCTACACCGTCGCCGTGTCCGGCCGCCCGCGCCGTGCCCTGATCACCGGCCTCCTCGTCGTCGGCATCACGCTGACCGTCAACGCGAGCGTCGCCCCGCACCAGGTGGCCGAGGTCCTCAGGATCTCCGGCTGGATCGTCTCCGTGCTGCTGCTCGGCGTCTATGTCCGCATCCACCGCCAGTACGTCACCTCCGTACTGGAACGTGCCGAGCGGGCGGAGCGTACGCGCGAGGAGGAGGCGCGGCGGCGGGTCGCCGAGGAGAGGCTGCGGGTCGCCCGCGATCTGCACGACCTGCTCGCGCACAGCATCACCCTGGTCGGCGTCCAGACCTCCGTGGCGGCGCATGTCCTGGCCGCCGACCCGGAGCGCCTCGACCGGGCGGCGGTGGCCAAGGCCCTCGACGACATCGCCGACACCTGCCGCTCCGCGCGGGGCGAACTCCGGGCCACGCTGCACGTGTTGCGGGCGGGCACCGCCGATGAGCCGCGGGGCCCGCTGCCGGGGCTCGACGGTCTCGCCGATCTGGCGGAGGCGGCGCGGACGTCGGGCGCCGAGGTCGAGCTGGCCGTACGGGAGGCACAGGCGCCGCCCGCCGTCGGCGCCGCGGCCTACCGGATCGTGCAGGAGGCCCTGACGAACGCGGTGCGGCACGGCGGTCCCGGGCTCACCGTCCAGGTGCGGATACACACGTCGGACGCGGCGCTGCGGGTGACCGTCACGGACGACGGGACCGCGGCCGTCGCGCCGTCCCGCACGCCCGGATTCGGCCTCGTCGGGATGCGGGAACGGGCCCGGAGCGTGGGCGGCACACTGGAGGCGGGCCCCAGGGAGGGCGGCGGGTTCACGGTGTCGGCCGTGCTGCCGCTGGCCTCTGTAGGGTCTGCGGGGTCTGCCGGGGGAGGGCTTCAATGACGATCCGTGTACTGCTTGCCGATGATCAGACGCTGGTGCGGGCGGCGTTCGCGATGCTGGTCGAGTCCGCACCGGACATGGAGGTGGTGGGACAGGCGGGCACGGGGCGGTCGGCGGTCGACCTCGCCCGGTCGGAGCGTGCCGATCTCATCGTCATGGACATCCGGATGCCCGACCTCGACGGGATCGAGGCGACGCGGCTCCTCGCCCAGGACGAGGACCTGGCCGGCGTGAAGGTGCTGATGCTGACGACCTACGACACGGACGAGCACGTCGTCGACGCGCTGCGGGCCGGGGCGTCCGGCTTCCTGGTCAAGGACACGAAGCCGGGGGAGCTCCTGGAGGCGATCCGTACGGTGGCGGCGGGGGAGTCGCTCCTTTCACCGGGCCCGACGTCCCGGCTGATCGCACGGGCCCTGCGGGCACCGGCCGAGGTGTCCCTGCCGGAGGTGCTCTCCGGGCAGCTGAGCGAGCGGGAGTGCCAGGTGCTCGCCCTGGTGGCGCGCGGCCTGAACAACACGGAGATCGCGGAGTCGCTGGGGCTGAGCCCGCTGACCGCGAAGACACATGTCAGCCGGATCATGGGCAAGCTGGGGGCGAGGGACCGGGCGCAGCTGGTGATCGTGGCGTACGAGTCGGGGCTGGTGCGGCCGGGAGTGACGGGGACGGGCTGATTCCGCGGCCTCAGCCCGTCCGGGGAGAATTCCAGCCCGTCCGGCGTTTGAGGACGAACTCGGCGAAGCCGGTGACAGACGGCACGCGACGCCGCCCCGCAGCGGGACGCCGGGGGCTACAACAACCCGGCCCCGGCCAAGAACTTCCCCACCCGCTCAACCTCTCCGGAGGAGAGCGGCACCTGCGGCTCAGCGGTGGCCGCACACGCGATCACACCTCGCAGATGCAGCGCCGCCTTGAACGCGCCGAGCGCGGACGAGCTGCCGCCCATCCGCCCGGCATCCCCGACCCGCACCATCCCGAACAGGCCGCACAGCCGCTCCTGTTCGGCCCGTGCCCGCACCCAGTCACCCTCCCGGCAGGAGCGGTACAGCCGCGCGTACCCCTCCGGGTCCACGTTCCCCAGGCCCGGCACCACCCCGTCCGCGCCCATCGCGAGCGCCGTGTCCACCGTCGTCTCCGAACCCGTCAGCACGCTGAAGCCCGAGAGGTCCGCCCGCCCCCGCGCCCCGAGCACCACCTCACGGAAGTTCCCCTCGTCCCCGCTGGAGTCCTTGAGACCGGCGAGCACGCCGTCCGCCGCCAGTTCAAGGACGAGCTCCGCGGCCAGTTTCGTGTGGACGCCCACCGGGAGGTCATACGCGAAGACCGGTACCGGTGACCCCGCCGCGACCAGCCGGAAGTGGCGTGCCACCTCCACCGGGTGGGTGCGCGTGTAGAAGGGGGCCGTCACCACCACTCCGTCGGCCCCCGCGTCCGTCACCGAGCGGACGTGGTCGAGGACCCGTGGCGTGGCCATGTCGATCGCCCCTGCCAGGACGGGGAGTTGGCCCCCGACGTGTCCGGCCACCGTGTCGACCACCAGCCTGCGCTGGCTGTCCGTCAGGTACGCCGCCTCCGACGACGAGCCGAGGACGAACAGGCCGTCGACCCCGCCCGCCACCAAGTGGTCGACCAGCCTGACGAGCGACGCTGTATCCACCTCGCGGTCCGGTGTCAGAGGGGTGCAGACGGGCGGTACGACACCGGTGAGCGGGGATTCAGAAGGCGAGAAGCGCATCCTTGGAGGAGCGGTGGCGGGCGACGGGCGGGCGGTCATGGATTCTCCCTGGGGCTCGCGTCCGTGGCGGCGGACTGGATCACTAGCTCGTGCGTGGACTGGCCGTCCCGCACGGGGTGGTGGCAGCGGTAGCGGTGCCCGGACCCCTCCGTCGACGCGAAGTCCGGCATGGTGGCGGCGCAAACGTCGTCCGCCTTCCAGCACCGCGTACGGAACGGGCAGCCGCTCGGCGGCCGGGTGGCCGACGGGACCGGGCCGACGAGCGGGATCGGGTCGATGGGGTCGAGGAGGCCGGGCGTCGCCGAGAAGAGCGCCCGGGTGTACGGGTGCCGTGCCCGGTCCAGGATCTCCTGGGCCGGTGACTCCTCCACGATCCTGCCCAGATACATGGTGATGACCCGGTCGCTCATCCTTCGCACCGTCTGGATGTCGTGCGACACGAAGACCAGGGCCAGACCGAGCCGCTCCTTCAGGTCGAGGAGGAGGTTGAGGATCTGCGCGCGCACCGAGACGTCGAGGGCGCTCGTCGGCTCGTCCGCCACCACGAGATCCGGTTCCAGCGCCAGTGCGCGCGCGATCGCCACGCGCTGCCGCTGCCCGCCCGACAGCTGCCCCGGCAGCCCGTCCGCGAGGACCTTGGGCAGCCCGACGAGGGACATCAACTCACGCACGCGTACGTCGCGTTGAGCGGACGTGCCCACCTTGTGCACGTCCAGTGGGTCCCGCAGGATCTGGCGCACCGTCAGCCTGCGGTTCAGTGCCGTCGAAGGATCCTGGAAGATCATGGCGGTGTGCCCGCCGATCGCGGCCCGCCGCTCGGCGGGCGGCATCGTCCACAGGTCGCTTCCCCGGAAGGACACCGTGCCCGCCGTGGGCCGCTGCACTCCCACGAGCACCTTCGCGAGCGTCGACTTGCCGCACCCCGACTCGCCCACGACGCCCACCGTCTCGCCGGGCGCGATGGTCAGATCGGCGCCGGTCAGGGCGTACACGCGGTCGCGCGAGAACAGCCCGCCCGAGCGCGCCCGGTGCACGACGTGCGCGTCGGAGAGGGTGATCAGGTCGTCTGCTGTCCCTGTCGCTGCCGCTGTTTCTGTCGCTGTCCCTGTCACTGGAGGGCCTCGCTTCCCCTGGGTTCCGGCACCCGCGGCGGCTGCTGCGCCGGATGGTGGCAGGCGATGGAGTGCCGTGCCCCGCCGACGAGTCCGGGCGCCGTCGTGCGGCACACCTCGCTCGCGAGGGGGCACCGGTCCGCGAACCGGCAGCCCGCGGGGAAGTCGGCGGGCGAGGGCACGACGCCCTTGATCTGGGTGAGGCGTTCCGCCGCCGATTCGAGCGAGAGCACCGAGCCGAGCAGGCCGCGCGTGTAGTGGTGCGAGGGTGCCTCGACGAGGTCCGCCGTCACGCCCGTCTCGACGATCTGGCCGCCGTACATCACGACCACCCGGTCGGTGACGTCCGCGACCAGGGCCAGGTCGTGCGAGACGAGGATCAGCGCGAAGCCCAGTTCCTCGCGCAGGCGCAGCAGGAGCTGGATGACCTGGGCCTGCACGGTGACGTCCAGGGCGGTCGTCGGCTCGTCCGCGACGATCAGCTTCGGGTCGCGGGAGAGCGCCATCGCGATCAGGACGCGCTGGCGCTGGCCGCCGGAGAGCTCGTGCGGATAGCTGCGCAGGGTGCGGTCCGGGTCCAGGCCGACCAGTTCGAGGAGTTCGACCGCCGTGCGGCGCCCTCCCCGCCGTACGACCTGTTTGAGCTGGGACCGGACCGTCATCGCGGGGTTGAGGGAGGACAGGGCGTCCTGGTAGATCATCGCCATGTCGTGGCCGAGCAGCCGCCTGCGGGTGCGCATCGGCATCCCGATCAACTGCTCGCCGTCGAACGTGACTTGGCCGCCGATGCGGGCCCCCTTCGGTTCCAGGCCCATCACGGTCAGCGCGGTGAGCGACTTGCCGCAGCCCGACTCGCCCACCAGGCCGAGGACTTCACCCGGCCGTACGTGGAAGCTGATGCCGTCGACGATGTCCACGCCGCCGTGCCGGGCGTCGAAGCCGATCGTGAGGCCGGAGACGCTCAGCACCGGAGCGCCCTCCGGCAGCGGGCGCGCGCGGGAGCGCAGACGCTGGGCCGCCTCCGTCAGGCCCGGCAGTTCAAGGACCTCGCCGCTGCCCGGCTCGGGAGCTTCGAGGGGGTCCTCTTTGCGGGCGCCGCGCGGCACGTCGCGGGAGACGGGCGCCGCCCACGCGTCCGAGACGCCCTCGGAGAGGATGTTCAGGGACAGGACCGTGATCAGCATCAGCAGGCCGGGGAAGACCGTCGCCCACCAGCCGCCGAGCAGCACCATGTTCTTGCCGTCGGCGATGACGCTGCCCCAGGACGGGTCCGGGGGCCGCACGCCCGCGCCGATGAACGACAGCGAGGCCTCGAAGACGATGGCCTCGGCGACCTGCACCGTGCAGAACACCAGGATCGGTGCGGCACAGTTGATGGCCACGTGCCTGATGAGGATGTGCGGGGTGCGGGCGCCGACGATACGCTCGGCGACGACGTAGTCCTCGCCGTACTGGTCCATCACGTTCGCGCGCACGACTCGGGCGATCGGCGGGGTGAACAGGAACGCGATGGCGCAGATCAGGACGAGGATGCCGCCGCCGAAGACCGCCACGAGCACGGCGGCGAGCGCGATCCCCGGGAACGCCATGACGATGTCAAGGCCCCGCATCAGCGTCTCGTCGACCGCCTTGCGCGAGGTCGCCGCGATCGCCCCGAGCAGGGCACCGACGAGCAGGGCGAGCAGCGTCGCCCCGAGTCCGATCGCCAGGGACCAGCGCGCCCCGTACATCAGCCGGCTGAGGATGTCCCTGCCGAGGCTGTCCTGGCCCATCCAGTGGTCCGCCGACGGGTGTCCCGTGCCGTCGACCTGGGGTTGCTGGTCGAGCGGGTCGTGCGGGGCGAGCAGCGGCGCGAAGAGCGCCACGAGGACGACCACCCCGACCACGCCCACCGCGACGCGCGAGAGCACCGGGAGGCGGCGCAGGGAGCGCAGCCGGATGCCGGGCCGCGAGAGCCGCTCTGCCAGGGCTTTGCGCGACGTGACCATCAGGCCCCCCTCAGACGCGGATTGACCAGCAGGTGGAGGATGTCGAGGACCAGGTTCACGATCACGAATCCGACGGCCGTCGTGATGACGACCCCCTGCACGACGGCCGGGTCGCCGTTCTTCACGGCGTCGATCATCAGCTTCCCCATGCCGGGCAGCGAGAAGATCGTCTCGATGACGACGGCGCCGCCGAGCAGATAGCCGACGCGCAGGCCGAGCACGGTCAGCGGGTTGATGAGGGCGTTGCGCAGGACGTTCCGGCCGACCACCACGACCGGTGGCAGGCCGCTGCCGATCGCCGTCCTCACGTAGTCCTTGTCGAGTTCCTCGACCACCGCCGTGCGGATGATGCGGGTGAGCCCGGCGGCCACCGGCAGGGAGAGCGCGAGCGCGGGGAGCGTCATCGTCTTCAGCCAGCCGGTGAACGAGTCGCCGGGGTTGACGTACCCGCCGGTCGGGAACCAGCCCGCCTCCACCGCGAAGTACTGGATCATGAGCAGCGCCAGCCAGAAGCCGGGCGCCGCCACCCCGGTCAGCGAGATGACGCGGATCAGCTGGTCGGGCAGCCGGTCGCGGTAGATCGCGGCGGTCACACCGAGCAGCAGCGAGATCACCACGGCGATGCCCAGGCCCATGAAGGTGAGCTGCACGGTGAGCGGAAGCGCGGTGGTGACCTGCTCCACCACCGGTGAGCGGGTGAGCACGCTGATGCCCATGTCGCCCTGGACGAGATCGCCGACGAACGCGACGTAGCGCACCGGCAGCGGATCGAGCAGGCCGTTCTCCTCACGGAACTCGTGCAGTTGCTCCGGGGTCGGATTGGCGCCCTGGAAGAACGCCGACGCCGGGTCGATGTCCGAGAAGCGCATCACGAGGAAGACGAACAGGACGATGCCGAGCAGCAGCGGGACGAGCAGGAGGAGGCGGCGGGCCAGGATTCTGACGATCGCGGTCACGTGCGTACGACTCCCAACGGTGGTGCCGGGACGGCCGGTCGGCCAGTCGGATGGTTGCCTAGTCGGCCCACTTGGCCTGGAGGAGGTTGATGCCCGGATAGGGCTGGGCCTTGATGCCGGTGAGCTTCTTCGGGTCCCAGGCGGTCATCAGCTCGTTGTGCACGACCGGATAGATCACCGCCTGCTCGGCGACGGTGTCGATGTAGTCCTGGACCATGGTCTTCTTCTTGGTCGCGTCGGGCTCGCGCGTCGCCTGGTCCATGTCCCTGAAGAGCTTCTTGGCGACGGCGTCGTCCGCCCAGCGGGCGTAACCCATCCACAGGTTCTCGGGCCCGTAGTTGTAGTGCATGATCAGATCGGGGTCGATGCCGAACTGGTTGGGGTTCGAGGCCGCCGCGACGATCTGGTAGTCCTTCTTCTGGTCCATCTTGGTGAAGACGGCCGTCGTCTCCTGCGGGTCGAGCGTCGTCTTGACGCCGATCGCGTCCCACGAGGCCTTGATCGTCGGCAGACAGTCGACGATCCAGCTCACGTTCACCGCCATGAGGTTGATCGACAGATCCTTGACCCCGGCCTCCTTCAGGAGCTTCTTCGCCTTCGCCGGGTCGTACGCGTAGACCGACTTCGCCGGGCGGTAGGCCGGGTTGGTCTCGTTGAGGAACGAGGTCGACGCCTTGCCGTGGCCCTTGAGCGCGACCTGGATCATCTTCTCGGTGTCGATGGCGTAGTGCAGCGCCTGCCGTACGCGGACGTCGTCGAAGGGCTTGTGCGCGGTGTTGAACATCAGGAACAGGTTGTTCATCCCCGCCCCGCCCTCGACGGTCAGGCCGTCCTTCTTGAGCTGCTCGATGTTGGCGTACGGGATGTTGTCGGAGATCTCCGCGTCCGCGCTGCCGCCGGAGATCTTCGCGACGCGGGGTGCCGCGTCCACGATGGTCAGCCAGTTCATCTTCTTGAAGGCGGCCTTGCGCGGGCCGTTGTAGTCGCCGAACGCCTCGAAGGTGGTGTTGGACTTCGGGTGGTGCGACACCTGCTTGTACGGGCCCGAGCCCACCGCCTTGCCCTTGGTCGCCTCGTCCCAGGCGCCCGGCTTGGAGAAGACGTGCTTCGGCATGATCTTGGCGAGGGAGAGCCGGGCCAGACCGTCCGGGAAGGGGAACCTCAGGGTGAGTTCGACGGTCGTCGCGTCGATCTTCTTGACGCCCTTCAGCCAGCTCTCGAAGAAGCCCTTGGCCAGCGTCTGCGTCTTGGGGTCCAGGATGCGGTCGAAGACGAACACCACGTCGTCGGCGGTCACGGGCTTCCCGTCGTGCCACTTGGCGCCGGGCCGCAGCGTGAACTTCCAGGTGGTCGCCTTGTGGTCGGAGGGGATCTGCGTGGCGAGCGCGGGGTACGGCTCGCGCGTGATGGGATCGGTGTTGAGCAGGCCCTCGTAGATGTGTTCGTTGCCGGCCATCGCGAAGGCGGACGCGGTCTGCGTCGGATCCCAACTGCCGTCGTTCCCATAGCCGATGACGGCGGTGAGGGTGGAGTCGCCGCCCGTGCCGCCGCCCCCTCCCGCGTCATTCGTGGACTCGGGCCCCGACGAGCAGGCGGAGAGCGAGGTGGTGAGGGCGGCCGCCGCGCCCAGCGCACCGGTGTACCTGAGGAAGGACCGGCGGTCCGGTGCGGGTCCGGTGGAGGCGATGCTGGTCTTCTGGTCGCTCACTGTGTCTCCCTTGAGAGATCCCACGTCCTACGTCGTAGTGGCGTGGCGACCATAGGAGCGCCGCGATGGCCGGTCAAGAGATCGCGCACGGATCCGAATCCGGGCCATGCCGGACGATGTTGGTCCGGAGGTGGGACGTGGGATGTCATCCGTGCCTACGATGTGCCGCATGCCTCAGGAGCCAGTCCGCGAACGGCGTGTGGGCAGCCAAGTCCAGCGCGCAGTCATGCAGTTGATCCTCGACAGGAAACTCCGGCCGGGCGCGCTGCTGCCCACCGAGGCCGAGCTGATGGAGGAACTCGGGGTCAGCAGGAACTCGGTGCGCGAGGCACTCAAGGCGCTCCAGGCCCTGGACATCGTGGAGATCAGACACGGCTACGGAACGTACGTCGGGCAGGCGTCGCTGATGCCGCTGGCCGACGGGCTCACCTTCCGCACACTGGTGCAGCTCGCGGACGACACCCATGCGCTCGCGGAGATACTTCAGGTGCGCGAGGTCCTTGAGGAGGGCCTGGTGCGCCGGGTCGCGGTCCTGCTCACGGACGATGAACTGTCCCAACTGGAGTCTCTGGTCCGCAAGATGGAGGAATCGGCGGGCACGGGCGCCGCCTTCCCCGACCTCGACCGCGAGTTCCACGAGACGCTCTACCGCTCGCTGGGCAACGAGCTGGTGCCGCAGCTGCTCGGCGCGTTCTGGAACGTCTTCCACCGGGTGGCGGGCGTACGGGGGTGGGCCCGTGACCCCGCCCCGGAGGTGACGGTGCGCAGACACCGGGACATCGTGACGGCGCTGCGGGCACGGGACGTGGAGCGGGCTCAGCGCGCGATGGCGGACCACTTCCGGGGGATCGAGGCGCGGTCGGGGCAGGAGTCGCGGGGCGTGGGCTAGGGTCCGCACCAGCCGGGCGCACGCCTCGACGAGGTGTTCGCACGAGTCGAGGACCCGGAGGAGCTGCTTGTCGGCGAGCCACTCGGCGACCACGTCCTCGGCGGGCCTGGTGCTCTGGTCGGCCAGGTACGGCTCCTCAAGGGGTACGGCACCGAGCAGCGACGCCTCGCGCAGCGGTGCCAGCTGGATCAGCCGCGCCCCGGGGGCGAAGACCCGCTCGGCCCGGCGGGCGGCCCGCAGCGCCAGGCGCGACTTGCCGACCCCCCCACTCCGGTCAGCGTCACGAGGCGTGACTCTCCCAACATGGCTTCGATGGCGCTCTCCTCCGCGAGGGCCCGGCAGGGGCATGGTCGCCGCAAGTGGCACCCCCTCACCGGCCAGACGTGCAAATACCCGCATGGCGGAGTCAGTCCTGATCATCAAGAGCCCTGCTCCTGTCAACGGGCCGTGAATCTATGGCCCTTACGCCATAGTTGCCGTTCACGAGAGCGGGGTTACACAGAGTCAGGGGGCCTGCGCATGGCCATCCGTGAAGGATGGCGTGAGCGGTGGGGCGCGAGGGTGAGCCGTGTGCTGCCCCTGACCGTCTGCTCCGTTCTCGCCGCCCCGGGAATCTTCGCCGCGGGCTGGGAGCCGGCCGCCGCCATGCTGCTGATCGGCCCACTGGCGTCCTGTGTCCGGCACGGCGTCCGGCACACGGCCGCCACGGCAGGCTGGACCGTGCTCCTCGCCGTGACGGCAGGAGTGACGCGCAGCTTCCCCGCGTTCCCGGGCCCACCCTTCCTGGTGGAGTTCCTGGTGCTGCTCGCGGGAGGCGCGCTGGCCGTCGTCGTCGCCGCCCGGCAGAGCGCGGGAGAGGTCGCGCTGGCCCGGGCCACGGAGGTGGCGCGGGCGGCGCAGGGCGCGATCCTGCGGCCGGTGTCCGAGCAGATCGGCGGCATCGACGTCTGCACCCGCCACCACTGCCCGGTCCAGGGGGCGACGGTGGCCGGGGACGTGTACGACATCGCGCACACGCCGTACGGACTCCGGGTGTTCATGGGGGACGTACGCGGCCACGACCTGGAGGCGCTGCGCATCTCGGCCGGGGTCATCGGAGCGTTCCGCGACCTCGCCTACACCACCCCGCGCCTGCCCGACCTGGCGCGGGCCCTGGACGCGCGGATCACGCCGGAGCTGGGCCCGGAGGACTTCGTCACCGCCGTCTTCGCCGAGTTCGCCCAGGGTGAGGTGCGGCTCGTCAACTGCGGGCATCCCGCGCCGCTGCGCGTCGGCCGGCGGGTCAAGCTGCTCGAAGCTCCGGCGCCCGCCGTGCCGTTGGGGCTCGGCTCGAAGCCCGTGATGCACCGGAGCTGGCTGCAGCCCGGCGACCGGATGCTGTTCTACACGGACGGGCTCAGCGAGGCGCGTGACGCGGACGGCACCGACTTCCCGCTGAGCGAGGGCGCCGCCCACGCGCTGGCCGAACCGCTGGCGTCGGACGCGCTGGACGCGCTCTACGCGCGGGTGACCGAGCACACGGGGGCGCCGCTGGCCGACGACGTGGCACTGATGCTCTGCCAGCCGGCCGAGCCGACCGAGGGCTGTGCCGTACCGGACCCGGCCTGCCTGGCCCCACCGAAAACGTCCTCCTCATCCACGGCCTCCTCCGCCTCTGGCGACGGGTGAGCCGACGTCCTACGTTGTCGGCCATGGATGAAACCGCGCGCCTGCGACGCCTCTACGGGCGTCTCGCGTCCCTCGGGTACGGCGGGGACTACAACCCCGAGCAGTGGGGCCCCGAAGTCCACGCCGAGGACGCCGAGTTGATGCGCGAGGCGGGCGTGAATCTCGTGACGCTCGGGATCTTCTCCTGGGCGAAGACGGAGCCCGCCCCGGGGGCATACGATTTCACCTGGCTCGACGGTCACCTGGACCGCCTGGCGGAGGCGGGCGTCGCGGTCGGCCTGGCCACGATGACGGCGTCCCCGCCCCCCTGGCTGACGCGCCTGCACCCCTCCGTCCTCCCGGTCACGGAGGACGGGGTCCGCCTGCATCCTGGCTCGCGCCAGCACTGGTGCCCGTCCAGCCCGGTCCACCGCACCCACGCCGTACGCCTCGCCGAGCGCCTGGCCACGCGCTATGGCACGCACCCCGCGCTGGCCCTCTGGCACATCGGCAACGAATACGGCTGCCACATCTCGCGCCACTGCCACTGCGAGGTGTCGACGGCGGCGTTCCGCGGTTGGCTGCGGCAGCGCTACGGCACGGTGGCGGAGCTCAACGACGCCTGGTCGACGGACTTCTGGTCGCAGCGCTACGGCACCTTCGAGGAGATCCACACCCCGCGCAAGGCCCCGTCGTTCCGCAACCCGGCCCAGCAGCTGGACTACTGGCGCTTCTCGTCGGACGAGCTCCTGGCGTGCTACCTGGCGGAGAAGGAGGTCCTGACCCGCATCACACCGGACGTACCGGTCACGACGAACTTCGTCCCGCTGGCAAAGACCCTTGACCTGTTCGCGTGGGCCCCCCACCTGGACGTGATCGCGTACGACTCCTACCCGGACCCGCACGACGAGTCCGCCCCGCACCGGACGGCCTTCTCGTACGACGTCATGCGCGGACTGAAGGACGGCCGGCCGTGGCTGCTCCTGGAACAGGCCCCGGGAGCGGTCAACTGGCGTGAGCGCAACGGCAGGAAGCCGCCGGGCCGGATGCGCCTGGACAGCTGGCAGGCGGTGGCGCACGGCGCGGACTCGGTGCTGTTCTTCCAGTGGCGGCAGTCGCGCGGGGGCGCAGAGAAGTTCCACTCGGCGATGGTGCCGCACGGGGGCCGGGAGACGCGGATCTTCCGGGAGGTGCGCGAGCTGGGCGCGGAACTGGCCTCGTACCCCGATCTGTTGGGTTCCCGCCCCGAGCGGGCGGACGCGGCCCTGCTCCTGGACTGGCCCAGCTGGTGGGCCCTGGAACTGGACGCGCACCCCAGCGCGGACGTACGGCTCCTGGACGCGGCCCTGGCCCACCACAAGCCGCTGTACGACGCGTCGGTGGCCTGCGACGTGGTGTCAGCGAAAACGGATCTGGCGGCCTTGACCAGGTATCGCCTGCTCCTGATCCCCAATCTTTACTCGGTGACGAATGAGACAGCGGAACGCATCTGCACGTATGTCAGAACCGGCGGCACGGTGGTCATGTCCTACTTCTCCGGAATCACCGACGAACACGACCGGGTCCACCTCGGCGGCTACCCGGCCCCCTTCCGCGCCCTCCTTGGCCTACGCGTGGAGGAGTTCGACCCCCGCCCCGACGGCACCTGGACGGAGGAGATCCACCTGGAGGGAGCGCAGGCGGTGACCTCGTCCCCCGAAGGCGCCCCGACGGTGACCCGCCACACCTACGGCGAAGGAACGGCCTGGTACCTGAGCACACGCCCCGCCCCCAAGGAGATGCGCGCACTCCTGGACCGCGTGCGAGCGGAATGCGGCGTGCGGCCGACCTTGCCGGACCTTCCCGAGGGGGTGCGGGCGCGGACGCGGGTGACGGCAGCGGGGGACCGGCTGCATGTGGTGCTGAACGAAGGGGACTTGAGTGTGGAGGTGCGGCGGGAGAGCCGCTGACCGGCACCCGGCGCCCCGGCGCCCAAGGCGGCTCCCCTTCCGGGACGCCGCCCGGCAGCAATTCCCGGTGCGGCGCCCTGTCCGACGGGGTTAGCGTCGCGGTATGCCCGAACTCCAGCGTCTGCGCCCCGGTCACGCTCCCGCCCTGCTCGCCTTCGAGCGGGAGAACCGGGAGTTCTTCGCCAGGTCCGTCCCCGATCGTGGCGACGCCTACTTCACCGGGTTCGCCGCGCGGCACGCGGCCCTGCTCGCCGAACAGGCGGACGGCAGCTGTCACTTCCATGTGCTCGTGGACGAAGAGGGGGCGGTGCTCGGGCGCGTCAATCTGGTGGATGTGGCGGAGGGCGAGGCCGAGCTCGGTTACCGCATCGCCGAGCGGGTGACCGGGCGCGGGCTCGCCACCTCCGCCGTGCGGCAGGTGTGCGGGATCGCCGGTGCCGAGTACGGGCTGCGCGCGCTGCGGGCGGCGACGTACGCCGACAACGCCGGGTCGCGGACAGTGCTCGTCCGCGCCGGGTTCGTGGCCGTGGGCGAGGTGGAGGTCGAGGGGCGGGCCGAGGTGCGCTATCGGCGTGAGACGGCCGCCTGAGGCCTGATCGGTCCCAGGTCAGAGGGCGCATGAGGGGGGCACGGGAGGGGCAGGGGGGCGTGCGTCATGCGAAGATCAATTCGAGAGTGCGCCCCAGGGTGATGGGCCGTCGAAGTTGTCGATCACCCGGCTATTTTTGGCGCTCGTGAACAACTCCACTTCAGTGGCCGAACCGACGCGTGCTCACCACAGGGAATCGTTTCGCCCTGTCCTGTTCGATCTCTCCAGGCCATCGGAGCGCGAAGCTCTGCACGATCTCCGCGCGTCCGGCCGGGTGCGCGACGTCCACGACCAGATCGACGCACAGCTCGAAGAGCTCGTCCGGTGCCTCTCGCCCGACGCGGGGCTCGGGGGTGCGGAACTGGCGGCCGCCGTCTCCCGGGTGACCGATGGCGTCCCCGGCGACGCGTACGGGACTTGGGCCTGGTACCCGTGGTCGGGCCGTCTCGTGCACGTACTGCCCAGGGACGAGTACCGACTCGTTCGTACCGACCGCAACCGCGGAAAGATCACCCGCTCCCAGCAGCGTGCCCTGCTCACCCGGAGAATCGGGGTGATCGGCCTCTCCGTGGGTGCCGCCGCCGCACTGGCGTGCGCCGCGGAAGGCGTCGGCGGAACCTTCCTCCTCACCGACTTCGACCGACTGAGCCTGTCGAACCTCAACCGGCTGCGGGCCGGCGTCCACGAACTGGGCGTCGAGAAGACGGTGCTGTGCGCACGGGCCATGGCCGAGCTGGACCCCTACCTCCACGTCGAGATCTACCGGGAAGGCCTCGGCGAGGCCTCGCTGGCCGCGTTCGTCAAGGCCGGACCTGATCTGCTGATCGAGGAATGCG